>NZ_JBFUPK010000001.1:684163-1026244 GCF_041355105.1 Terriglobus sp. RCC_193 | reverse complement strand
GCCGTAACCGAAGGTGAGATCGCGAAACTCCACCTCGCCCTGTGGCACTGCATCAATGGCAACTGCGTTGCCGCTCTCATCCTGAATCGATGGCACGGCCTTCATCAGTTCGTCGATGCGCATCACGGAAGCTGTGCCGCGTTGGAAGAGATTGATGACGTAGCCGAGCGCCAGCATGGGGAAGGTCAACTGCACCATGAAGACCATGTAACTGGTGAATTGGCCAGCGCTGATATTCCCTAAGACCACCTGGTGCCCACCGACGAGCAACGTCAGAACAATGGACAGGCCAAGCACAAACTCCAGCGTGGGCCACAGCATGGCCATGATGCGCACAAGGAACAGCGAACGACGAATGTATTCGTGATTCGCTTCTTCAAACGAACGAATCTCCGCCTCTTCCTGTGCAAAGGCACGCACCAGTCGCACACCGGAGAAGTTCTCCTGCGCCTTGGCACTGATCTCAGAGAACATGGCCTGGATGCGTTCAAAACGCTGATGGATTCTGCGTCCCATCAACTGCACAACAACTGACGCAATCGGCAACGGCAGGAACGCCAATAATGTAAGCCGCGACGAGATGTGAAACATGAAGGGCAGCGCAGCCGCAGTGAAGACCACGGTGTTGGCCGAATACATGATGGCCGGACCCAGCAGTTGGCGAACCGCATTCAGATCATTCGTCGCACGCGCCATGATGTCGCCCGTGCGATGTTCGTGAAAGAAGGTGATCGATTGCTTTTCGAGCGATGCGAAGAGGTCGTTGCGCAGATCGTATTCAATCTCGCGTGATGCGCCGATGAGAATCCATCGCGTGGCATACAGGCAGACCGCGGCAACACAGGCAATGGCGATGAGCAGCATCACATTGCGCGCGACGATACCCTGTGCACCGTGATGAACCACATCATCTACCGCATGGCCAATGAGCAGCGGCATAACGACTTTCGATGCGTTGTAAAACAGAACGGCCACCGCTCCACGGACAAGATGTCCGCGATAACGATTCAGGTAAGGGAACAGTGGCCGCAGTTTTTCAAGCATGGTTATTCGTGGCGCTCCTCAGGCCGTTCCGCGGGCTTCGCGGGTGTCTGGCTTGCCGCGGGAGGCATTGTGGGGCCAGCCTCGGGCGCTTCAAAATGCGTTCCAGTTACAGGCTGCGGTGTGAAGCCCTGCCCCACAAGCTCAATATCAAAGACAAGGTCGGCTTTCTCAGGAATCACAGGCGGATGGCCAGCCGCACCGTAGGCAAGCTGCCACGGAATGATCAGGCGACGCTTGCCGCCCACACGCATGCCTTCAAAACCCAGGTCCCATCCTGAGATGACGCGCTTCAGGCCGATGGGGAACACGATGGGTTCGCCACGGTCGACAGAAGAATCGAACTTGGTGCCGTCGGTGGTCCAGCCGGTGTAATGCACGGTATAGAAGACCACCTTGTCAGGAGGCATGGATGGGCGGGCTTCTTCACCATCGCCGACCTTCAGGTCAATGAAGCGTAGTGAAAACAGTTGCGCTGGTGTGCCGGTCGCGGCGGGCATGGTACCCACGGCGGCGACGCCTTCAGTAGCTTTAGGATCTGCTGGCATAGGAAGTGTTGGTGACGTCGGTCTCAATTTCTGTGGAGCTGTAGCGCTTTTCGCAGCCGTTGTTGCAGGCTTCTTTGTGGTGGTGGTTTGTGCCGCCAGCGTGGTGCTGACGATCAGTGCTGCTGCCAGTGCTCGCATCCTTATTCCTCAGATCCATTTTACGTCTGCGCCTTCAGCAGCAGGTATCCACCAGCCATGCCAAAGAGCAGGTCCGGTGACCACGCAGCAATCACGGGTGGCAATGCGTTTACGTTGCCCATGGCTTCAAAGATGGAGGCAACCACAAGGTAGGCAATCGCCATGCCGATGGCCGTCGCAAAACCTGCAAGCGAACCGCGCTTGCCCATAGTGAGCGCAAACGGCACAGCGAAGATGGCCATGACAAGTGTGATGAGTGGATAGGCGAGTTTGCGATTCAACTGAACGCGCAGGCGCATGGTGTCAAAGCCGCTCTGCTGCAGATCGTGAATGTAGTTATTCAATTCACCGAAGCTCATCTCCTGCGACTGGCGGCTTTCCTTCTTGAAGTACACGGGCTGCTCGCGTATCTCGGGGAACGACGCGATCTCAAACGGCCTGTACGATGCAACGCTGTCACCCTGGAAATTCCGCTCCCAGCCGTTCCCCAAGACCCATCGTTGTGCATGCATGTCCCAGTGCGCAGAGCCGGCAAAGATGCGGCGGCTGAGATGGAAGCTGTTCGGCTCAAATTCAAAGACCGTCAGGTTTGCGAAGACATCTTTGTCCGGATCGAAAAACTGATAGTAGAAAATGCGTGTGGGTTCGCCTACGGAATCCTGCTGGCCGCTGATCCATTTGCGATCGGGTCGAAGGAAGGTCTGCGCGGGCTTGCCTTTGATGACAGAGCGTAAGGATTCCTGGCGGCGGTTTGCCTGTGGCAGGTAAAGCTCGTCGAAAGCAAAAAGCGAAACCGCAAGTACGGCCGCCAGCGCCAGCAACGGCACGATAAGCCGATACAGGCTGACACCGCTGGCCTTCATCGCGGTGAGTTCGCTGGAGCGGCTGAGCGCGCCAACGGTAATTAATACGGCCAGCAGGGCGCAGAGTGGCGTCAGGTTGTACAGCATGTAGGGAATCAGGTTCAGCAGATAATCGCCCACGGTGATCAGCGGTGTGCGATTACGGAAGATGTCCCCAATCAGTTCAAAGAAGCTGAAGATCAACGACAGCAGAATGAACGACGACAACACCAGCCCAAACGTGGTGAGGAACTGCCGCATCATGTAATCGTCAAAGATAAGCGGGAAGCGGTTCTGCCGTGTAGGACGATGGACTATGGTGGCAGCGCGGTGTTCGCCGCTCTCTTGCCGTGTCGTGGCATGCGTGCTTCGCAAACGTTTCGGCAGGCGGCGTTCCATCCAAACACCCACGGGAGCCAGGCCCCGAGCCATCGTGGCGATCACGCCCGTTTCACCACGTGACATCTGCCGCAGCAGAACAATGCCTACCGCAGCGAAGACCACATTCGCAGCCCATACGCCAACGAAGGGCGAAATCTTACCCTGCTTCGCCATGGCAACGCCGATGGACGAAAACAGGTAATAGACGAAGACCAGGGCCACCGTCAGCACGAAGCCGGTACTCTTGCCGCCGCGCCGCGACGACAATCCCAGCGGCACACCCACCAACATGAGAACAATGCAAGCCACCGGATAAGAGAGCCGTTTGTTCCACTCGATCATGTAGGTGCGGCCCTGTTCCTCGTGCCTGCGCTGCCATAGCTCGGTGGCAGACATGGCAACCAGTGGCGTGTCTGCATGACCCAGCTTCAGGTCTTCCTGTGAACCGATCTGGATAGGCGTGTCCGTCTCGGTAAAGGTGGAGATGTCGTACTGGTTGGGGTCCTTCGGCGATGTCTCGTGCTTGGTGCCATCGCGGAAATGGAGACGCAACTCGTTACCAGGAGCGGGAAGGACAACGGCGTCTTCCGCAGTGGTGATGCGTGGCGTGGCCGGATTTGTCAGGTCTGCAAGAAACACGTGTTGCCACAACGATGCACCCTGACCCGGGCGCGTGTTCTGGACATACAGCACGTAGTTCTTGAAGTCTTCGTAGAACACGCGCGGCTGCACTTCAAAGCCGGCCTGTTGCGTCTTCAGGCTGTCTTCCAATCGCAGCAGAGCCGCTGCAGAACGGGGCGCAACATAGAGGGAATTGAAAAGGCCCAATCCAAGGCCAATGCTGGCCGCGATGGAAACGATCCCGACAAAGTGCAGAACGCCGACACCCGCCGCGCGCATGGCGGTGATTTCACTATCGGCAGAGAGGCGCGATAAGCCCAGCAGGATACCAACCAGCACCGTCATGGGAATGGTCAGAATAAGCGTGGTGGGCAGCGTATAGAAAAAGACATCCGCCACAGCCTGCAGTGATGCCGATCCGCGCACCAGCAATTCCAGAATGTGCCCCAGGTCGCGCATAAACAGCACAAACGTGAAAAGCACACCACCCAGCAGGGCATGCGACAGCACTTCGCGCAGAATGTATTTCGTCAGAATCCGCACAATGTCAGCGCCGCCTCTTGCATAACCACCAGTGTAGTAATTGGACGCTACGGACGTCGCCTACGCTTCGCAAAATCTTCGATATCCGGTCGATTAGGCTGCCCCATCGCCCATGACGAAGCGGTAACCCACTCCGCGCACCGTCAGCAGGTGTTTGGGCTTCACGGGATCGTCTTCCAGGTAGCGGCGCAGCCGGACAATGAAGTTGTCGATGGCGCGGGTGTCGGTATCCTCGCGGACGCGCCAAACCTCTTCCAGAATCTCCTTACGCGAGACCACGCGGCCTTCGCGGCCCAGCAGATAGCGCAGCAGGTCAGCCTCCATCAGCGTGAGCCGGGTCACCTTTTCACCGGCGCGAATCTCCAGCGTATTAAAGTCGATGACTTTGCCTTCAAATTCATAGATATTCCGGACGGGTTCCGGCTCGGCTTCCATGACGGGAGATGCGGCATCTCGCTGCCATTGCATCCGGCGCAGCAGGCCGTTCAGGCGCGCCAGCAGGATCGACAGGTCAAACGGCTTGTTCAGGTAATCATCCGCGCCCGCTGAAAAACCTTCCAGAACATCCTCCGGCCGATCACGAGCGGTCAGCATCAGGATGGGAACGTAGTTGTTTGCGGCGCGCAGTTGCCGGGCAATCTCAAACCCATCGATGCCGGGCAGCATGACATCCAGCAGCACCGCAGCAGGACGTTCCGGTGTGTGCAGCAGCCAGTTCAGAGCAGCTTCTCCATCGGCTTCGTGGTGCGTGCGATAACCCTCCAGCTTCAGGTTAAAGAGCAGCGCTTCGGCCAGATGTTCTTCGTCTTCAACAAGTGCAATCAGGGGAGATTCACTCATGCTGTGGCTTCCTCCGCTGCAGGCGCGGCTTTCAAACCTGCCGTTGTGATCAATGGAAGCTGAAGAGTGATGGTTACACCGCGGCCTTCACCGTGGCTTTGCGCTGTGGCATCGCCACCGTGTTGCCGGGCAATCGAGCGGACAATGAATAAACCCAGACCCGTACCTTTCACCTTGGACAGCGACACGCCGCCAACGCGATAGAAGCGATGAAAAATACGTCCAATATGCACCGCTGCAATACCGACGCCCTGATCAGTAATGCGCAGCGTCGCCGTATTGAAGCGTGGCGTACTCAGTTCTGCGGTGATGTGTACGCCATTCGGGGAATACTTCACGGAGTTATCAAGAATGTTCAGGATAGCCGTTCGCAACGCATCCGCATCGCCCATCACCTGAACTGTTTTGCCCACTGCGCGATCCTCAAACTGCACGGCGTCCGGCGGAAGATGATGCCGCCGCAAGGTCTCCTCCAGGCAGGATTGCGTCAGTGCCCGCAGGTCCACCGGCAACCGCGCCTTCAGGTTGCGTTTGACGCCCTTCGCTCCGGCCTCGCCTGCACGCAGAATCTGCTCTACCGTGGCCAGCAGCCGGTCATTATCCTCACGGATGCGGCTGTAAAACTCCTGTCGCTGCGATTCGTCCAGCGGACGCCTTTGCAGCGTATCCAGATAAAGCCGAATGGACGCAATCGGCGTTTTCAATTCATGTGTCACCGCATTCAGAAAGCTGTCCTGGCGTTCGTTGCGGCGGATTTCGCGCACCAGAAAGATCGTGTTCAGGACAAGGCCGGCGATGATGACGGCAAAGAACAGAATGCCGATGACCATCAGCGCAACGCGGCGTTCCGTCACGTTGAGGATGATCCAGCCAACGTTCAGCGCAATCGCCAGTCCCACCAGGCAGATACCCAGCGTGATGAAGAAGGCAATGGTGCCGCGTCTGCGGGTGATATTCATCGCACGTCTATTGTGGCACTGTCATGCAGGCAAGAGAAAAGGGCACAAAGTTTTGTGAACTTTGTGCCCTTCGTGTGTCACTGTCGGAAGCTTACGCGCCAGCCGGCTTGGGGTTCTTCGGATCCCACTTGGCGACCTGAACCTTCTTTGCCAGACCGACCTTTTCCAACAGCCAGATGCCGTAGTAGTTGGGGTCGAATTCGTACCAGACCAGGCCATGACGGACGCTAACGGGATGCGCGTGATGGTTGTTGTGCCAGCCTTCACCACCGGTCAGCAGGGCCACCCACCAGCTGTTGCGCGAATCGTCCTTGGTTTCAAAGCGGCGACCGCCAAACATATGCGAAGCCGAGTTCACCAGCCACGTTGCATGGACGCCGACGCAGACGCGCAGGAAAGTGCCCCACAGAACCATGCCCAGCGCATCGTGGATGCCACCGATGTAGTAGCCAATACCCATCTGGATGAAACCAGCGACGGTCAGCGGCAGCCAGTGGTACTTGCTCAGCCAGCGCTGTGCAGGATCGCGGGTAAGGTCAGGAGCATAGCGGCCTAGCAATGCGGTTTCGCTGTGCAGGGCGCGGCCAGTGATAATCCAGCCAATGTGAGCCCAGAAGGTTCCATCGTTCGGCGTGTGCGGATCGCCGTCGTGGTCGCTGTGCTGATGGTGAACACGGTGCGTGGCTACCCAGAAAATGGGTCCGCCCTCCAGCGCCATGGTGCCGCATGCGGTCAGGGCAATCTCAAGCCAGCGGGGAACGCGGTAGCCGCGGTGCGTCAGCAGGCGGTGGTACGTCATGCCGATGCCCACATTGATCGCCAGGAAGTACATGACCGCTGCGCAAATGACATACTTCCACGACCAGAAGAACAGGGCAGCAAAACCCAGCACATGGAAGATGCTGAAGGCAATGGTGGTGATCCAGTTGATACGTCCCTGCTGGTGGTCACGTCCCATACGCAAATCCTGCTTCACCTTTTCGCGCTGCTCAACGGCTGCGGCGACGTGGCGTGCGGGCTGCGCTGCGGGCGTTGCTGTAGAAGTATTTTGCTCAACCTGGTCAACAACTGGTGACATTCTGCTCTGCTTTCCGGCGGAAGGGTTTCTGGTTTCCGCTCTACACCATTGACACTATCGTGAAGACCCCCTGTCTGTGTGTAAGAGTTCTGTCACGGCCAGGTACATGAAATCTCACAGCTTGATGCGGGCCGGTTATCCACTCCGCCACCTCCCGTCGCCGTTCCCAGTCTGCAACCGGTACACTCGTCACCATGCGGGTTTTCGGCATCGATTGCGGCACGGAATACACCGGATGGGGCATCGTCCAGGTGGAGGAAACGCTGCGGGAGCGCCGTCTTGTGCCCGTAGCCGCCGGAGCCATCCGCCTGAATAAGAAAGAGCGCACACCGCTGCGGCTGCAACAGGTATACGTCGAGTTAACAGGCCTGATGGCGGCTTACCAGCCCGATTGCGTAGCCATTGAAGACGTCTTTTTCGCCGCAAATGCCAAAAGCGCGCTGAAACTGGGCCATGTACGCGGAGTCGCCATGCTGGCTGCCGCATCGTGCGGCCTTTCCGTCAGCGAATACGCGCCGCTGTCCATCAAATCCGCTGTGGTGGGCTATGGTCTGGCCGCAAAAGAGCAGGTGCAGTTCATGGTGGCGCGCCTGCTGGACCTGGAGAAAGCGCCAGAACCCGCCGACGCCGCCGACGCGCTGGCCATTGCCATCTGCCACGTACATACTGCCCAGACACAGATGGGCATCGGAGTCCGATGAAGGTTTGGATCGCAGCTACTCTACTGGGATGGATCGTGGCGCCGGCACTCGCACAAGGTCAGAGCCTTCCTGCTACCCGGGCTTATGGACTCACGTTTGTCTATGATCGCCCCGGACTGAATGTGCCGCATTGGCAGATCAAGATCACGCCGCACTCCGCAGCCGAATACAGAGGCACTCCGTTGAAAGGGGTTGACCCCGGCATGATCTTCTTCGCAATCTCTGACCCGGGCAGCGAACGCCTCGGAGACCTGCTTGCAGGCAGTCACGATATGCAGCCGTGCGAGACAAAATCAAAGGGCATTGCAAACATGGGGCAGAAGCGGATCGACTTTTGGCCTGAAGGTAGACCAGAGTCGCACTGCGCCTTCAATTACACGGACAACAAGCCATTGAGCGAGGCTGCAGACTACCTCATCGCCATCGCCAATACGATCCAGACCGGTGTGGAACTGGATCGCCTGCATCGCTACGACCGCCTGGGCCTGGATGCAGTCATGCATCGCCTGGTGGCGGACGTAAAGGAGCATCGCGCGGTGGAAGTTGTTGCCATCCGGCCCACGCTCCAGCGGCTCGCGGAAGATGAAGCGTTAATGGATCGCGTGCGCGCCAAGGCACAGGACCTTTTGACACTGGCCAGCGAAGAGGCTGTGAAGTAGTTCAGATGGCGCGATAGAGCGCGGCGAAACGATCCAGCGGCAGCGCCTCGGCCCTTGCGGACGCCTCAATCTCCGCGGCGCCACATGCTTCTGCGATCTGCTGCGACGTATAACCAGCGGCCCGAAGGTTGTTGTTCAGTGTCTTGCGCTTCTGCTGAAAACACAGCTTCAGAAAACGATCGAAACCTGCGGCATGCCTGATGCCAAGCTCCGCAAACCGAGGCGCAAAGCGCATCCGCAACACCGTGGAGTACACCTCCGGCGGAGGGTTGAATGCGCCCGGCGGCAGCGTGAACAGGTTCGCTGTCTCCGCATACATCTGCACCGTGGCGGAGAGCAGGCCAAAGTCACGATTGCCCGGCTGCGCTGCCACACGGTCTGCCACTTCGCGCTGCATCATCACCACGGCCAGTTCCAGCGCAGCCTCATGCGCACACAGGTGCAGCAAAATGTCGCTGGTGATGTAGTACGGCAGATTGCCGATGACCAGCGCCTTTTCGCCCGCAGGCACCAGCGCCGTGATGTCCGTCTCCAGGATGTCCGCTTCGATAACCTCCACGTTCGGATGATTGCGAAACTTGAAACGCAGCTCAGGAACCAGTGACCGATCCAGTTCAATGCAGGTCAGTTTTTTCGCACGTTCTGCAAGAATCGTCGTGATGGCGCCGTGCCCCGGGCCAATCTCAAGGACCGCGCGTGTGGACACATCACCCAGCGCATCCGCAATGTGATGCCGGGCATGATCGTCCACCAGAAAGTTTTGTCCGAGCTTTGGTTTGCGTGGCTGCATCTGATACGGTGTGCGTGCTCCTCTCGTTAGAGTAACTTGGAGCATGGAAACAGGAGTGTAGATGCACATCGTATTTGCAGCATCGGAGTGTGTACCCTGGGCCAAGACCGGCGGCCTGGCGGACGTGGTGGGTGCGTTGCCGCCCGTGCTGGTACGTATGGGGCATCGTGTCACCACCTTTGTGCCGTACTACCGCCAGGTGGCGAAGAAGCTGTCGGATCTGCCCGTCGTCATCCCCAGCCTCACCATGCCGTACACGTATTACCAGCGTTACGCGAGCGTGCTGGATGGTGGTGTCCATGAAGGCGTGCAGGTCTATTTCATTGACTGCCCGGAGATGTTTGACCGCGAAAACCTTTACGCCACCCCCAGCGGCGACTATCCCGACAACTGGGAGCGCTTCGGTCTCTTCAGCCGGGCAGTCATTGAGGCCAGCAAGATTCTCGGCGTGCCGGACGTCTTCCATGCGCACGATTGGCAGACCGCGCTCGTTCCGATTTTCCTGCGTTCCATCTATTTCTTCGACCCGGTTCTGCGCCGCGTGCCCTGCGTCTTCACCATTCACAACGCGGGCTACCAGGGCTGGTTTCCATCCGACATCATGCCGCACCTCCTGCTGCCGTGGGATATGTTCACGATGGACAAGCTGGAGATGTATGACAAGGTCAACCTGCTGAAAGGTGCGCTGGTTTATGCAGATGCACTGACAACGGTAAGCCGCCATTACGCGCTGGAGATCCAAACCAGCGAATTCGGAAATGGTCTCGAAGAGTTCTTCCGCCGCCGCAAGGCAGACCTGTTCGGCATCCTGAATGGGGTGGACTACGCAGAGTGGGACCCGGCGCATGACAAACACATCGCGGCCCACTACGCCGCGGACAATCTGAAGGGCAAAAAAGAATGCCGACGCGACCTGCTGCACGCCTTCGGCATGGACGGCGTGGAAGACCATACGGCTGTGCTCGGCATCGTCTCACGCTTCGCCACGCAGAAGGGTTTCGATCTGCTTGCGGGCATCATGCACGAACTGGTGAAGGATGACGTCGTCTTACTCGCGCTCGGCACGGGCGAAGAATATTACGAACGCCTCCTCGGCGAACTGGCGCTGCGTTATCCCGACAAGGTGCGTGTACAGGTTCGCTATGACAACACGATGGCGCACAAGGTGGAAGCGGGCAGTGACATCTTCCTGATGCCATCGCGTTACGAGCCCAGCGGCCTCAACCAGATGTATTCGTTGCGTTACGGCACCGTACCTGTGGTGCGATCGACCGGCGGACTGGAAGACACCATCCGCGAAAAGCCCGATGGCAAGGCCAACGGCTTCAAATTCCACGGCTACAACCAGGAAGATTTTCTGGACGCCATTCGCCGTGCCGTCGCCGCCTTCCAGAATAAGGAAGAGTGGGAAGAGATCATGAAGCGTGGCATGGAAGAAGACTTCTCCTGGGACAAACCAGCAGCCGAATACATCAAGGTCTACGAGCGTGTCATCACGAATCGCACCTGAAGCCCCGACATGCCTAAAAACGTTCAGAAGTTAAAACTGAGTGATCCGTTATTCGACAAACTGAAGTCCTTCGACGGACGCCTCTATTCCTATGTCGTAGCCCACGACATAGGATTTGCCCCTAACCCATATTTCGGTTTCTGCACGCTGGCTTGTTGCAAGCCAACGATACGGAAACATGCTCGCGAAGGCGATTGGATCGTGGGCTTAACATCAAGAGAAAACGGCACGAATCGCATTGTCTACTTTATGCGAGTTGACGAGCGGCTGGAATCATTCGAATCCTATTGGAAAGACCCTAGATTCGAAAGCAAGAAACGTAGTACAGCTTCAGATGAAGCCCAACTTGGCGACAATATTTACAAGGTGGACAAGCGGGGAAACTATACGCAGGTCGAATCCAAGCATTCCGATGGCCCTCGGGAAAATACAGAAAACAAAGAGAGGGACTTAAAGGGAAAGGCAATCCTAGTCGGAACGACATTCACATACTTCGGCGAAAATGCCGTTGAGCTTCCGCCGGAATTACAGCCTCTCGTGATCGGCAGAGGACATCGCTCACACTTTGACGAAGAAGTAAGGTCTGACTTCGTTAAATTTGTTTGTCGTATAGGCATTCGGGGGAAATGCGGTAATCCTGCAAAATACAGGGTGCAGTTATTAACCTCTACCTGCACAGAGAAGGTTGCTCAAAGACAACTAGAGCGGAAAGGCTGCGGAGGTTGCTAGCCTCAGCTAGTCATTATCATCCCAGCGATCTCATTAAAAGTTAACGAGCGCTACGCGCAAACTCCCTCAACGCATTCCGCTCTGACGGAATTGCATCCAGCACGGTCGATACAATCTCGCGCAAACGTTCATCCAGCGCCTCATGTGACATGCCGTCACGCGCACACACGCCGGTACGAATACTTGATGTTTGCAACATGGTGCTGCGCGGTGCGGTGAGCCAATGAAAACGCTCACGCTGCGACAGCTTCGCCATCGGTCCACCTTCAGCATCACCCGAACACACATGCGCAAATGCCTTCAGATGCTGCTGAATGGCATCCGCATCCACATCAGGAGCTAAAGCACGCAGACGTGCGCAGTCCAGCGCGATGCAACACGCAAGATAGCGCAACTCCTGGCTGTATAGGATCACGCCTGCGTTCACAAACTCTTCGCGCTCCACGCGTGGCACCACGCGCAGCACGGCGTAATCAAAGCTAACGTTCGCGTGCACGGATGGCCTCCTGTTCGAAGATGTGTGCATGTTCCAGTCGCTCCACAAAGAAGCGAAGATATGCTTCGCGGATGCCTTCCGCATCGCTGCCAAGGAAATTATCCGGCACCAGCGCAAGGATATCGCGCAAAACCGTCTCATTCAGCCGTTCACGAGCCACCGCACCAGCCGCTGCGATCTCGCTGGCATACGGCAACAACACATGCTGATCAATCTGCGGGAACGGCGAACGAGCTTTACCCGGCATCGTCTCCCAGTGATGATGAAAATACATCGCCGCGCCGTGGTCGATCAGGTACAGTTCACGATGCCACATCAACAAATTCGGATTGCGCGGTGTGCGGTCGACGTTCTGCACAAAGCTATCGAACCAGACGGCAAGGGAAGCGGTCTGTGCGGAAACCTTGTCACCCGCGGCCGCGACGAAATCGGTGGAACCCGGCAGATAATCCAGACCTACATTCGTTCCCACACTTGCTTTCAGCAGATGGCGAATCTCCGCATCGGGATCGCTGCGCCCCAACACGGGGTCTACTTCCACCAGCACAATCTCCGGCACCTTCAATCCAAGCGCGCGGCCAATCTCTCCGGCAATAATCTCTGCGGTTAACGCAAACAATCCCTGGCCTGCGCCGCGAAACTTGGTGACGTACATGCCAAGATCATCTGCCTCTACAATCGCAGGCAGTGACCCGCCTTCACGCAGTGGAAGCACATACCGAGTTGCCAGAACCGACCGCATGTCTTTCAGTGTAACTAGATTGCGGCTGCCTTCCGCTTGTGATTGAAGTAAAGAAACAGCGGAATCCCCAGCACAATCACCAGGCATCCCAGCAGCGTGTTCTTCGGATCATCTACCAATTGAAAGACGGTCAGCGCAATCGCTGCAAGGATGAACAAAATCGGCACCACCGGATATCCCGGAGTCGAAAAAACTCTTGGCCGCCCGGCTGCCGCATCACGCTTGCGAAAAACGAACACCGTGCTTACCGCAAGCCCGTAGGTGATCCATTCCGCGAAGATCGCCAGCGAAAACAGCGCCTGAAACTTACCAATCGCAAAGATCAGCAGCGATCCGATGACGGACTGTATCACCAGCGCAAACGCTGGCGTCTTGAAACGCGGATGCACGTTCGCAATGCGTGCAAAGAACAAGCCATCGCGCGATGCCGCAAATCCGATGCGGGCGCCAGAGAGCGTGGTGCCTACCAGCGTTGCGGAGATGCTCACGGCCATCGCCACGCTGACCAGCGCCGCGCCCCATGCAATGCCATGCGGGCTCAGCACCAGTTTCACCGCATCCGCCGCCGGTCGATCCGCAGCAGCCAGCGATACAGCGGGCAGCACATACTGAATCGCCGCATTGGTCAGCATGTAGAGCGCACCCACGATCAGGATGCCGCCGATGTAAGCCATAGGCAGATCACGCTGCGGATTCTTCACTTCGCCAGCGAGTGTAGCCACGTCGCTCCAACCGTCGTAAGCCCACAACGCTGCGATGAGAGCGACCATGAATCCTGCAAAGCCGCCGCGTGCGCCCAGGAACATGGTGGCGAAGTTATGCATCGTTCCGATGGGGCCAGAGAAGATGAAGCAGCACGCCACAATGACGACGATGATGGCGACTTTCATCAACGTGAGCGCCGCCTGCACATCGGCCGCCTTGCGCGTACCCACGATATCCAGCAGTGTCACAAGCCATAACGCAACCAGCGCGGCTATCTGGCCCCACGTGACATTCCAGAAGGCTGTATTAGAGAAGAATGAGAAGACGGCGAAGGTGGCAAGCGTTCGTACCAGTCCGCTGACCACGGTGGCAATCGACGCTGGCTTCGCAATCGTCCACCACGTCCACATGTACAGGAAGCCGACAAGATCGCCATAGGCTTCACGTAGGAAGGCGTATTCGCCACCATAAGCCGGACGCCCGGCAGAGATCTCCGCATAGGTCAGCGCGCCAAAGAGACTCAGTAGGCCGCCCACGATCCATACGGCATACAGCGTGCTGCTCTTGCCTACGGCAGCCACCATCTCGCGCGGCACCAGGAAGATGCCGCTGCCAATGATGATGCCCACCACCAGCGCCATGGCATGGCGTGCGCCGAGTACGCGAGGAAGTTCGTGATCAGAGTTCATGCAGTGAAGTTGAGCGTAGCATCACCGGCGATTTGCGTCAGTAGTAGTTCTTGCTTTCTGCCCAGTCCGGCGCCAGCGGCACCTTGCGATGGCGGCAAAGGTAGATGTCGTGCCGCTCGTACCACATGCTCAGCGGATGATCGACGTGACCGACGACCTGCACGTCGTAGTAGTACTCGAGCAGCTTTTTCGGCGAGGTCTTGCGGTCAACGAGGATCACTTCGCCATCAAGGCCGCGCGTTCCCCATAGCCAGTAGGTGTTGTGTTCGCTGATGACGGTCGGCAGGTTGCGATGTTCCAGATCGCCCAGCCATTCCAGCGATGCGGCTTCGCCATAATTACCTCCGAAGATGCCCACTCTGGCTCGGTCTTGTGGCGATAGCGTGCCGAGAATGCGTGTGATTTCGTCCAGGTTCTCCTGCCAGCCGTAGCGGTCGGCGTAGAACTGCGGCAGAATCTGGTGGCCGCCCGTGTTTTCGTTATCGCTACTGGGCAGGTGGAGTGCCTTGGTGTAGGCCACGTAGGTCATGGGCGGCAGAACGAAGATGGCCGTGGGAAGCACCAGTGCTGTGAGGACGATGATGGTTGCGAAGGCAACGGGGAAGGCGAATACGCGATCCTGCTGTACCGCTGGCCGCGCAGCGAAGCGGTTGGTCCAGGCAATGCCGCCTGCCGCGAAGAGGATGGGATAGATCGAGGCAAAGTAGTAATCCTTTGCGCCCAGGGCAATCATCAGCACCAGAAGGATGAGCCATGTAAGGCCGATCCAGCGGCGGTCTGCGCGGCGTAGCAGGTGAACGAGTCCGGGTATCCAGACGAAGGCATTCCACGGGCCGATGACCATGATCTGGTTC
This sequence comes from Terriglobus sp. RCC_193, assembly GCF_041355105.1. Taxonomy (NCBI): domain Bacteria; kingdom Pseudomonadati; phylum Acidobacteriota; class Terriglobia; order Terriglobales; family Acidobacteriaceae; genus Terriglobus; species Terriglobus sp. RCC_193. Next base: position 1,011,378 of record NZ_JBFUPK010000001.1, on the reverse strand, counting down.
AGAATCCATGCGGCGGGATTGAGTCGGATGTTTTTGTTGCCAACGCGACCGTTGTGCAGGAACTCCAGCATTGGCCAGTGGTTGTGCATCTGCCACACAAGGTTCGGCATGGCAATGACAGTTAGCAGCACGATGCCAAAGGCAGCTTGTCGCGTAAACAACACACGCCGCTGCGGCGTGAATAAAAGTGCAATGCCCAGGCACACAAGAAAGAAAGCCATCGACGGCTTATTCAGCAGCCCAATCCCAGCGGACACGCCAAAGATGGTCCACCACATCCAGCGTCGATCCACTCCGTCCTTCTCATCACGCAGCAGCATGATGAGAGCGAGCAGGCAGGTCATCCAGAACAGACTCTCAAAGGAATTCATGCTCAGGTAGCTGTCCACACCCAGGTAAAGCGGCATGCACATGCAGCCAAGCATCGCCAGCGATTGCGCCGCGCGTTTGCCGCCCAGTGACCAGCAAAGCAATCCCGTAAGGAAGATACGTCCCGCACCCGCCATCGCCGAAAACATCCGGATGCCCACCATCGAGTGCCCGAAGAGTGTCTCCGCAAGGCGCGCCTGCACCGCAATGATCGGCCCATGATCGACATAGCCCCATGCCAGATGCCGTCCACACATCAGGTAATAAAACTCGTCGCGGAAATAGCCCACGCCAATGTGCTGCTGCCAGAGCGTGCCTGCAATGTGCAGCAGCAGCTTTGCCAGCGCAAACCACAGTGCAATGCGGATCGCGGAACGCAGCGATGTGTCCACGGGACGGACAACCGTCGAGTTTGTCATGCGGAAAGAATACGTGTGCCCCAACCAATTGGTTCCGCGCTATTCTTCCCGTGGGGCATTCGGAGAGGCGCAGTGCGCATCCTATCCGATTGACTTCCAACGAATCAGCACAAGAGGGAACTGCAATGGAATGGACGCCCGGAGGCACCAGTAGCGATATTGAAGACCGTCGTGGAGACTCGGGCGGCGGAGGCGGATTCAATTTCGGTGGTGGCGGCCTTGGCCTCGGCGGATTCATTCTCGTCGTCGTCATCGGATTGATCTCTGGCCGAGGCTTCATCGGCAGCCTCCTCACCGGCCTGGGAGCGGCTGCAGGCGGCGGAGGAGGACAGCAAGTACGCCAGAGTAGACCCGGGCAACCTGTGCAGGAAAGCTCTGCTGAACACCACGACGTGCAGCTTGTCTCCTTCGTTCTGGACGACGCGCAAAAGACATGGACCGCCATCCTGCCAGAGCAGACGGGACGCAACTATCGCCATGCGAAACTGGTGCTCTTCCGCAACCGCACTCAATCCGGCTGCGGCAATGCGCAATCGGCCACCGGCCCCTTTTATTGCCCCGAAGATGAGCGCGTCTACATCGACCTCAGCTTCTGGGACGAGTTGAAACAACTGGGTGGCAACACCGGCGAATTCGCGCAGGCCTACGTCATCACGCACGAGATCGGCCACCACGTACAGAACATCCTCGGCATAGAGCAGAAGGCGCAACAGGCCATGCGCAACCCCGCCACACGTTCGAAGACCTCGGTGGAGTTGGAACTCCAGGCCGATTGCTATGCCGGCATCTGGGCACACTCCACGCAGCAGCGACACATCCTCGATCCCGGCGACATCGATCAGGCCATGCAGAACGCAGCAGCCGTGGGCGATGACCATATCCAGAAAATGCAACGCGGCACGGTAAGCCCGGAAAGCTTCACCCACGGCACCAGCGCCGAACGCCAGGGATGGTTCAAGCGCGGCTTCCAAACCGGCCAGGTGAAAGCCTGCAACACCTTCGATGTCGGTGCGGATGGCTACCAGTCGTCTGACGCAAACTAACTACTGCAGAATTCTGAACTCAGGCGGCGTTTCGGTTTCCACCGGAACGCCGTTCCCGTCAATAGCGGCTTCCCGTTCACCATCAAAGTAAGCGCGAATCTTCTTGGCCGTCGCCGCATTGACAACGGCCGTAAGAGCATCCGGCCCCGCAGCTTTGATGCCGCGCAGGCTGCCGAAGTGTTCAATCAGCCGCTTGCGTGTCGTCGGTCCCACACCGGGAATCTGCAACAGCTCGCTGTCACGGTCTCGCATCTCGCGACGCTTGCGGTGATAGCTGATGGCAAACCGGTGAGACTCATCACGGATACGCTGCACCAGGTGCAGCACAGGCGATCGGCGATCCAGCACCACCGGATCATCCTCCTGCCCGTAGACATAAATCACTTCTTCACGCTTTGCGATGGATGCCAGCGGCTGCAGCGTTACACCGATACTCTCCAGCGCAGCATACGCAGCATGAAGCTGTCCCAACCCGCCGTCGATCAGAATGAGTGAAGGGAAGGGCTCATTGTTCGCCTGCAATTTGGAATAGCGACGCACAAGGATCTCGTGCATCGAAGCGAAATCATCCACGCCCGTCACGGTCTTCAGCTTGAACTTGCGATAGTCCGCCTTCTTCATATCGCCGTCTTCCCATACCACCATACTCGCGACGGTCTCCGCACCCTGGATGTGCGAGATATCGAAACATTCAATGCGGGTGGGCACGTCCGGCAGACTCAACGCATCCTGCAACGCTTCCGCAATGGCTTTCTTCGAGGGCTGCAGCGTGCGGAATCGCTGGTCATAACTCTGCTTGGCATTCGTTCCAGCCAGGTCCAGGAGCGACCGCTTATCGCCACGCTGCGGTGCCAGTATCTCGACTTTGCGGCCGGTCTGTTCCGTTAATACGGACGCCAGCATAACGCGATCCGAAAACTCAACCGGCAGCAGAATCTGCCGTGGGACATAGGGCTGGTCCAGATAAAGCTGTTTCAGAAATGCTGAGAAGAACAGCGTGGGCGAGAAACCCGGTTGCTGCGCCGGTACATCGGCACGCAATACGTCTGCGCTCGCAGCAGAGGAATCTTCTTCCTCTGCACCCACCTCAAAATTCACCTCAGGCAGTTCTTCCCAGAAAAAGTCGCGCTTGTCCACGATCTTGCCTTCGCGCATATGAAACTGCGCCACGGCCAGCATCTCTTTATCGAAGTGGAAACCGAACACATCGGCGTCTTCATTCTCCGTGGAGGCAATGCGCTGCTTCGCCTGCAACTCCTGCAACGTGATCAGTTGATCGCGCATCTTGGCCGCAAGTTCAAACTGTTCGTTCATCGCCGCTTCGCCCATGCGCTGTTTTAAGCGGCCTTCCAGTTCGCCTTCCTTGCCTTCCAGAAACAACTGCACATCACGCACGGCCTCACGGTAAGTCTCTGGCGCAACAAGACTCTCCACGCATGGCCCCAGGCAGCGTTTGATGTAGTACTCCAGACAAGGCCGCGGATGATAACGGTTCAGGTCCACCTTGCAGCTTGGAATCAGAAACGAGCGGTGGATCAGATCGACAATGCGATAGGCCAGATTCCCCGGAAAATATGGGCCAAAATATTGGCTGCCATCCTTACGCAGCTTGCGTGTAACAAACACCTTCGGATGGCGGTCACCCGTGGTCAGCTTCACATAGGGATACGTCTTGTCATCGCGCAGCAGAATGTTGAAGCGAGGCTTGCGCTGTTTAATCAGGTTGTTTTCCAGCGCCAGCGCTTCGTGGTTGTTGGCCACCTGGATATAGTCCACATCCACGGCCTCGCGCATCAGCGTGCCGGTCTTCGCATTGGCCTGATTGGCCTTCAGCAGATAACTGCTGACACGGCTCCGCAGGTTCTTCGCCTTGCCAACATAGATGACCTCGCCCTCGACGTTCTTGTACAGGTACACGCCAGGCTGCTGGGGCAGCGTCCGGATTTTCTGATGGAGATCCATGTATGGTTCGCGGCAGGCGAAGATATCTTCGCGTCTGTGCAACAGTTTAGATGGAAATGGACGCAGGAAGATTCTGCCTGGAAGAAAGGCAATTTGTACCCGAATCACGCCATCGCAAAGTCTGTCCAAAACGATTCATCTGCAACAAATACAAATACTTAAATGTTTGGCATAGAGCGTGCATTCAGTCACGGCGTACAGGCGCTTTCTTGAACAGCGCCGATGAAAGAACCGGAGGATGCTGGAATGACTATGAAAACAGGCACAATGACTCGCGCAGGTGTGGCGGCTGGATCGGCTGCCCTGATTCTGTTTCTGACTACAGGTTGCAGCTCTAAGAATTATGTGCGGTCACAGGCTGCGCCCATCATTCAGCAGACGAACGAGCTGGATGCCCGCACTGCCACCGACCATCGCAACATCGTGGATACGGATCAGCGCGCACAGGCTGGCATTGCCAAGGCTCAGGGCGCTGCTGACGCGGCAGACCAGCACGCAACGGTAGCTGGCCAGACCGCAGACAAGGCACAGGCAAGTGCGAAGGACGCCTATAACCGTGTGGATTCGCTTACGGGAGTCGTCGCAAACCTCGACAACTACAAGTCCATGCAGGATGTCAGCGTGACCTTTGCGTTCGACAAGTCCGTGCTGACCGCCTCGGACAAAAAGCAGCTCGATGATTTGGCAACGAACCTGCAATCCAGCAAGCACTACATCCTGGAATTGACCGGCGGCACTGACTCCACGGGCGACGCGAATTACAACTACACCCTGAGCCAGAAGCGTGCCGACGCCGTAGCCTACTACCTGCAGAGCAAGTACGACATCGCTCCGCACAAGTTTTACCTGGTGGGCATCGGCAAGGATCAGGCTGTCGCTTCGAACCGTACCGCAGATGGTCGCAAGCAGAACCGTCGCGTACAGGTTCGCGTGCTCTCCAACATGCAGGACGAGAACAGCATGACCGCAAAAACCGGCCAGTAAATTCTGGTTCTGCAATGCAAATGAAAAGGCGGCCTTCGGGCCGCCTCTCTTTTTCCTGTGACTGGGATTACAGCAGAGAGCCGATCAGGTGACCCATCTTGTCCCGCTTCACTTCCAGGTATTTCTGGCTGGTAAGCTCTGCGGCAACTTCAGCGCTGATGCGCTCGGCCACGTGGATGCCGTGGCTTTCCATCGCCTGTACCTTCTCGGGATTATTCGTAATCAACCGAATGGAACGGATGCCAAGCTGATTCAGAATCTCGGCGGGCAACGTGAAGTCGCGATGATCGGCGCGGTACCCCAGTTCCACGTTTGCCTGAATCGTATCGCGCCCGGCGTCCTGCAGTTCGTACGCGCGCAGCTTCGCCATCAGGCCAATGCCGCGGCCTTCCTGCGCCTCATACAGCAGGATGCCCGAACCATGCGCCGTAATGGTATCCAGCGCCAGTTCCAACTGCTGGCGGCAATCGCAGCGCAGCGAATGGAAGACATCGCCTGTCAGGCATTGCGAATGCACCCGCACAATCGGCGATCCCGTACTCACATCCCCATAGATCAGCACCACGGCTTCATCCACGGTTTTGCCCATGGGCCCCGGCGTTGCATCGGGAGCAAGATGCCCCTCAAAGCCAAGGATGCGAAAGCTTCCCCAGCGTGTGGGAAGTTCGGCTTCTGCGACTTTTTCAACCCGGCTGTACTGCATAGTGTCGATTCTATAGATGCCGAAGCCCGCATGTGGATGCAGGGCATTCCCGATTGTCGGGGTAAGCTGAAGACGTGAATCCACTGGAACCCAAGCTCGTCCTGATCTCGCTGCTCATCCAGCTTGGTGTGGCTGCTGCTGTTTCCAGTTCGCTGGCGCGGTCCACGGTCTTTCGCAGACTTCTGCTTGAAACAGACCGCACCTCCATTGACCGGATGCAATTAATGTTGCTGGTCGTCACGCCACTCACGCTCGGCGTGTGGATTCGGACCGTGGTGCCGAACTTTCTCGCGGCAGACATCTCATTTGCCACCACGATCCTGCTTGGGGCCATCCTCGGCCCTTCCACTGCGGCGCTCGGCGCGGTCATCCTGTCATTTCCAGCGGTGCTGCATCACGAATTTCTCGCACTCCCGGTGAACCTGGTTGCCGCACTGGTGGCAGGCAGCTTCTATCGCTTCGCCGATGTAGAAGCCATCTGGACGTTTTCCCCGATGATCGATCTCAGCCTGTACCAGTGGGTGCGCCGCAACCTCCGCCGCCCCCACCTGGACAGGCAGGTGCTGTTGCTGCTCATTATCATGCTGCTGCAACTGGGCGCCAGCGAAGTGGCCATGTACCGTCCTCGCCGCTTCTTCGCGTTGCGATCCAACCTGTGGCTTCTGCAACTAGCCATCGCCGCCGCCGCTCCTGTCATCGTCGGCATCCCATTAAAAATCTGGAACGCTATCCGTATTGAAGACAAGCTGGAGCAGCAGGCGCGTCTTCTCCTGGAAGCGCGCCTCGACGCACTCCAGCGCCAGATCAACCCGCACTTCCTGTTCAACACGCTGAACTCCATCGGCTCACTCATCCGTCTCGAACCGGAGCTCGCACGCGAGATGATCGTCCGCCTCGCCAACATCCTGCGCATCCTGCTGAAGAAGCGAGAGGCCTTCGTCCCGTTCCGCGACGAACTCGCGTTCACTGACGATTACCTCGCCATTGAAGTGGTGCGTTTCGGCGAAAAGCTGCGGGTCGTCAAAGAGATCGCACCCGACACCCTCGACCTCGTCGTCCCCAGCATGTTGTTGCAGCCGCTGATTGAAAACAGCATCAAGCACGGACTGGAACCGCGCATCAGCGGTGGCACGGTCACACTGCGCAGCCGGATTCGCGGCGAACGCCTATTGCTTGAGGTGGAAGACGACGGCGTAGGCATCGCCCCCGAACGTGACGTCGCCATGCCCGTCAGCGGCCTCCGTCGTCCCGGCAACGGTATCGGCATGAAGAACGTCCGCGAGCGCATGGAAGTGCTCTACGGCAGCGACGCCGTCATCGAGATGGAAAGTCGTCCCGGTCGCGGCACACGCATCACCCTGGAAATGCCCGTAGTCGCCACCTCTGAATTGCAGGAAAACGCACCGGGCGTCCGAGGCAGTTAAAGCTCGTCGAATCCAATCAGCTCAAACCTGCCCTCGCGTACAGCGGCAGGGATCTGTGCCAGCAGGGCATTCCGTTCCACGTCGCGTTCCTCACGCAGCCGCGTACGAACAGCGCCCAGCGCGGCGTCGTTGTAGCCGGGATGACACACCAGCTCCCAGGTGCCCTCTGGCATTCCATTCAGGAGCCGTTCCAGGTTCGCGCCATCAAGAGTCCCCGTAGCCGAAACGCCAATCGAACCCGCCGTCGTCTTCAACCCCGAAGCCCGCAACAACTTCTGAAACATACTGCTGAAGTTACGCAGAGCCGCAACCTCCAGCTTGCGCAGCAGCGGCCCACGCGTCAGCCCGGCAGACCACGCCTGCTCAAACGGGTTCCGAATCGCCGGAACCCCGCACTGCATGGCGGCCCGCATCAACGGACGTGCCACGCGGGGAAACAGATGCGTATGTTTATGGCTGTCCACATGGGTAACGGTCACTCCCGCGTCCTGCAACCGCCGAATCTGGGCGACAGCCTCGGCTTCAATCTGTGCCTCCGGGATCTTCCCGCGCTGCAGATCGGCAATAAAGGCGGGCAGAGAGCTTCGCAGTTGCCCTTCATTTCCGTCCTGGAGAGCCCGTACTGTCTCCGCCGGCGCCACGCAGGAGCCATCAACCAATACGACGTGGCAACCCACACGCAGGTTTTTGTAATCCTTAGTAGTACGAACAGCGTGTTTAAAGGCGTCCCCGGCAGCCATCAGGGTGCAGGAGCGCAGTGCGCCAGCTTCAGAAAGCTCTCCAATGGCACGATTGACCCCTTCGGTAAGGGCAAAATCGTCTGCATTTACGATCAGACGCCGTTCGGAGTTTCTTATGGAGGACATCACGGGGCAGTGTAACGGCTGCATCTGGATTTCCCAAACAATGACGGCCAGATATCCGTCGGGAACAATAAACCTGTAATAACAAACCTGTCACGATGTGACACATATGGTGCGACTTGGCTGAAATATCAGGATGGTATGCGGTATTCTCGTTAAGAAGCAGCCAGGCGGTGAACGTGTCCGCCAGCCGACCTCCCCGCAGCTCAGGTAGACACACATCGGCCCACAAGATGCCACGAAAGCATCCAGGGCATAAAGGTATGTAATGCCAGTAGAAGAGTACGCGCAGGGAAATGGCATCACCGCCGGAGCATCGTCCTTCCGAGGTCGAGGCATCTCCGTTGCGGCCGGAGTGCTGGAGCGGCCATCCGTCACCGGCGCAGCATGGGCTGCACTCGACATCCTCACGGCACTGGTCGGCTGTCTCATCGCCATGCACTTCCGCCTGGACGTCGCGCATGTGGACGGTGCGCTCACACAGGGTGGCATATTCCGACTCATGTGGAGCCAGTACGGCGCGTACATGATATGGTTTGCGCTTTGCCTCGCATTTTTCTCGCGGTCCTATGGCCTGTACGGCCCCATCCAGAATCGCAGCGGCCTCAATGAGCAGCGGCTTACCATTCAGGCCACTCTGGTCGCCGGCCTCCTGCTTTGCGGCAGCATCTATCTTCTTCGCGGCGAAACCGTTTCCCGTATCGTTGTCCTGCTCTCCGTCGTCCTGACAGGAACCATGCTGTGCGCGCGCCGTGCCCTGTGGCGCTCCATGGTGTACACGCGTTATCGCGACGGTGTGGATACGCGAAACGTTCTCATCATCGGTTCCGGCCGTGTCGGCCACGCGCTTCGGAATCACCTCGAATCATTGCGGCATCTCGGATTCCGGTTCCGCGGCTTCATCGCCCTCAACGAACAGGAAACAGAGTCGGGCGATGCGGACATCGTGGGTGATGTGACGAGCTGCCTCTCCATCGCGCGGGCACTGTTCGTGGATGAAATCTTCTTCTCCGTACCCGCAGACAAGAAAATCGTCATCGGCCTTGTTCAGGAAGCACGCGAGCTTGGCATCGACGTGCGTGTCGTCCCCGATCTTTACGATGGACTGGCATGGAACGCGCCAATCGAATACGTGGGCCAGTTTCCGACCATCCCGCTGCATCGCCGCGATTTTCCCATTGGCTCGTTCATGATTAAACGGGCTCTCGATCTCGCGGTGTCATTCGGCGCTCTGGTGGCTCTCAGCCCCCTTCTCCTGATGATTGCCATCGCGGTTCGGCTGGATTCTCCGGGCCCCATCTTCTATCGCGCCCGCCGTATCGGACGCAAGGGCCGCACCTTCAACTGCTACAAGTTCCGCACCATGGTGCAGGATGCGGACCACCTGAAGGCGCAGCTGGAACACATGAACGAGCGCGACGGCATCCTCTTCAAGATGACCAACGACCCACGCATTACCCGTGTGGGCCGCATCCTTCGCAAGTATTCGCTGGATGAGATTCCGCAGTTCTTCAATGTGCTCAAGGGCGACATGAGCCTGGTGGGGCCGCGCCCGCCCATCGCATCCGAAGTCGAGCGTTACGACCTCTCCCACCTCCGCCGCCTCGACGTTCTTCCAGGCATCACCGGCCTCTGGCAGGTGGAAGCTCGTCAGGACCCATCGTTCGACAGCTATATCTCGCTCGATACGGCCTACGTTGAGAACTGGAACCTCTGGCTCGATCTGAAAATTCTGATTCGAACCATCAGCGTCGTCATCAGCGGCACCGGCAGCTAGGGCTTGTTATGGCTTTAGGGCCATTCGCAGTAACGGCGCTCACCGTTCCATAATGGTGTTGTGAAGATTGCACTGGCGCAGTTGAACCCCACCGTAGGCGATTTCAAAGGCAACACCGCACGCATTCTGGACCATGCGAAACGTGCCGGAGAGATGGGCGCGGATCTGGTTGTGTTTCCAGAGCTTGCCATTCCCGGCTATCCGCCGCAGGATCTGCTGGAAGACGATAACTTCCTCGCCCACTGCCAGCGTTCACTGGACACGATTGCGCAATCCACGGCTCAGCCCGGCATGCCCGCCATTCTCTGCGGAACAGCATTAGCATCGGCAATTCGCCCCGGTAAGCGCGCCTGCAACATCGCCGCCCTCTGCCATGGCGGCAAAGTGCAGTTTGTGCAGCAGAAGATGTTGCTGCCGTTCTACGACGTCTTCGACGAACAGCGCTACTTCCAGCCTGCGGAATCGCAATCCCTGGTGGAGTTTCGTGGTGAGATACTCGCCATCACCATCTGCGAGGACGCGTGGAACGACAAGGATTTCTGGTCGGAACGACTCTACGCCAATGATCCCGTGGAGCGTCTGCTCACCTGCACGCTCGATGGCCGCAAACCCACGCTGCTGCTGAACATCTCTGCTTCGCCCTATTGGGAAGGGAAGCAGCAGGTGCGCCGCAGCATGATCGGCGCCATTGCAAAGCGTCACGGCGTCCCGGCAGCCATGTCCGCGCAGGTGGGCGGCAATGACAGTCTTCTCTTCGACGGCGCCTCCTTCGTCGTCAATCGCGAAGGAGAAACCGTCGCTGTGGCCAAGAGTTTTGAAGAAGACCTGCTGCTCGTTGACACTGCGCTCACGCATGCGCAATCCATAGCGCCTGTTGTCGATGACATCGTGGCCACGTGGCAAGGCCTCGCAATGGGTATCCGGGATTACGTGCGCAAGTGCGGCTTCTCAAAGGTTCTGATTGCTCTCAGCGGCGGCATCGACTCTGCAGTTGTCGCTGCGCTGGCTGTGGACGCTGTCGGTAAAGAGAACGTGATGGGCATCGGTATGCCCAGTGAATACTCCTCCAGCGGCTCGGTCGAGGACGCACTCGCCCTGGCAAAGAATCTTGGTATTCACTGTGAAATCATTGCGATTCGCGACATATTTCATGCGATGGATAAAGGCTTGAAGCCGCTCTTTGCCGGGACCCCGTTTGGTCTTGCGGAAGAGAACATGCAGGCGCGCATTCGCGGCACGTTACTCATGAGCGTCTCCAACAAGTTCGGCCATCTGGTGCTGACCACCGGCAACAAAAGCGAAATGTCCGTGGGCTATTGCACGCTTTACGGCGACATGGTCGGTGCGCTGGCTGTCATTGGTGATGTCTGGAAGACCAGGGTCTACCAGCTTGCCCGTTATGCCAACCGCGAGCGCGAGGTCATCCCGGAAAACACCATCCTCAAACCACCCAGCGCGGAGCTTCGCCCGGACCAGAAGGACACAGACTCGCTACCACCCTACGAGGTGCTCGATCCCATCCTTCAGGCATACGTGGAGCGCTACGAATCGGCGGAAGAGATTATGACTTCGCAGGGAATGGATCGCGACCGCGTGGAACAGGTGCTGCGGCTGGTAGAGCGCAGTGAATACAAGCGCCAGCAGGCCGCCCCTGTGCTAAAGGTCACAGCCAAGAGCTTTGGCACAGGCCGCCGGTTCCCATTGGCAGCACGCACCCGTCAGCCATAACCAAATCTTCAACGCCCCAAAAAAAGTCATCCTGAACGCAGCGAAGCTCCCACAGTAAAACCATCACCCAGCGAAGCTCCAACGGTCAAAGACCGTCATCCTGAACGAAGCGAAGCGTAGCTGAAGGACCTGCATTCCTCCACACCCTCTACAACGCACCAGGAAGAACGCACCAGGAAACCCAAAACAAACCAGGAGCCCACAAAACGGGTGCCCCAGGTTCGCGAAGCTAACCTGGGTATCGCTCCAAAGGAGCGATCCAACGCGCAAAGCGCGTCTTCTTTGAAGGGGCACGGCTTCAGCCGTGCCATAAGAAACCCAAACCAAGAAAACCGCGCGGCCAAAAAACAAACAGGAGTATGAAGCAAACCCCGCGCCCTCAGAAGATCATGGCTGGCACCAAGCCAAAGGCATCAAGAATACTGTCAAGCCCCACAACCACCCAACTCCAACAAACCAAAGAAAATAGAGTTGGCAGGTTATTTCCACCAAACCACTAAAATAGAAATAATGGAAAGCTAAAAGCCAAGAGCTAACAGCTAAAGGCTTTAGAAAGACGATTTTGCCCCTAACCCCAACAGGCAGACGATTTTAGCGCCACTAAAACCGTAACCCCAATCAAAAAACGATTTTAGAAAAACAGGGGGGAGGAGGGGTAGCGCATCCCGGCGCAGTAAAAGAAGATTGCGGATCGCTCTTGAGTGAGAAGATAAACGTGATCATGCGAACCCAGTCCTTGCTCTCCCTTGCTGCTGCCGTGGCTATTGCGGTTGGCTCTGCCGCTATTGCTCAGGCACCCGCCGCTGACCCGTTTCCGGCTGTCAACCAGAAGTACTTCGATGCCGCTTCGCCTACCGCGGCGGACGTGAACGCCTTCCTCAAGGCCATCTGGGGCTACGACACCAACCGTTCGTGGAAAGTAATGGCCATCCAGAAGACACAGGCTCCGGGCGTGAGTAAGGTGACCATCTTCGTGGCGGACAAGAGCCAGGGCAACAAGGTCGACAGCGTACGCTTCTTCGTTACACCAGACGCCAAGTACGCCATCGCCGATACCGTCTTCCGCTTCGGTGCGCACCCCTTCGAGGACAACGCCAAAGTGCTCGCCGCCGAAGCCAACGGCCCCGCCACCGGCGCCGCCGACAAGAAGATCCTCTTCGTAGAATTCGCGGATCTCCAATGCCCGCACTGCAAGGAAGCCGAGCCGGTTCTGGAGCAGTTGCAGAAGGACTTTCCGCAGGCGCGTTTCGTCTACCAGAACTACCCGCTGGTGGAGATTCACCCCTTCGCCTACAAGTCCGCTGCAACTGGCAACTGCGTAGCGCAGGCCAGGGGCGATGCCGCCTTCTTCACCTACATCAAGGACGTCTTCGCCCACCAGGAAGGTCTGACGGACGCGATGGCAGATACCACCATTGCCAACGCCGTAAAGGCCGCCGGCGCTGACCCCGCTGCGATGGCCACCTGTGCCGCCTCACCCGCCGCCAAAACCAGGCTGGACGGGCAGATGGCGCTGGCAGAGAAGCTGGGCGTAGACCAAACCCCCATGCTCGCGGTCAACGGCCACCTGATGCCCCTGGGTGGCGTACCCTACGAGACACTCAAGCAAGTCATCGACTGGGACCTGAAGCAGGAAGGTTTGAAGTAAATCGTCACATTGACTCAATAGAAATGGCCGCAACGAGAGTCGTTGCGGCCATTCTTCATGCGGATGCGTTTAGTGATGTGACAGGAAGAGAAAGCGTGCGACAAACAGCGCGGCCAGCACAAACAGCAACCAGTCGCGTCGTGATGCATTGCCGCTGAACAGCCGCAACAGCGCGAAGCTGGTAATGCCGATGCCAAGCCCATTGGCAATGGAATACGTTAGCGGAATCATCACCAGCGTCAGGAATGCTGGAATGGCGACGGTCGGTTCGCTCCAGTTCACCTCGGCAATGGAACCCAGCATTAACGCTCCCACAATGATGAGCGCTGGTGCGGTAGCCGAACTCGGGATCGCTCCCACAAGAGGTGCCACGAACATCGACACCAGGAAGCACAATCCCGTCACAATGGCCGGAATGCCTGTCCTTCCGCCTGCAGCAACACCAGCCGACGATTCGATGTAGGAACAAACGGTGCTGGTTCCTGCCAGCGATCCTGCAATCGTCGCGGTTGCATCAGCGAAGAAGATACGAGACAACCGTGGAATCTTCGCATCGTCCGTAATGAGTCCGGCTTTCTTGGTTACGGCAACGAGTGTTCCCACGTTGTCGAACAGATCCACGAAGAGGAAGACGAAGATGATCTCCAGCGCGCCGGTATGCAATGCACCGCGGATGTCCAGATGAAACGCCGTGGCAGTGATCGCTCGGAACGAGAACGGCTGCGACGCCAGATGCACCTGTCCGAAGACATATCCGGTGAGTAATGTTCCGGCAATGCCGATCAGGATGGATGCGCGGACACGCAGGATCTGCAGCACACCAATCAGCAGCAGTCCGAACAACGCCAACGCTGTTCCCGGAGCACGCAGATTGCCCAGCGCGACAGTCGTATCCGGATCGCGCACGATGATGCCCGATTCCATCAGGCCGATGAAGGCGATGAACAACCCGACACCGCCCGCGACGGAGGCATGCAGTTCGCGCGGGATAGCTTCCACCAGCAACTGTCGGATACCACCAACAGTGAGCAGCAGGAAAACAATACCGGAGAGGAACACCGCGCCCAGCGCCGTCTGCCAGGGAATGTGCATCTTCAGGCAGACCGTGTAGGTAAAGTACGCATTCAACCCCATGCCCGGCGCCAGGGCCAGCGGATAACGCGCCAGAAAGCCCATCAGGATGGAGCCGAACGCGGCGCAGAGGCATGTGGCCGCCGTTACGGCTGCAATGGGCATACCCGTCTTCGACAGGATCGCTGGATTGACGAAGATGATGTAAGCCATCGTCAGAAAGGTGGTAAGGCCCGCAAGTATCTCCGTGCGCCATGTGGCGTGAAGAGCAGCGAAGTCGAAGTAGCGCTCCAGTGTCTGGCGCAAAAGCATGTCCTTTCGGTGGATGGGATATGGCCACTATACGGGACGAGCACACGCGTTACGCTGCTCGCGGATTCTGCATCCCATTCGTTGCGATGAAGAAGGCAGTTGGAGTGAAAGCGCCGGAAATCATTCTTGATCCGGTTGAGGCAGCAAAGGCAGCCGGGCTTCGCTACACAACAGATCGTCAGCCCGGATATCGCCGCATACCGCATGGCAAGACGTTTCGCTACACCACACCCGATGGCAAGGTGTTGCGAGATAAGGACGCGCTCGCACGTATTCGATCGCTGGTGATCCCACCTGCATGGACCGATGTCTGGATCACCACCTATGATAATGGCCATCTGCAATGCACTGGCCGCGACGCTCGCGGACGCAAACAGAGTCGGTACCATCCACGCTGGCGTCAGGTCCGCGACGAAACGAAGTACGAACGGATGGTCCTCTTTGCAGAGGCACTTCCGGTCATTCGAGAACGAGTGGATCGCGATCTGGGGCAGGATGGTTTGCCGCGCGAAAAGGTGCTGGCTACCGTGATCCGCCTGATGGAGGAGACTCATATCCGCGTGGGTAACGAGGAATATGCCCGCACCAACAAAAGCTATGGCCTGACCACGATGCGTACGAAGCATGTGGAGGTTCGTGGTGCAAAGGTTACCTTTGACTTCCAGGGTAAGAGCCGCGTGCACCACACCATCAACCTGCAGGATCGGCGATTGGCGAAGATCATCCGTCAGATCAGCGACCTTCCGGGGTACGAGCTGTTTCAGTACGTGGACGAGGAAGGCAATCGCCACAGCATTGATTCTGCGGATGTAAACGAATATCTGCGCGAGATTACAGGCGAACATTTCACCGCGAAAGACTTCCGCACCTGGGCAGGCAGCGTCCTGTGCTGTTCTTTGCTCAGCGAGTTGGAGCCGGCAACATCCGTTACAGAGGCTAAGAAGAACGTGGTGCAGGCCATTGCGCAGGTGGCGTCCAAGCTTGGAAATACACCCAGCGTGTGCCGTAAATGCTATGTCCATCCAGCGGTTCTGGAACGTTATCTTGGGGCCATCAGCGCAGAAGAAGCGGAGAAAAAGATTGCCCAGGAGCGTAAAAGTATTGCGAAACACGCCGCGGCGTTACGCGCTGAGGAACGAGAACTGGTGAACCTTTTACTTCAGCAATCTCTTTTGAAACAGGCGGCCTGAACACGGATGTTGACGAAACGTTTATCCTTGGTAGAAGCGCGTACACGCGGTGCATCGGAACAGCGAGCGCCAGCGGAATCCCGGGACGCGTGGTTACGAGGATTGCGTTGGCTTCCGTAGACAGTACCCTCCGGCTGATTCGCATTGGTGAACAGCAAGGCTCCAGTTGCTCCTCCGCACTTGCAGATGATCCCTGGCAGTATGACGCCGTCACGGGCTATGGTCCCGGTGCGTCGCAGCGTGATGCACTACCGGAAGGCTCGCCCGCACAGGGCGTGATTCCGCGCGAGTATCGCAATGCGACGGCAGCAGAGCTTGATCTGCGTATCCGCGCTGCGAAACATGCATTGGGCGATCGATTGGTGATCCTTGGCCACTTCTACCAGCGCGATGAAGTGGTGAAGTACGCGGACTTTGTGGGCGATAGTTTTCAGCTTGCGCAAGCGGCAAAGACTCGGCCGAATGCGGAATACATCGTCTTCTGCGGTGTTCACTTTATGGCAGAGACGGCAGATATGTTGTCGCGGCCGGAGCAATCAGTGGTGCTGCCGAACCTTGCAGCCGGATGCTCCATGGCCGACATGGCCGACCTGGACACCGTGCAGGATTGCTGGGAAGAATTGATGGAGCTGTACGGGAGCGAGCCGGACGCCGATGGTCGCGCACCCGTTATCCCCGTCACGTATATGAACTCGTCGGCGGCGTTGAAGGCATTCTGCGGACGCAACGGCGGCATTGTCTGCACGTCCTCCAATGCAGCGAAGGTGCTGGAATGGGCTTTCGAGCGAGGACAACGGGTACTGTTCTTTCCGGATCAGCACCTGGGCCGCAATACGGCGAAAGCCATGGGCATCCCGCTGGAACAGATGCCGGTATGGCAGCCAGAGCAGGCGCTTGGTGGCAATACGGAAGAAGCGATGCGTGATGCGAAGGTGATTCTCTGGCATGGCTACTGCTCTGTACATAAGCGCTTCACGGTAGAGCAGATTCGTCATGCACGGCATCGGCACCCAGGTGTGCGCGTGCTCGTTCATCCCGAATGCACCATGGAAGTGGTCGATGCGGCGGATGAGTACGGTTCGACGGACTACATTAAGAGGCGCATTGAGGCAGCCGAACCCGGCGGTGTGTTTGCCGTTGGCACGGAGATCAACCTGGTGCAGCGGCTTGCGGATCAGCATCCGGAACACACCATTGTCTGCCTGGATTCCATCATCTGCCCATGTTCCACGATGTATCGCATTCATCCGAGCTATCTGGCGTGGGTGCTGGAGTCGATGGATCGCGGCGAGATCGTGAATCAGATTAAGGTTCCAGAAGATGTGGCAGAGCCTGCGCGCATTGCACTGGAACGTATGCTGTCTGTGAAGCCCAGGGGGGCATGAATGACACTGGCTGCTGACGCTGTCGACCGCATTGTGCGGATTGCGCTGGACGAGGATGCGCCGTGGGGTGACATCACTTCCGAGCTGCTCATTTCCGAAGATGTACAGGTGACAGCGGTGCTGGCGGCAAGGGAAGACGGCGTTCTTGCCGGTGAGCAGGTTTTCGCTGCGGCGATGCGTCTGGTAGATGCCGCAACGCTCGTCACATTCTCTGTGCGCGATGCGGAATTGTTTACTGCGGGACAGATACTGGCGACGGTGAGTGGCTCTGCACGCAGCGTGCTTCGCGGAGAACGCGTTGCTCTGAACTTCATTCAGCGCATGAGCGGTGTCGCTACTCTGACTGCCAAGTATGTCGCGGAAACCGCAGGAACCAAGGCGCGCATCGTAGACACGCGCAAGACTACACCCGGACTGCGACTACTGGAGCGTTACGCTGTTCGCTGCGGCGGCGGTTTCAATCATCGTTATTCGCTTTCAGATGCAGTGTTGGCGAAGGACAATCATCTTGCCATCGTCACCGATGGCGGGAAGAAAGATCTGACTGCGGCTCTGCGTGAAGCACGCAGGCGTCTTCCGCACACCACGCATTTTGAGGTGGAAGTGGATCGCCCGGATCAGATTGAACCTGTTCTTGCCGCAGGCGTGAATACGATCATGCTGGACAACTTCACCACGGACCAGATGCGCGATGCGGTGAAACAGATCAATGGGCGCGCACTGGTGGAAGCGAGTGGCGGTGTTCAGTTGCCACGCATTCGTGAGATTGCGGAGACGGGTGTCGATATCATTTCTGTGGGCGCACTGACGCATAGCGTCCGCGCGCTGGATCTTGGTCTGGATATCGAAGACAGCTAACTCCTACGAAGCAGCCTTTTCCGTAACTGCATTCTGGATCGCATAACGCTGGTCCGCGAGCATGATGCGTGTGACTTCTTCTACCGTGCCAATGCGGCCACGTGCGCCTGCGCGGGTGCAATTCAGTGCGGCTGCAGCACAGGCGTAGTCAAGCTGGCGTTCCAGTGGCCAGCCCTGTAGTAAGCCATAGATAAAGCCCGCATGGAAGAGATCACCGGCTCCTGTCGTGTCGACTGTTGAGACGCGGTAGGCTGGCCGCTGCAGGATCTGCTTGCCGTTGAAGGTGAGCACACCATCAAGCCCCAGGGTGATACCTGCAAGGTTGCAATCCGCACGTTCCTGCAAAAGTTTAAGAGCTTTCAATGGATCAGGTTCGCCGGTCAGTGCGGAAGGGAACTCGCGGCTGGCAAGAACGTAATCGACCAATGGCAGCAGGTCGTCCACTCCGGGTCGGATGACGTCCAGATCTGCGATGACGGGGATTCCGGCCTCACGCGCCCAGCCGGCGGCGGTGATCGCAGCAGTGGTGTGATAGCCATCCACGAGCAGCGCACGAGCAGAAGTGATCCATTCGCGGTGAAGGTCTTCCGGTTGCAACGTAAGCCGCGGGTCACGATGGCAAAGTACCGTGCGCTCACCGGAGCCGTCGACAAGGATCAGCGACTGCGGACTGGCAGAATCCTCAACGGTGGTGATGTGCGTTTCTACACCGACATCGTCAAAGGCGGCACGATGGAGGCGTGCGGCGTAATCGTCGCCAAGACGGCCGATGTAACGCGTCCGCAGGCCCCAGCGTCGGCAGGCAATGACAGCAGTGGAGACTTCGCCGCCAAGAAGGATACTGCGCTCTGAATATTCGGTCTTGGAACCGAGGGCGGGGAAGCTGGCAAGGGGAATGACAGTATCGGTGGCGTTCAGACCCACGCCCACCAGATCGACCTTTGTGCTCTTCGGTTTGTGCGACATCTCCTTCATCGTACTCCCCTGGAAAGCAAAAACAGAGCGCCATATTGTTGGGTCGTAGGAAACGAAAAGGCCCCCGGATAACCGGGGGCGCTGGAGAAAGATGCTGATTTACCAGTCGAGCTTTTCGGGAAAGAACTCAGCGAAAAGCTCGTCGTAGTAAGGCTTCAGTTCGGCCATATCCGGCTTAGTGTTGCCCTTCGAGTACAGGTCGTAGGGATTGAATCGAAGCACTGAAGGAAGCATGGCGCGATCCTGTTCATTGCACAGGTGGTCGTACGCTCCGTGACGGTGCCATGCGTAGAACGAGTGATAACGAAGCATGTAGAGCGCCTCCATGGGGAGGTAGTTCTTCATGACTTCGTAGATGTAGCCGTCGTGGCCGAAGCTCATTTTCACCTTGTCCAGTCCGCAGTTTGGCTCGTAGATGCCGTACTTGGTCTGGTACAGGGGATTGTTGTAATCCGGGTTCGCTTTGAAGTATTCGGGGAAGACCACCTGGTCGGAGTATGCGCAGCCGGTGGGGAAGGTGTCGCCCACGACGCTCCATTGGGGTTCGCCATACAGGCAGAGGCACTTGCCCAGATCATGGACGAAACCGGTGGCAACCATCCAGCGCGGCTCGTTGTTGGCGCGCATGGCTTCCGAGGTCTGCAGCAGGTGCTCGATCTGGGTCAGATCGGTGTCGGGGTCACTGTCGTCGACAAGGGTATTCAGGTACTCCGCAGCTTCCCAGATGCTCTTTTTGCCGCGCGTCAGGCCGAAGTATTCCTTCTCTTTGCCCAGGACATACTCGTGTGTCTGGAAGGTGTGGTTCAGGCGGTAAAACTCTGCAACGCCGGGGTTTGCCGCCGCGTCATAGACTCGAAATTCTTCCTGGGTCTTGCCTTCCTTGTAGCGGCCCTCAAGAAACTCGTCCCACTCATGCTCAATTGGCAAACCGTTCTCACCCACGACATCAACAATTGCAGTACCCATGACAACCCTCCCCGCCGCGCCTTTGCTTACGAGCGCTTAGTTAGCGGTAACTATACCCAGTCAATGAGACGGTGCGCAAGGAGAAAAGTTCTTATTTGGCGGAAGTTGTCAGAGAGGATTCGCGGATGACCAGCGAGGGTTCCAACAGAACGGAGCGAGGTTCAAGATTCGGCTGTTCTGCGAGTTGAATCGCCAGTCGTCCGGCCTGCTGGCCGAGGCGATCCGTGCCCTGGTCAATGGAAGTCAGCGGTGTTCGCAGGTAGCGGGCATAACGCATGTTGCCGCAGCCAACGAAAGCGATATCGCCGGGGATGGAGCGCCCAGCGTCACGCGCGGCTTCCATAGCGCCGATGGCGGCAAGGTCGTTGTAGCAGAAGACCGCGTCGACATCAGGATGCGTTTCCAGCAGGCGTTGCATGGCAGCATAGCCTTCGCGGTCACCCGCTTCGTCCATGTGGTCGAAGCGGACGACGAGTGATTCGTCCATCGAAAGCTGGTTTGCCGCAAGCGTTTCACGATAGCCACGGGCGCGCTCGAGCGATGGGCTGAGCGGACGCCCCGTGATGTGGGCGATGCGTTTTCTGCCGGTATCGATGAGGTGCTGCGTGGCCATGCAGCCTACAGCGAAATCATCACCACCCACGAAAGGAGCTTCCAGTTCCGGGTGGTTACGGTCAATCAGCAGGTACGGGGTACGTTCATCACCGGACTGGTAGATGCTGGTCAGGTTCTGCTGGCACGAGGCAATGAGCAGCACATCCACGCCACGGCTGAGTAGCGTGCGGATCTCCGATTGCTCAATTGCCGGGTTGTCTTCCGAAGACGCGATGATGAGGGCTCGACCCGTCTCACGCAGAACTTCAGAGAGTGACTTTGCGAACTCCGCGAAGAAGGTCTGCACCAGGTCGGGAACGACCAGGCCAACGGTGTACGTGCGCCCGCTGGCCAGCCCGCGTGCCAGCATGTTCGGCTGGTAGTTCAGTTCCTGCATGCGCTGCAGCACGCGCGCGCGCGTGGCCTCGCTGATGTCCGGGTTGCCGCGCAGCACTTTGGAAACGGTCACGGTGGACACGTTCAGGTCACGCGCAATGTCTTTCAGTCGTACGGCCACAGTGAATCCAGTTTATGGTGCAGCGGGTATCAGGAAAAGCGTGTTTCGCGACGGAGGCGCATCCCGGCGGCAATCAGACTTATCACCAGGACGACGCCAAGCAGGGCCATCCAGCGGAAATTCATCTCCAACGGCGGCACTACGGCACGTACTGCCAGGAAAATGAAGAATCCGGTAGCCAGGGCAACGATGAGGTAATCCCACCAGCGCCGCTTTTCTTCACGACCGGAGAACTCATCGCCCGCCTGTGCCAGCAGTGTTTCGCGGTAGTCCAGGCCATAGCGGTCGCACTCGCGTTCCAGTGCCTTATTGCGCGAGGTGTGCTCGCCAACGGAAGCCTTGGCCGTGCTGATGAACAGCGCCCCGAGGATCATGATGAGCGATCCTGCTATGACCAACGCCTTGTGTGAGCCGTCGGCGTTACGAAGTTCACCAAAGACCAGGGCGCCCCATGCCAGTCCCCAAAGCTGGTTCGTATTCGAGAGCGGAATACCGCGCCCGATGCCGAGATACTTCGTTGCGAACTGCTGAAAGAGGTCGCCAATGACCCAGACAAATCCGCCGAGGAAGAGCCAGAAGAGAAGTGGGCCGCTCTGTGCGAGGGTGAACGCGGAAGAGTTACGTCCGCCGTCCAGAGTCCAGGTGAGAGCGAACATCGTGAACAATTCGCCGACCGTAAAAGCGGTGACGAATGATAGCGGATTCATACCGCTCAGATACGCTTTGCGATAAGGCACATACATGGTGCCCCACATCAGGCTGGCTCCAATGGCAGCCAGTACGCCGCCGATGGCGTTGTGGCCGGTGGAGGTGGCGCCGTGAAGGGTGCTGAAGCCAAGCATGATGGCTGCAATGATGATGCAGGTGGTTCCCAAAACGACCTTGGTTGTGGTCTTGCCGTCCGCACCTTGCAGTTCGCGAAAGAGAACACGCCCCCAGAAGAGGCCCACCAGAGAGTTGGTGTTCCACATGGGGAAGGCGATGGCCAGGCCTACATCCCTAATGGCGAAGACGGTCAGCGTATTGGCAACAGCCCACAACGCACCTGCGAGAATTGCCCAGACGAGAAGGTGCTTGCGCGCCATCAGATCGCGGAAAACGTAACCTGTGCCCTTGAGTAGCGTCGGAAAAGTCCAGCGTGCGGTAAAGACGCCTGCCACCATGCAGAGTGAGATGGCAAAGGGTGAAAAGCCTGCGGTGACGAGTTTGGTGGGCGCTTCTGCGGCTCCCAGCCAGACGCCTGCGGTCAGACCGCAAAGAACGCCGAGCGAATGGAGCGATGAAACTTTGGATGAATGTTCTTGTGACAGGGCAGTAATCCTGAAGAAAAATTAACGCTTAATGAAGCGCGATAAGCAATGCGAGGCCGAAGCCAAGAACAGCGACTGGCACCCAGAACTGGACGTCGGTAACAATGGCTTTAAGGGTGCGGCCTGCGGATGGCGATGTGCTCAAACGGTCCTCGCTACGATAAGTGCTTTGCGAATGTCACGTTAGGGTGCCGCGAAAGCGATGTCAAGTGCGGGCAGGAAAAGGGTTTGGAATGATTGCGAAGCTGTGCGATGCGAACGACCTGCCGGATGCAGGGAAAATGAAGACTTTCGCAGGCCGCAATGGACTGCAGATCTGCGTGACACAGGCAGCAGGGAAGCTGGTTGCATTCAATAACCGTTGCCCACATCAGGGCGCACCGCTGTCTGCGGGACACCTGGATGGATGTATGGTGGTGTGCCCGTATCACGCATGGCGATTCGACGTAACGAATGGCAAAAGCGAGAACATTGCCGACCCTGATCTGGAAACCTATGACATCCGTCGATATGACGATGAAGTATTCGTGCGACTGCCTAATTTGCGTTAGGCAGTCGGAGCGCGCATCGTGTCTTCTTCAGCATCGGGTACTTCTTCTGCGTCTTTCTCTTCGTGATAGACCATCTCCGAGTTGATCTTCCAGAGATTGCGCTTGTCCGTAATGCCGTGTATGACGTTGTCCACGGCCTGCATCGCGGTCAACATCGAGTGATCCTGATTGTTGTACTTGTGCATGCCATTGCGGCCTACGAGGAACAGGTTTTCAAACTGGTCGGTGAACGCACGAAGTTCATCGAAGCGATCGTATGTTCCGAAGTAAGCCGGATATGTCTTGGGTACTCGAACCACATGTGCATCTTCAAACTGTGGCGAAGGCAGAATGCCTATCTTGTGCAGTTCTGCTGCGCCAAGTTGCTTTAACTCGTCGTCCGGCATGCTCCATAACGGGTCCGTCTCATAGCAGAAATACTCCAAACCAATCCAGATTTTGTCGGACGCAACGAGGTACGGACTCCAGTTATTGAAGATCTGCAGGCGACCTATCAGGACGTCCGGTTCCTGGATATAAATCCATGTGTCCTTCAGCAGCGAGCCATCGTTTTCTGTAACCGAAAGTCGATCGACGAGAAGACCGATCGTGATGAAATCGCGATACACAAGGCCTTCTGCCACCTGCTTCACATTTGCAGGAATGGCCGTGCCAGTGCGCTCCATGGCGCGGACAAGATCGCGCATGGGCATGGTGGAAAGGAAGACGTCTGCTGGATAGTTTGTGATGTTGCCATGGGGATCAGAGGCATCCACGGAGATCACACGATGGCCTTCTGTGTGAATGCCAACGACGGTGCTTTCCAGATGAATCTCCCCGCCGTTATTGACGATCTTCTCCGCGACATGCTCCCATAGTTGACCGGGACCATACTTGGGATAGAGGAAGCGTTCAATCAGCGATGTGTCTGTTTTCTTTTGCTGTATGTCCGTTGCGTCAGCGTTCTTCTTGCTGAAGGATTTCTTCAGGAAATGCTTGATCGCCGTGGTCAGCGATAGTCCCTTGATGCGCTGCGCTCCCCATTCTGCGCTGATTTCGTCGCAGCGGGTTCCCCAGACCTTCTCCGTGTAGCTCTTGAAGAAGGTGAGGTAAAGCTGTCGGCCAAAGCGGTTGATGAGAAAGTCTTCCAGCGACTTTTCGTTTTCAATCGGTGCCAGTCGCGATTCGATGTAGCTGATACCGATGCGCACGGCTCGCAGAAGGCCGAGCTTTTCCAGTGTGTCGCGCGTGAGGGTGATGGGGTAGTCGAAAAAGCGGCGCAGATAGTAGATGCGGCTCTTGCGTGGACGAATGAGCATGAGCAGGTCTGCTTCCTGCGCTGTTTTGTCAGAGTTTGCCGCAAGACCTTCGATGGAGCGGGTGGTGTTCTGATAGGCGATGGCGGCCTTACTATCGGCACCGCGTTCGGTCGGCATCTGGTCCAGCCACCACTTCATCACGCGATCATTCTTTGAAAAGAAGCGGTGCCCGCCAATGTCCATGCGGTTGCCCTTGTATCGCACGGTGCGCGAGATACCCCCAATCTCGCCGGAAGCTTCCAGGACGACGGGGTGAATGGAGCTCTGCTTCTGAAACTCCAATGCGGCAGTGAGGCCAGCGGGGCCTGCGCCGATGATGAGGGCGGTTTTGCGGGACGGCATTGCTTCCTTCAAGGCTTACTCACGCTAGTGTACGGATTGCATCGAGGAAGTGCCTTCCTTTGTTGCAGTCAGATTGGCAATGGCGTATTTCGGTACGATAGAAGACAGGATTTCAAGTGGCTCACTATCTGGTAACCGGTGCATCAGGATTCTTTGGCGGCGTGTTGAAGCGCAGGCTGCTGCGCGAAGGACATACCGTCGTCAACATCGACCTGGAACGCGATGAAGACGCCGTGCTCGAAGGATTGACCAGCATTCAGGGCGATCTGCGTGATCGTGCGCTGATGGAACGCACCTTTGCAGAACATCGCTTCGACGCCATCTTTCATGCAGCAGCGCAGCTTGCGCACGGCATGAAGCTGGATGAACACCTGATGTGGACCAGCAACGTGGATGCCACGGCATTGCTGGCAGAGCTGGCAAAGAGGCATGGTGTGAAGCCGTTTGTCTTTGTCTCCACGAACTGCTTATGGGCATCGAATCTGGGGCATCCTGTTCATGAAGAAAATGACACACCTGCCCCCGTGGAACTCTACGGTCGATCCAAGCTGGAGGCGGAGCATCGCCTGAAGCACTTCATGGGTGACCTAAACGTGGTCATCATCCGTTGCCCCACGATCATGGACAGCGGCAGGCTTGGTCTGCTGGCCATCCTGTACGAGTTCATCGACGACCACAAAACGGTGTGGGTGGTGGGCGACGGCAGCAATCGCTATCAGTTCATCTATGCCGACGATCTGGCAACAGCCTGCATTCAGGGCGCGGGTTATCAGGGCAGCGGCATCTTCCACATTGGTTCCGACCATGTGAAGTCCATGCGCGAGGTGTATGAAGCTGTCATCACCGCAGGTGGTAGCCGAAGCAAAGTGCGCTCGTTACCGAAATCTCCCACGATTGCCGCAATGATATTGGCGCACAAACTGAAGGTGTCACCCCTGGGGCCGTATCACTACAAAATGATTGCGGAGAGTTTCATCTTCGACACGACGAAGATCAAGCGCGAGCTTGGCTGGCAGCCGACCTTGACCAATGAAGAGATGTTGCTGCGTGCGTATGACTACTACAAACAGAACCGGAACGAAATCGCCGTGCGTACGGACGTAAGCGCACACCGCAAACCAGCCGAGATGGGAATCATCCGTTTGTTGAAATGGATTTCCTAGCGATATGTCGGTGGCTGAAAATGGTTTTGCAGTTTTTCCATCCACTGAATAGCATGTGGATTCGGCGACTCAGCTTCGTTCCTCGATGCGCCTTCCGAACAGACCTACACCTCTTTTGCGTTACAGGGTGGAACAGAGCCGTGGCAGCGACTGGCAAGGAGAGCTGTGGTCTGTGGTCTCCAAGCGTGTTTTCCACCGAGCTTGTTCGAACCCAAAAGCAGGCGGAACCCTCAGGGTCGAAACGCCGCCACACTTGCTCCCGTAGGCGAGAAATCTCCAGCAACGGGATCATCTGCAAGATGCTTCAACCCACTCACCACAGCCTTTGCATTCAGCATGGCTCCGGCCGCCGTCGTGTGCGTATGTTCATCCCCAAACAGCGGCTCTACAGCCGTTGCACCCAGCGCGTCGTACTGCTCGGCAATAATCTCATTTAGATCAATGAACCCTACATGCTCCCGCTCCGCCACTGCCTGGGTCCAGCCGCGATAGGTCGATGTCGAACGCACAACCTTGCCGTCCTGCCAGATTTTCCGTGGGATCAGCGAACACAGGATCGGACTCGCCCCACGCGCCTTCACGTCGCGAACATACTTGGTCAGATACCACCCAAACGTGTGCACGGTTTCATGGCGTTTCAGGATCGGGTTCTCAATCTCTTTGCTCTCCTCTCCAACACCGGGCATCGTTCCACGCGCACGCGCTGTATCGTCGAGCGGCCCGCCATCGTTATGCCCAAATTGGATCAGCACGACATCACCCTTCCGGATATAAGGCAGGGTCGAATCCCAGTGACCCTCCGTAATGTACGTCCGAGAACTCCGCCCGCCGATGGCCCGGTTCACCACATTGATCTTCGAAGTATCGAAATACGGCGCGAGTTCATCTCCCCAGCCCATCTGGTTATTCGCGCCGTCACCCTTGCCGTTACGTACTGTGGAATCTCCCACCAGGATCAGGTTGCGCAACGTGGGATTGGCCGGCACGGGCAGATCAATATGTGCCTGCACCAATGGGTCCGTGCTGACCATCGTCCCTACCTGTTTCGAATGCACCGGCAACCGCGAAGCCAGTCGGGCCGGAGCACCAGAGCCTAAACTCATTCGCTTCAACTCCGCCGCAGCCATGAGGTACGCACCCACGCCATAGTTGAATGATGCTGACGGAGGATAGAACGCAGGCTCAGGACCGGTCTGCTGAATGCCTCCCAGCCGTCCGTTGGCATATACATGCTTCAATAGCCCTGCCCAAACCTTCGCAATCACCGGCCGGTACGTCTTCGCATCCAGCACACCCTCATTCACGCCCCACGTCAGCCCGTACAGATACAGTGCCGTCCCGGACGTCTCATCCAACGGAAAGTGCTCCGCATCCAGCAACGATGCATGCAACTGGTGCGTTTTAGGATCAAGCTGACGCGTCACAGCCGCAGCCAGTTCCCTTAGATTCTGCTCGTAGAAGCTACGGCGCGGATCATCCCTGGGCAGGTATTCCAGCGTCCGCACCAGCCCACCCATGACCCAACCCTCACCGCGTGACCAGAAGATTTTCTTCCCGCCAGGCCCACGTTGCGACTTGTAGCTTTCATCTCGCGCATACATGTGCTCATCGGCATCCCACAGCGCGGCATAGGTCATAGCCCACTGCTTGTTCAGGTAGTCGATGTACTTGTGCTCGCCCGTTGCGGCATACATCCTCGCCCACACCGGTGGCGCCATAAAGAGCGCATCGCACCACCACCATGCAATCCGCTGATCGCCGGGCTTTAACGTTGGCAGATCAATGATGGAATCGAGATCCCTCCGAGTGGGATCGACCATTGTCGCCGCCAGGGCAGGGGACCACCCATTGTTCTGTGCCGCACGCTGCAGATTCAGTTCCAGGTAAGTCTGCGCTATGGCTTCTGTATCGGCATTTGGCAACCGCCCTGCCAGCTCAAAGCTGAAATGCTCACTCATCCGCTGCATCGCATCGCGGTACTTCGGATCGCCCGTCGACTCTGACGCAGCGATAAAGCCGGAGTAGAGAACACTCCATGTCCAGATGCGGTCAAAGTAGGGCTCCGCGATGCGCAATTGCCAATCCGCAACCTTTCGTGTTGCGGCATCAATCGCTGCAGGCGTCAGCGCAGGTGACAGGTCCTTCGCCAGCGGCCCGGCATCGGCAGGTGCATCGCCAAAGTGCCGCGATGTGTCCTTATCAATGCCGGCCTGCATCGGCGCTGTAGGATGCGGCCACGCCATTTGCCCTGAGGCAATAGTCGTCGTTGACAGAAGCACAACTGCAATCAGGGGATTGCGAAAGAAAGCGGCCACAGAAAACTCCTACTTGTGTTGTATTGCAGATGGTGTATCGATCGAAACCGAAGAGAACCGTCACAGAGGCTTCTATAAAGCAATGCCGCAGACTTGGTCCTCCGCGGGCTTTTGAATCGATTCACCTTTGCGGCCTGCGCACTTCGCTCTTTACGTCGCCTTCTCGATGGCCAGAGGATAGGTTGGCGGGGACAGGCAAGTCAATAGGGAAATGATATGCGGACAGACAATCACTTCGCATAAGACGGAATACATCTCTTTAGGCATCGCAAGAAAATTCCTGTACTAATCTGCATTCCCAGCGTTACATTGTTTTGGCCAGTCGATTCGCATTTACGCAGACCAGATTGTGCGTACTTCAATATAGAAACTATTCTTGTATTGGTTCTACTGATTTAAACGTGGCCAATCCTTGATTCGTCCTTCGGAGGCGTTGTGAAACAACCCAAATACATCTACGGGAGAGTCCACGCGGTCAGGCCCATTGCCGCCGCTGCTGTACTCCTGTGCTTCAGCGTTGGAGCGAGCTTCGCCCAGTCAGGCGGCGGCACCGTCAGCGGCATCGTCGTCGATCAGACTGGCGCTTCCATCCCAAATGCAACGGTCACCGCGCTCAATGTAGCCACGGGTGTCACAACGGTCCGCACCTCCACCTCCAGCGGCGTGTACACACTCTCACCTCTGCTCCCTGGCACCTATACCATCACTGTGTCTAGTCCCGGCTTCACCACAACAGAGCAGAAGAACGTAGTCCTTGAAGCACTTGGCAGTGTCGGCCTGAATGTTACGCTGCAGATTGGCAACCAGGCTGAGACCGTGATGGTAAGCGCGGCACCGCCCCAACTGGATACGACTACAGCCTCGCTTGGCGGCCTGATCGACAACAAGACCTATGCAGCGTTGCCGCTGCTCATGGCGGGTGGTCAGCAGCGCGACATCACGCAGTTCTCAAACCTGCTGCCTGGCGCACAGGTCAATCCCGGCGGACGATCTTCCATCATTGGTGGTACGGGGCAGCGCGTGGGCGAACTCTACGTCGATGGACTGCCCCTCACCACGGCGAGTCAGCAGGGTGACAATCGCCCTGTCTTCAACATCATTCCTCTCGAGGCGATCGATTCCGTCAAGGTTCTAACCAGCGGCTACTCCGCGCAGTATCAGGGCGCAGGCCTGGAGAATTACAACCTGAAGGCCGGCACGAACGATTATCACGGCTCCTTATTCGCATACGTCCGTAACACCATCTTCGATGCGTGGTCCTTCTCCTCCAAGCCTGGTTCGCCCGGCAATGTGACCTACAAGATCATCAACGGTGTTGCCACCGCTACTCCAGGGCCAAAGCCACCAGAGCACCAGATCGAATACGGCTATACCTTCGGTGGCCCGGTCAGAATTCCGTTCCTTTTCAATGGTCGGGACCGCCTCTTCTTCTTCACCACACTGGATCGCTTCCGGTCTCGCCTGGGTGCCAACCCCTCGCCCAGCACCGTTCCCACGTTGAAGATGCGTACGGGTGATTTCTCGGATCTGCCTTATGCCATCTACGATCCCACTACCCAGGCAGCGTGCACAGCCAAAAGCACGAATGGCCCATGCCGGTACCAGTACGGCTACACCGGCGGTGCAGCCGCAGGACCGGCAGGGAATCCCGTACGGACGGCCGCTCCCGTAAACGTTATTCCTACCGCGCAGATCTCGCCGATCACCCAATACATGGCGAAGTTCCTTCCGGCACCGCAGACAACGTCGCTGGTAAATAACTTCTATAGCGCGGCGCCAACCGGGTTCGACAACTATCTGTATTCTGCGCGCATTGATTACACCATCTCTTCTAAGCAGACCCTGTCCGGCGCGTACAGCCAGGGCCAGCGGCATGCCTCTCCGTATACCGGTAGCAGCACGGCAGGTGTCGCGGTTGTTCCATACATCCAGACCACACTCTCGACCATCCTGGGTCGGGTCGCGGACTTGCAGCACACATACCAGATCACGGACCGCCTCGTGAACCAGGCCAAGTATGGCTTCATCTACTTCGGTGGCCCGCCGGTCGGCAACATCACCGGTCAGACCAACCCCGGTCTGTATGGCCTGGCTGCCTCTGGCATCACGGGTCTTCCTTCCGGCCAGGCTTCGGACAACGCAGCGAACCTCTCGTTCACCGGCACCAACGCCCCAACCTCCTGGGTAGGCAACACGCCCACCACGACGAATCGTTCTTACACCTATGAGTTCGTGGATAATTTGTCTTACGTCGTGGGCCGCCACTCCATGAACTTCGGTGGACAGATCCAGTGGTTGCAGAACAATGCGGACACGGCAGACGGCCCGTCTACGCCTACCTCGCTTGGATTCAGCACCAACGAAACGGCCAACCTCACGGGATCGACCTACGTTGCCAACACTGGTTATTCATATGCCAGCTTCCTATTAGGTGCAGTCGGGTCCTCCAGCGTTACACAGCAGCCCTTCAGCATCGTTGGCGGTCGCTATCGCCCGTTCGCCCTGTACTTCCAGGACGACTTCAAGATCACCAGCAAGCTGACCATCAACGCCGGCCTTCGCTGGGACTATATCCCTCCCTATCGTGAAGTGGCAGACCGTTGGTCGTTCCTGAACCCGGACATCACCAATCCCATCACGGGGAACAAAGGTGCGCTTCAGTTTGCAGGCCACCGCGGCGCAGGCTTGAGCTGTGAGTGCACCACCCCCGTCAACACCTATATGAAGAACTTCGAGCCCCGTATCGGCTTCGCCTTCCAGCTCGACGACAAGACTGTCCTCCGCGGTGGTTACAGCCTTACTTACTCTCACGGTGGTGCCACCGGTGGTGCGGCGGGTGCGGGTACCGGTACAGGTCAGACCGGCTTCTCAACGCCCATCTCCTTCGCCGACAGCACGGCAGGTCCTGCCTTCTACTTGAACAACAACCCGGCATTCTCGCAGCGCAATGCCAACTATGGCGGAGCCAACTACTCGCTTCCGGGGACGTCCACACCATCGCTGGCAGCGCAGTCGCTTGGTACGGGCTTCTACGTCACAAGCACTGGCGCCTCCGGTGGTAACGGTTCCGGCATCAACTACGCGGATCCGTACATCGGAAGCCGCTCGCCGCAGTTCTCCTTCTATAACTATGGCATCCAGCGCGAGATCACAAAGAACCTGACAGTCTCTGTCGACTATTCCGGCAGCCAGAGCCATTTCATTGCGGGCGCAAGTAACATCCGCGGCCTGTATGCTGGCCAGCTTGATCCCAAGTACCTTGCACTGGGCGCCAACCTGACCAAGCCGGCAACGGCAGCGAACATTGCTGCGGCGCAAGCTGCCAGCGGCATCACTCTACCCATTCCTTACGCGGCGTATACGGCTGCGGCAGGCGTCAACACCAACGCAACCATCGCACACATGCTCACATGGATGCCGCAGTACTCCGGTACATCGGACTTCTGGGGCAACTATGTCGCGAATGCCAACTACAACTCGCTCCAGGTAGCAGTTGCGCAACGTGCGTATAAAGGACTGACCCTCAACATCAACTACACCTACTCTCAGAACGTGGACAATGCGGGCACCCAGCGAAGCGGTTATGACATCCCCGCTTCCGCGATCGCGGACGGCCAAAGCCATCCGCGCAATAGGATCGACCGCTCCATCTCTATCAATGACCAGCCGCAGAACCTCAGCATCTACGGCGTCTATAACAGCCAGTACGGCAAAGGCAGCTTTGGTGGAAGTCACTTCGTGAACCGCGCTCTGCTGAGCGGTTGGCAGACATCGCTGATCTTTCAGTACAGTTCAGGTCTGCCCCTGCCCATCGTCGCCACGTGCAACTCAACACAGAACGTTGGTCAGGGCACCTGCATGCCGGATTCGAACCCGAACTTCCACGGTGACATCCGCACCAACGGCAAGTGGGGCAAGGGAGTCACCTCCGCAAACCTCGGCTCGCTCAGCTACCTGACCGGCTACATCTCCACCACCACATCGGGAGTCGGCGTTGGTAATGTCGCGTGCGGAGTCTCCACCGGGCCGTTCTGCAACTCGGGCAACTACATGATCGGCGACGCGCCGCGTTTCCCCGGTAACCTGCGTGGACCCGATAACTACCGTCTCAGCATGGCGCTACGTCGCACCTTCCCAATCACCGAACGGGTGAACTTCGTCTTTGGCGTAGACGGCTCGAACATGACTAATCACACAACCTTCGGGAACAACGCGGGCAACAACCAGATCAACGTCAACGTCAACAGCGCGGCATTCGGAACGCTGAACTTCGCAAGCGCCGACCCCCGCTCCTTCCAACTCTCAGGACGCCTGCAGTTCTAAGACCAAAAACGTGGTGACTCTTTTAGCCCTGAACGTGGAAACGTTCAGGGCATTTCTTTGCTCGGACTTTGGTAGAGGCAGCAGACTTCATAACGCAATGAGTAACGGGCGTACTCATCTCGCCCGAACCATGCGAACAGCAGGGGAATGAGACGCTCTCGGAAGTATGAGCCGAAAATCGAGGGGATTGCGCCCTATGCTATTTCGCCGGAGCGGATGGTCTAAACCGAGCTGCTAACTCTGGCGTCGACTCCACATCCAACGCGTTGTCTGCTTTCGCTACCTCAACACCGAAGACATAGGAAGCGCCGAAGATGTTCGAGGTGAATAACACCAATTTCTTGTTAGGAGAGAAGCGCACATTCGGCTCCAGCCGATAGTTGTGCCTGGACATGTTCACCAGCCGCTCTGCCTGGAAAAAACCAGGCTTCGTGAAATCTGGTTGGTCGATGCCGCCCTGATCCTTCACCCACTGTGGATGGAAGAGATAAATCCACTCGCCATCAGGCGCCTTTGCAACCTGGCCTGGGTCACCGCCATCTCCGGCGAATAGGTCCATGTCCTGCGTCAGATTGAAGTGGATCGACCATTCGTTCCGCTGCATGTGATATGCCACGCGTTTATGCGTCTGCAGATTGATCCCGGCCAACCAGAAGTCTTCGCCTTTCGCTGGCTGCCAGTCGTACCAGATCGTCTCGCCGTCAAGGCCCCAGAACTCATGGCCTGCAATCTCCATGAACATGGTGCGCTTATGCATCAACGTGTTCTGCGTGCCATCCGTGCGGATCGTCCAAATGCGATCGACCTTCTGCCATGGACCTTCGTGACAATACATCAGCAGAGTGGGATCTGTGGGTGAGAAGAGCATGTGGCCAATCCAGTCGGTGGAGTGCAGCAGCTCTCGCACCTTGCCTGTTCGCAGATCTACCGTGTACAGCACGACAGGAATGCGGGCGGCCAGGCGCCGTTCCATCATCTCGCCCTTGCCCTCAGGCTGTACCAGCCCACCGGGCACTGCTGCTGGGCTGCCCGCACCTCTGGGTACAACTGCGGGCCTGTTGTATTCCTGCTGAGCACCTTGCTCCGTCTCGTCATAGGTGCCAACGCCGAGCGTCTCATCTGCATTGATGCTGGCGACACTACCGCGAGCAGGCAACGCAGCCAGCCTTGTAAGTTGACCGCTTTCGAGGTCGGCCTTGAAGAGTATGGTGCCCTTCGCCTCTGCATCGAAGCGTGACAGAAATACGCTATTGGTCTTATGACCAACAACGATCGTCCGATAGTTCGTCGACGGGCCAGTTCCGTTGCGCGGAGGATTCGCCACTAACAGGCGCGTCTTCCTTGTCGTTAATTCCAGCGCGTGGACGCCGTCGGGCGCGGTGTAAACCATCCATCGTCCATCCGGAGAGTAGGCGTTGTTATTGAAATAGAAGCCAGAAGAATTTGGTTCATCGGTTAACCGATAGACACGGTGTCCCGTGTCTTTATCCACCCATGTCTTTGGCGGGACAGCGGTCTGTGCTGTCGCGACCGCACAGCACACTAAGGCAAGGGAAGCGACGATGGCTTTATTTCGCATGACGGTACTCCACAACAACTGGACCCACGATGCCCGAGGGTTCCGCTTTGACCTGATCCATGTCCTGCATTTGGAATCGGTCGCCGTACTTTGCCTTCAGCGCGGTATAGTCCACGGGCGGCCTTCCTGCCATTTCATTCATCGCGGTATTGAACACACGCAATTCGATCTGATTTTTACCGCTCTTCAGCATCGGCGTGATGTCCACCTCATACGGTGGATGCCAGAGCACACCGGCTTCTTGTCCATTCACCAAGACAATGGCGGCATCGCGCACGGGAGCGTCGTACCACGCTCTGGAACCTGGCTTGTCAGCAGCTTGTAGATCGGGAAGAGCCTTTCCGTCAGCAAAGCGCAAGACAACTCTGTTGGCCTTCCTGGCTTTCTTCTCTTCAAATGTTGTTCGATAGCGTGCTTCGCCGGAATAGAAGCGCGTACTCGCCTCCGTGCTCCAGTCCGTAGATGACACAGCATGGTCTGCAACGCTGCTGGAACCAGGGCTGCCAGGAAACTCAGCATGCCAACCTGTGAGGCTGGTGGGCGCTTCGCTCGCAGCCGTCATCGCAGGTTCTACGGGAAGCTTCGCGGCAGGGCCATCATGTAACACGAGTAACCGCGACCCGTACGGTGGCAGCACGACGGTCGTACCGGTGCGGGCCTGCGTCTCCGTGCCATCATCAGCGTTCCACCACTCGGCATGGGCACGCTGTGCGCGAGGTGTCATCGTAAGCGATTGTGTCGCCGAAGAGGTATTCGCGATGAAGTAGATGTCGCCGCCGTCCAGCTTTCTATGGATGAAGCCGACAGCCCCTTTCGATGCGCTAACGTCCAGGTCGGGCGGCAGCGCCTTACGAAGCGCAGGCTGTAACTCTGAGAATGAAGCGACATGTTGTGCATGCGCTTGGAGGGCTGCAATCTCTCTCCTTAAGTCAGCACTTTGCGCTGCATCGATCAAGCCCGGAGCGACTGACGGCAGCTCACCCACAAAGATGATCTTGCCACCTGTTGCGGCATACTGTTGCAATTGCCCAGGCATCGTCAGCGGCATGCGCTTCGTGGGTGGAACAATGAGCACCGGGTAATGCAGGCCGCGCAGGGCGATGGCTTCGGCGTCGATGTAATCCAGGTTGTAGCCCGCGTTCAGCACGGACTCCATCAGCTCTGGAGTAATGTGCTTCTTCATCTCCACCGTCACAGAGACATGCCCCGGCTGGAAGGCAGCCTGTGCATCATCTTCCGGCAGCAGGATCGCGACATCGTTCGCGGGTTGGCCTTGTCGCATCATCCAGCTCACGCGCTGCAGATAGCGAGTTACCTGAGGCATCACGGGATACCAGGGGTTATGAGCATTGAAAACGGCCGCTGCATACAACGACCAACCAGGTTCCTGTGCGTAAGGCGCCGAGTACGGCCAGCCGTGACCGATCAACTGGTTCACGCCCTCCAGAAAGTGCTTATCGGCCTCCGCCTTCATATCGAGAGGAGTCGCGCGGAAGACGGGCGAGTGCAGCCACGTCCAGGTCTCCGTCGACGAGACATTGTTTCCAAAGATGTGATTCGCGGATGTTGCCCATCGCGTAAAGGAGAACGCTCTCCACTGCGGACCCTCGCCTTCTGGTAATTGTGGAAAGCGCTCGTCGGCCAGTGTCACAGCGGGTTCGCCATAGGTCTGTGAGCGGAACTTTGTGCCGTGCTGCGTGGCGAAGTCGGCCATCGGCTTCAGATAGTTCTCGCTTACCAGATCGGAAAGGGTCACACCCCAGTCGTGCCGAACAGCCTCAGCCTGCGGTGTTCCGCCCTGCATAAGCTCGGGCAGGTGGTCCAGCAGATCATAGCCGCGCCGCTTGCGGAACTCCTCTGGCAGCGCGGGTGTCCAGTCGTGACCGTAGACCTCCAACGAATCGGAGAAGATGGCATACGGCGGCGCATCTTTGAACGCACCGAGCAACGGCTCGCCGACCGCGCGCAGGTGCGTCTGAACCGACTGTCGTGACATGTGATCCATGACATAGCCCTCGCCACCGACAGCTGCGCGCTTCACCATCTGCCTGGTGTGACTGAGGATGAAGTACAGCGCAACATCCGGGCGATCCGCCTCGTCAAAGTGAACCCCTGCTCCATCCGCGGTCGCACGCTTCGCGGTCGCCGCGTTCCAGCGCTCTGGTGTCCCCTTGGCGCCGAATACTGCGATCAGTGACTCCCCCGCATCCAATTTGGGTGGTGGCGAGTGCAGGGGCAAGGCCACCGTCTTCAGTTTTGCTGCAGCAAGGTCGATGGTGATGTGGGGCCCACCAAACGGCCATCCGCTACCCAGCGTCAGGTCTGCGCGCATGCCAAGTTGGCGTCCATGCTGTTGCGCGAAGCGCAACATGTCCACCATCTCCGGAGAGGCATAGCGCAGGTTCTGAATACCCTTGGCTGGATCATCCAGTGTCAACGGATAGACCGATGCGAGTTCGAAACCCCCGAAACCACCTGCATGCATCTGGTCGATCTCGCGGCCGATCTCTTCCTTCGTGACAGCGGGTCCGAACCACCACCAGCGAACCATAGGACGAGCATCCGCAGGCGGATCGGCGAACTGTTTCCGCAACTGCGCGATCTCCTGCGCGGTCGACGCAAATCCGGTGCACGCCAGGACTGCGGCTATTGCCAATGATCGTATCCAAACATTATGTATCGAACGACGGCGCCTTACGGCTACTGCTGTTATGCCTTCACTGCCGCTCATGCAAGACTCCAATTTCCCCGGTCCGTGAAGCGTGGACTCACGACAGAAACAATACCAGATGAGAAACACTAATCGGAACGGCACGCATATCCATGGCCGGACACAGTACAAACTAACTACTATTGCGTGCTCTTCAGGTAGTTCCCGAGTCCGACCACGATTGTCGAACTCACCAGGAGGACGATGCCCAGCGCAACCAGCACTTTCGTCCTGGCGCTGGTGCCGCGCCACTCCTTCAGCACAATACCCCATAGTGTTGCGAAGAGGATGATAGAAGCCATGTGGAGGGTCCACGATGAGAAGTCAAACTTACCCATTTTGGTCTGACCCATGGAATAGAAGAAGAACTGGAAGTACCAAATGACGCCGGCTGCCGCTGCAAGAAGGTAATTGGTCAGCAGTGTGCAGGGCGCAATGCGAAAGGTGTCTGGGTTCCCTGGATCGAAGCTTTCCAAAGTCACATCCGAACGGCGCACAGACCGCATCGGGTTGAGCCCTGGCTGTCCGAGGAACTCACGTGCTGAGTGGTTCTTGACGATCAGTATGACCGACCAGATCAGGTTCGTGGCAAACCCGCCCCAAAGCACAACGATCAAGACCGGCAGGTTCTGCCACAGTTCAAGGCGCCCGTGCTGCAGCAAGGACTCACGCGCAAGAGCGCCAATGGGCTTGCCAGCGTCCAGTCCAACTGCAAAAAAGCTACTCATGATGCCGGCAAACACAGCCACTGCCATGCCGCGGCCAAAGGAATAGTCCCGATCCCCGCCTTCGATCTTGTCAGCGGCTGTGACTTCCTTTTCTTTGCGCCGGCCGGCAAGGCCATTCACCACGATTGCCAATAGGCACAAGCCGATGCCCGCTAATACGACCTGTCCGGAACGTTCACTGACGATCTCCACTAGCTGTCCGCTGAGGATGGGAGGCATCAGCGTGCCGACAACGGTCGAGAAGCCCAGGGCAATGGCATAGCCCAACGCCAACCCCAGGTAGCGGATGGACAGGCCAAATGTGATGCCTCCGATACCCCAGAGCATGCCCCACAAAATCGCGTGTTCCATGACCGGGCGCGGCGTGATTAACAGAATATGAATTGTGTCGGGCACGAAGATGCTCGACAGCAAGATCGGCGCGACGATCCAGGCGGCCACACCCTGGATGAGCCAGTAGATCTCCCACGACCAGCGCTTAATACCGCGGAAAGGGATGAAGTTGGTCGCGGAGGCAAAGCCACCGATCCAGTGGTAGATCACACCGACAAGCGGGTTAGAACCCATGGCTGCGTATCACAGTCTCTATAGGAATTATGTTTCTATTGAAGTATAGGTCCTCAAACTTTATGCTGGGCAAACCCATTGCTGTTGGAACGTATAGCGGGAAAGTGTTTCAATAGAGGTGCAGGTTTACCTGGAGAAATTCTAATGACCTCTGCCGTGCAAGATCTTATATTTTCCGCGCTGGATACATTCCGTATCGAACTGCCGTCGTGGGGCTTTGCTAATACCGGAACGCGCTTTGGAAAGTTTGTACAGGCCGGAGCAGCTACCTCGATCGAAGAGAAGTTTGCAGACGCGGGTGAAGTGAATCGTCTTACCGGGGCTGCCCCCACAGTCGCGCTGCACGTACTTTGGGATCTTCCCAACGGCGTCGCGGATGTTTCGGCCATCAAGGCTCTCGAGGCGAAATACGGTATTAAAGCTGGGTCCATTAACCCGAACCTCTTTCAGGATCAGGCGTACAAGTTTGGTTCCATTGCGAACCCGTCGGCAGAGGTGCGCGAGATTGCTGTCTCGCATCTGCTCGAATCCGTGGAGCTTGCACGCCGCCTGGGATCACGGGATATCTCTATCTGGGATTCCGACGGCTCGAACTACCCGGGAACGCAGAGCATTCGCAGGCGCATCGAGTGGACGCAGGACGCCTTGAGCCGGACGCATGCCGCACTCGCACCCGGCCAGCGCCTGCTGGTGGAGTACAAACCGTTTGAGCCTGCGTTCTACCACACGGACATCGCTGACTGGGGTATGGCACTCATGCTTGCCTACAAGGCTGGTCCGCAGGCAAAGGTACTGGTGGACACCGGCCATCATTACGTCGGCCAGAACATCGAGCAGATCGTGGCGTGGTTGCTGCACCTGAACATGCTGGGAGGTTTCCACTTCAACGATCGCAAGTATGCGGATGATGATCTGACACTTGGCTCCATCGATCCCTACCAGGTCTTCCGCATCTTTCATGAACTGCTGTCGGATGGTGGTTCAGCCACGCAGGAAGTGGCTTTCATGATTGATCAGAGCCATAACCTGAAGGGCAAGATGGAGGCAGCCGTGCAGACCGTTGTGACTGCGCAGGAACTCTATGCGCGGGCGGCGCTGGTCGATCGAACTCAGCTTGCAGAGCTGCAGGATTCTGTGAATCTCGTGGCTGCGGAAGAACTCTTTCGTGGCGCTTTTTGGACGGATGTTCGCCCCGTAGTACGCGAATGGCGGCGGGCACGCAATCTGCCCGTAGACCCGCTGGCCGAACTGTACGCGAGCGGTTACGTCGAGGCTACCGAGGCCGAGCGAGGCAAATCGAACGCAGGTTCGGTGTCCAGATACGCATAGCGCCAGAGAGTCGTAGGGAACCGGGTGTTTATCGCGGTTCCGGTACGTACTATACTTCCGTTACTGTTTTCAATAGAGGAATGCCGTTGGTCAAGTCTCCGAAACGACTCTACCTGGTTCCAGTTCTCTCCAAGGCACTTGATATCCTGGAACTACTGCGGGATGGGCGGGAAGCCCTGTCGCTTGAGGCGATCCACCGTACAACACGCATCTCCAAGACCACTGCGTATCGGGTGTTGCGCACGTTTGTGCACCGCGGCTACGTGGCGCGGGGCAGCGATGGTCTATATCGGGTGCTCTCCAAACAGAATAAGTTGCTGTTCGGCTTTGCAGCCCAGAGCGCAGATATGCCGTTCTCCATGGCGGTGACGCAGAGCCTGCAGGAAGCGGCTCAGGCAGCCGGAGTAGAACTCATGGTGCTGGACAACGCCTATGACGAGGCGACGGCTATCCGAAACGCCGAGGAGTTTGTCAGTGCCAAGGTCGATCTCGTCATCGAATTTCAGATCGAGCAGAAGATAGCGCCCGTGATCGCGGACAAAATCGCAGGCGCAGGCATTCCCATGATCGCAATCGAGATTCCGCATCCCCGCGCCATTTTCTTTGGCGTGGACAACTATCGCATGGGCTATGACGTGGGTGAATTGCTT
This sequence comes from Terriglobus sp. RCC_193, assembly GCF_041355105.1. Classification (NCBI taxonomy): domain Bacteria; kingdom Pseudomonadati; phylum Acidobacteriota; class Terriglobia; order Terriglobales; family Acidobacteriaceae; genus Terriglobus; species Terriglobus sp. RCC_193. The sequence continues at coordinate 971,725 of NZ_JBFUPK010000001.1, read as the reverse complement.
GGGAAGCGTGCAGTGCAAAACTGGAAGGGAGAGGCGGACTGGATCCTTGGGCTCGATATTCCGGAGGCGGGTCAAATCGTGCAGAGCCGCATCACGGGAGCCTTTGAAGGCATCAAGGCCGTGATGCCGGACGTTCCGGTGGAGTACTTTGTGCGCATCGACGGTCGCGGCAAACGGGACAGTAGCCGCAAGGCGGTCTATGAGTTCCTCAAGCGGCATCCCAAGAGCGCCCACATTCTTATCGCTGCAGCGAACGATACCAGTGCGCTTGGCGCCCTGGATGCAGCGCGCGAATTGGGCCGCGAGAAACAGGTGATGATCGCGGGCCACGACGCGATTCCAGAAGCGTTGCAGGAGTTACGCAAGGCAAAATCGGTATTGATAGCGACGACGGCTCACCACACGCAGAACTATGGTGGTGAAGTGCTTCGTCTTGCCCTCGCGATCCTGGATGGCGACACCGTGCCACCATACAACTACGTGGAACACGAACTGATCACGCGCAAGAGCCTGCCCCCAGCCTCACGTCGTAACAACGCAGTGACTTAGTAGTGTGGGAGTCTGCCGACAGACGCAAGGATAGCTACCCAGTTCCAGCCGCATTCCAGGATCGAACTCTTCGTCGCGGGACTGAAGCGGAAACCATGAGTGGCAACTTCTGGTTTCGGTTGACCTAAGTATTGAGAGGGTGGAGGCGCGGGTCGGAATCGAACCGACGCATAAAGGTTTTGCAGACCTCTCCCTTACCACTTGGGTACCGCGCCACTCGCACATTCAAGAGGAGAGGAACGTGCTGAACCTTACAACTCCATTGGGGGATCGGAGGAAGGATGAAATGGAGCGGGAGACGGGATTTGAACCCGCGACATCTTCCTTGGCAAGGAAGCACTCTACCACTGAGCTACTCCCGCTCAACAAGATTAACTATATCGAATGGAAGGGCAGAGGTCAACGTGCGCTGCCCCTTGGAATAACATCTGCTGTGGAAAGCAGTTACATGTTCTGATTCCTGCCTTCAAGAGGTGGCTCTTACGCCAGAACACGTGAAGCTTCGATCTCTTCAAAGGTCATATTTTCAGCGAGTGATCCGCTGCGTTCTTTCCAGTCGAGAAACATGCGGCCATAGCTATCGGTAAAGCAGAGATCGCGGGAGATATTCAGGCGTTCCAGTGAGCCGTCAATCCAATCTGGTGTGCCTTCCAGCTCTGCAAAGATGCCGATAGGAGTCTCATCCAGCAAAAGCTCACCCTGCCCGTCGTGAAACTCGGTGCGGAACTTTTCATAGCGGAAGACCGGGCCGTATCCTAGCTCAACAAGCACTGTGGCCAGTGCGTCCGGGTCGGCCACATCGGTTTCCGTTTCCACACGTTCTTTGTAGAACGAAGTGTCATCGTTATCCGCCGGCGGCTTTTTGTGGGTAAGCAGATTACGGCCGTTGTACCCACGAAGTCGTAGAATCTGGCGCTCCGAGAGTAGGCGGCGCTCTGACGTGTCGAAGAGAGTATTGCATTCGAGCGTGCGTTGGGTGCGAATCTGAAAGCCGGCGCGCAGAGCACGCGCAAGGAACTCGCGCGCATCACCGACACGGAACTTGAGCTCAATCTCCGCGTGTTGCATAACAAAGTATAGGCATGGGTACTTGCGAACGGTACGGGAAAGTGGGCAGTATAGTCCGGTGAAAATTGCGACATCTTCTTCCTCTGCACAACGAACGCTGCATCTTCGGGCCGATCACTCGACGGACATCGACAAAGCGGCAAAGATTCTTCAGGACGGCGGCCTGGTCGCCATGCCGACTGAGACTGTGTACGGTCTGGCTGCTAACGCACTGGATGAAAAGGCCGTAGCAGGAATCTTTGCGGCCAAAATGCGTCCAGGCTGGGATCCGCTGATTGTCCATGTGAGCGATATGGCGATGCTCTCCCGCGTGGTGCGCGAGGTGCCAACGGCTGCTTTGATGCTGATGGAGAAATTCTGGCCCGGACCGCTGACGCTGCTGTTGCCGCGCCATCCGAACCTATCCGCCACCGTGACGGCAGGCCGTGAATTGGTGGGTGTGCGAATGCCCGCGCACAAGACGCCGCAAGAGCTGATCCGCCGCTCCGGACTACCCCTGGCTGCTCCCAGCGCTAATCTCTTTGGCCACGTCAGCCCCACGACCGTTGCGCACGTGCTGGCGGATCTGGACGGTCGGATTGACGCCGTGCTGGATGCCGGCCCAACCGAGATCGGTGTGGAATCTACTGTCCTGGACCCGGTTGCGCGCGTGTTGTATCGGCAGGGAGGCGTGAGCAGGGGGCAGATCGAAGCCGTATTGAATAAGCCTGTAACCGTCTACCATCAGCGCGAGGACGTCACGAAGCCTGCGGCCAGGCCAGAGAGCCTTCCGTCGCCTGGCGTGGGCATACGGCATTACGCACCGAAGGCAAATGTGATGCTGGTGCATACACAGGCGGATATGAATGATCTGCTGCTGCACGTTACGCCGGAGCATACCGGCGTGATGTTACCCAAGGGCTGGACGGCGAGTGGATGGAGCGGTAACGTCTTCGCGTGGGAATTGTGGAGTGATCCTGCCTCGCTGGCAAGAACGCTCTACATCGGCCTGCGTTCGCTTGATGAAAAGGGAGTACGGACGATCGTCTGTCCGCTTCCTGCTTCCAGTGAAGAACCACTGGTGGAGGCCATTCGCGACCGCCTGCTCAAAGCCGCGCGCGATGCGTAGATGTATTACCCCCTGCAGGATGTCCTGAGGCCATTACGCCTGGGCCACTGCGGGGTCGTCGATCTCCAGCGGTTCTTCCGGGGACGGCGGATCGATCAGCATGACACCGGCACGGCGCACAAGTTGGCGCACAGAGGGTTCCGTCAGGCGTGTTGCATCGTACTCAAGTCCAATCGTTTTAGCACGTTCGTCCAATGTGACGCGGCGGATGCCATATACCTCGCGAATGCGCGCAATGGCCAGAACGGAGCGTTCGCTCGGGGTGATCTCGAAGTGGTAGAGCACGTCAACGGTAGTCATCTTAAGGGGAAGAATATCAGGCGGAGTGCCGCTTCGCCTGATATTGCGGAGAGCGAATCAGACGAAGGTGTATTCATTGCCGTAGTATTTGGGCGTAGGAATTCTAAAAACGTTTTTCTCTGTGCGTAACATCGGTGAAAACGTTTGCCCAAAAGAGGTGTCATGTCGGTTCGGTTCGTCGGTGTTCGATTGGCTTTGGCTACTGTTGTCTTGTCTGTGGTTGCGCCAATGTATGGACAGGCAGTGGATGCTGTCGTAAAACAAGCTGCCGCGCAGGGCGCAGCGATGGCCCGTACTGTGGAGCAGGCGTGGCCTGCAGGCGTCATCACCACGCAGGCGCGACCGGGCGCATGGGCTTATGAAGTTGGCACACTGCTGGATGGCATGATGGCGCAATCGCAGGCAAGCGGCGATGCAAATGCATTTGCCTACGTGCATGCAACGGTCGATCGCTGGGTGGATAAAGACGGCAATGTAAGGACGGAGCCGGGTAAGCCTTTCAATCCCGAACTGCATACGCTGGACAACCTGGAACCCGGTCGCGCTGTATTGGCCGTATATCTGAAAACTGGCGATCAACGATATGCAAAGGCGGCGAAACTGATCTTCGATCAATTTCAAACGATGCCACGTAACGCAATGGGTGGCTACTGGCACAAACAGATTTATCCCAACCAGATGTGGCTCGACGGCGCGTACATGGGCGAGCCATTTCGCGCGGGTTATGCAAAGACCTTCCATGTGGCAAGCGAGTTTGACGACATCGCAAAGCAGCTTCTGTTGATGGATGAGCATATGCGCGATCCGAAGACAGGATTGCTTCGTCATGGTTGGGACGCGAGCATGGAGCAGCCGTGGGCGGATAAAACTACCGGGCTTTCGCAGGAAGTATGGGCGCGTGCGCTTGGCTGGTATGCAATGGCGCTGGTGGATACCATCCCGTCGTTTCCAACGAACCATCCGCAGCGCGCGAAGTTGATTGCTGTGTTGCAGCACGTTGCTGAAGGCGCAGCTAAGTATCAGGATGCTGATAATGGCACGTGGTGGGATGTGATGGACAAGGGCGGGCAGGCCGGTAATTTCCGTGAAGCATCCGCAAGCGCCATGTTTACCTATGCATTAGCAAAGGGTGTACGGCTGGGTTATCTTCCGGAGAAGTATCGCGCCAATGCTGTGAAAGGCTGGCTTGGAATCGAAAAGGAGTTCATCACTACGGACAGTAACGGCAAGGTCACATTGCACGGAACCGTGAAGGTCAGCGGTCTGGGCGGGAAACCGTATCGCGCAGGCGATTACAACTATTACGTGTACGAAGCGGTTGGCGATAACGATGCGAAAGGCGTTGGCGCATATCTTCTGGCGACGAGCGAGATACAGCAAATCGAAAAGAAAACGGTCCGCAAGAAGTAACTGCGGACCGTCTCACTCTCATTAGTTTTATTTACTTCAGATCGGCAATGCTGACGCCATCCATGTCATCGTACGCTTGATTCTCTCCACCCATGCCCCAGCAGAAACCGTATGCGCTGGTTCCTGCGCCCGCATGAATACTCCATCCCGGTGAGACAGCGATTTCGCGATTGGCAACGACGAGGTGTCGTGTCTCCTGCGGAGGTCCCATCAGGTGAAACACGCGGTGGGCTGGATCGACATCGAAGTACATGTACACCTCAGAGCGGCGCATGTGCGTGTGTGGCGGCATAGTGTTCAGGTTTGATCCTGCATCGAGCAATGTGAAGCCCATCACAAGCTGGCAGGAACGAATACCATCGCGATAAATAGCCTTGTAGATGGTGCGCCTGTTGCATGTTTCCACGGTGCCAAGCTGCAATCCCTGCAGGTCTTTGAACACAACGCACTTTGTGGGATAGTCCGCGTGCGCGGGATAGCTGAGTAGATAAAACGCTGCGGGAGTTTCTGAGTTTTCGCTTTCGAAAGTGACAGCCTTGCTACCGCGCCCCACATAGAGGCAGCTTAGTTTCTCCATGGGGAAACGCTCGCCGTCTACCGTGATGGAGCCGGCGCCGCCAACATTCAATATGCCAAGTTCGCGACGCTCACAAAAGAACTCTGCGCGCAGTTCTGGCTGTGTTTCCAGATGGAGAGGGGCGTCTGTTGGAACGGCAGAGCCAATGACGGTGCGGTCCAGATCAACGTAGACCAGATCGATGGCGCCTGCGGTGAAGAGGCTTTCCAGCAGGAAGGTCTCGCGCAATTCTGCAGTGGTCATGCGGGGAAAACGCACGGGATCGGACATTTGAAGCAGTTTCATGTGTGCAGTATAGCGAGCCGTCACGATGTAGCCGCAAGTGAGGACACACATGTATGCTTCACACACCATGGCTATGACTTCCACTCGACGCAATTTTCTCTCATCTGCTTCCATGACTGCATTGGCCCTTCCACTCATGGAGACACAAGCGCAGGCGATCCCACATCCTGAGCCCTTTCAGGTGTTCTCTGATGAAAAGCTAGAGACCTCCAGAAAGAACCTGAATGCGACTCCGGGCAACGACAATCTGTTCAAAGGATCCGCCGGATTGGCACTGACGATGACTGTGGAAGAGAAAAAGGCTGCAGCGGAATTTGAGTGGCACGAAGGCCGCGACCACATCTTCCAGGTTTTGGAAGGCTCCACGGTCTACGAACTGGGTGGCACTCCGAAAAACGGTCGCAATGTGAAGCCCGGAGAATGGCTTGCGCCAGCGGCGGACGGTGCCAGCCGCGTAGAGCTGAAAAAGGGAGATGTGCTGGTGATTCCTCGCGGCACGCTGCACAAGCGCACCACCACAGGCAAGGTGGCCTTCTATCTGATCTCGTCCGAAGGAATTAGTCGCTAATTCGGCTGGTGAATCGAAACGTATTTGCAGAGCGTGGCATGCGACGCATAGAGTGACATGCAGCTATGTCGACTACCGTTTCTTCGCTCGATCTATTTCGTCTGGATGGAAAGGTGGCGCTGGTAACCGGCGCTGCCAGCGGCCTCGGTGCCGCCATCGCCACGGGTCTGGCCCAGGCTGGTGCATCCGTCGCGGTGCATGGAAACCGCCGTCCAGCGGATGAAACCGCTACTGCAATCGGCGAGTCTGCCGCGGCGTTCCAGGCGGATTTATCGGAAACAGACGGCGCGCGCACGCTCTTCGACCAGGTGAAGGCAAAGTTCGGCCGCGTTGACATCCTCATCAATAACGCTGGGATGATTCACCGCAATGAAGCGGAGAATGTGTTGCTGGAAGACTGGCAGCAAGTTTTGCAAGTGAACCTGACGAGTGTTTTCCAGCTTTCGCAGCTAGTGGGACGCGACATGATTGGCCGTGGCGCACCGGGCAAGATTGTGAACATCGCATCGCTACTGAGTTTTCAGGGCGGCATCCGAGTGCCTGCTTACGCGGCGTCGAAGGGCGGTCTGGCGCAGCTGACGAAGGCGCTGGCGAATGAGTGGGCCGTGAAGCAGATTCAGGTAAATGCGATTGCCCCGGGCTATTTTGCAACGACCAATACGGAGGCATTGCAGGCCGACGAAACGCGTAATCGGCAAATCCTGGAGAGGATTCCGGCAGGCCGGTGGGGCCAGCCTACGGATCTGGTGGGAGCGACTCTCTTTCTGTCGTCTTCGGCCAGCGATTACGTAACCGGAACCGTCCTGACTGTGGACGGGGGATGGATGGCGCGATGAAAAAGTGTGTTGCTCGTTTGGCCCTTCTATCTGCGATGGTGCTGCCTGTATTGCATGCGCAAGTGGAGTCGCCCAGTGCGGCGCAAAAGCCCGCGATTGTCGGCATTGCGCATGTGGCGATTCGGGTGGCGGACTTGCAGGCATCCCGTGCGTTTTACGAGAAGCTCGGCTTCGCCCAACCGTTTGAAATTACCAGGGACGGGAAGGTCACCGAGGCGTTCATCAAGCTGAATGACCGCCAGTACCTCGAGCTGTATCCCGCCGACGCGGGACAGGTAGCAGCGTTTCTACATGTGTGTTTTGAGGCGGTTAATTTGCGGGGTTTGTATCCCATTTACACGGCGAATGGTATCGTTGCGCCACCCGTTCGCAAGGCCGGGGCGGGAAACATGCTGATGGCGTGGAAGGGGCCAGAAGGGCAGACCGAAGAGATTACGGAATATCTTCCCGGTTCGAAGCACAGCAACGATTTCGGACAGCATCTGGGGGCGGACCGCATCGCAACGCATCTTGCTGCGGCGGTGGTTCCCATGAAGGATTCGACGGCGGCTGCGGCGTATTTCACCCAGAAGATGAATTTCTTAGATGGCGGCGTGCGTGAGGGTGCGCATGTAACGTCTCCTGCGGGCCAAAGGGGCGGCGAGTTCGCCTTTCTGCCGATGAGTTCGCCGGAAAAACTTGTGCTGGTCTTTACCGGTGTAAAAGCGAAAGAAACGTTGCGAAAACTGAAAGAACGTGGGGTTTCGGCCACAGTGCAGAAGCATCGCGTACTGGTTCGTGATCCCGATGGCAACCTGCTGGTGTTCACTTCGCGATAGCTCCTCTACGTCAGAATACGAAACGTTTCGATATTCATTGACGACAGTCAATTCGGACTCCTATAGTGTCGATGCACCCACCGAATCGGCATCAGAATGGAATCCGCTTGAAACGCTACGCACCCGCAGTTGCTCTTTTGTTTGGTTCGCCACTCCTCCTCCACGCACAGGACACGCGGCATGTCACCGAACCCGTGATCCCTCCTGCATGCACGGTGCTGAAGGCGCAGCTTCATGCAACGAATAATGCGCTGCGTGAAGAAGACGAGAAGAAACTCGATTCTGCTCGCATTCAGAAGGCAATGGACCTCTGCGGCGAAGGAAAGGCCGTGGTGCTCAAGGTGGATGGGACTTCGAACGCGTTCCTCAGTGGGCCGCTGCAACTGCGTAGCGGCGTCACGCTGTTGATTGAAAAAGGCGTGACACTGTATGCTTCACGCGATCCTCGGCTGTTTGATGCAACGCCAGATACCTGCGGTATCACTGGGCCGCAGGCAAAGAACTGCCTTGCGCTGATCAACGTGCGCGACGTGAAGAACGCGGCCGTGATGGGCGATGGCGTAATTGATGGACGCGGCGACAAGCAGATCCTCGGCAAGCCGTTTACCTGGTGGCAGCAATCACGCGCGACGGAGCCAACGAACACGAAATACTCTGCCCCGCGATTGATCGTTGCGAACCATGCCGATGGATTGATCCTGTATCGCATCCGCCTGCATAACTCGCCGAACTTTCACGTGACGGTGAACAACACGAACGGTTTTACCACATGGGGTGTGCATCTGCTGACGCCCACGGTGCGCGGCACGGATGCGCGCAATACTGACGGTATTGATCCCGGTTCGTCGGAGAATGTAACCGTTGCAAAGAGTTGGATTGATAACGGTGATGACAACATCGCCATCAAGGCGAGCGTTCACCACATGAGCGTATTGGACAACCATTTCTATAGTGGTCATGGCATGTCCATGGGGTCCGAGGCACGCGATGAATCGGACATCTACGTGGACACGCTGACGCTGGACCACACCACCAGCGGCATTCGCATCAAGAGCAATGTGCAACGTGGTGGTATGGTGCGCGGTGTGACGTATCGCAACGTGTGCATGCGCAATGTGGCCATGCCGATTTCCATTTCGCCGTTTTACACCGGACAGACAACCGACGGCATTGAGGACACGGGCTTGAAGGGCGAGATGACCCCGGATTACAAGGGCATTCATATCGAAGATGTACTGAGCATTACGCCGGGTATTGTGCAGGTGGCCGGGTTGAACAAAGACCACATCAGCGAAGTCACATTGAACGGAGTGGAAGTGCGCGGCATTCAACCTGCGCAGATGCGTGCTCGATTTGCTGCGTTTACCTATGGGCCGAAGGGCGCGAACATGAGCTTCTCGGGCGAGGGCGTAACGAGCAATCCTGCAACCCCACCCATCGTGAAGCCCACTTTCTCTTGCGATGGCAAGTTTGTTCCTTATGAGGATTAACGCGGTTATGTCGTGGCATAGACTTTCACTCTCCGTAGCCCTTCTGGTTGCCAGCACGATGGGTGCGTCCGGGCAGAATGCGTATAGCGTCAACAATCCCGCGCAGCGTAAGGCCGGTACTTCTGTTCGTGTCGACCTCATCGGCGACTCTACGCAAACAGACAATGCGGGATATGGCCGAGGATTCTGCGCGAACCTGACGCCACAGATCGACTGCATGAACATGGCAAAGGGCGGAGCCAGTACCAAGACGTATCGCGAGCTTGGATTGTGGGATCGTGCTCTCGCCACGAAGCCGGATTACATGTTGATTCAATTCGGTCATAACGATATGGAATCGGCCGAGCATAACGATCGACAGGTTCCGATCAGTGTTTACGAACAGAACTTACGCAACTTTGTGACTGAGGCGCGAAGCCACGGCATCAAGCCGGTGCTGGTAACACCTTTGACGCGTCGCTATTTTCAGACGGATGGAAAGATCCATAGCGACCTGCTGGGACACGCCGCGGTGATGAAGCGCGTCGCCGCCGACATGCATGTGCCGGTGATTGATCTGCAGAGCGAAAGCATCGCGTATCTGGATGGCATTGGCGAGGCCGCTGGCAACAAGCTGGGGATAACGAAAAAAGACGGGCAGGGAAAGACGATTCCTGACAAGACGCACCTGAACTGGCAGGGAAGCTATGTCTTCGGTCGCATGGTTGCAGTGGATCTCGGTAATGCTGTACTTGCGCTGAAAAAGTTTGTTCTTCCGCAGGCTGCAACTCTGCCCACGGAAGGACAGCTTGCCATGCGTGTTCTTCAGCAGGAGCCCTTCAAGATTGTTCTAACGGGTGATTCCACAGTTGCCACAGAGGGTGGATGGGGGCCGGGTTTCTGCGCCACGTTGACCCCGAATGTCTCGTGTGTGGATGTGGCCATGAATGGCCGTAGCACGACGAGTTACCTTGACGAAGGTTTGTGGCAAAAGGCGCTGGATGAAAAAGGGAATTATTACTTCATCCAGTTTGGTCATAACGATCAGAAGCCGGACCCGAAACGTCATGCCGATGCGAATGGACTCTATGCCGAGAATCTGAAGCGTTTCATCCACGATGTTCGCGCTCAAGGTGGTGTTCCCATTCTTGTGACACCGTTGTCTCGCCGCAATTACAAGGATGGCGTTCTGGTGAAGGATGGCCTGGAAGAGTATGCGGCTTCCGTTCGGAAAGTGGCGGCTGAGGAGAAGGTGTCTGTTGTTGATTTGTTCAGCGTGTCGCAGAAGTATCTCAGCGGTATAACGCAGGAACAGGCTGACTCCTTTGACATGAGTGGGCACCCCGACGAGAAGGCAGAAAACGTCAATGCGGCAAAGCCCGATCGCACGCACCTGAATGACAGAGGCAAAGCTCTCTTCGGTCGCATGGTTGCGGACAATGTAATTCGCATTCAGGTGGAACTAGGGCCAAATGTCAATGGAGTTCCAGACAGCGCACCGACCGTATTGCAGACTGCTCCTACCGACGGTCACTAAAACTACTGACTCACCTCGAAAAAGGATGGATTGTGCATCGAGCCCTTCTTACGTTGCTTGTTGCGTTTACTTGTGTGATGACCTTCCATGCGCAGGCATTGAAGCGTGTCACTGTGGCGCGGGAAGGGAAGTCTGACTTCCACACCGTGCAGGAGGCTATTGACCATGCGCCTGCCGACGGCGAAGAAATTCGCATTGCACCGGGAATGTATCGCGAGAAGATTCACATCAGGACACAGAACATTCATCTGATTGGCACAGGGAAACAGCCGCAGGATGTGGTGTTGAGTTGGAACGATTCCGCGAAGAGCGCTGGCGGTACCGGCAAGAGCGGCAGCGTCAGTGTCGATGCTGATGGATTCATGGCGGAGAACCTGACCATCGAGAACACCTGGGAGCTGGAGCACACGCGCACCGAAGAAGGTTCGCAGGCGGTGGCGCTGCTGATGAGCAGTGACCGCGCGGTGCTGGACAATGTGCGCCTGATTGCGGCGCAGGACACGCTGTATGCCAACAGCCGTACCTGTCATGAGAATCTTCCGAAGGATGGAAGCCCTCCGCCACCGGGGCGCGCCGCATGCCAGGCATCCAGGCAGTACTTCCGCAACTGCTATATCGAAGGCCATGTCGACTTCATCTTTGGTGACGCCAAGGCTGTCTTCGATCACTGTGAACTGCACGCCAGGCATAACAGCAACGTAATGTTCACGGCGCAGAGCCGCCAGTTTCCGGCAGAGGATTCGGGTTATTACTTCCTGCATTGCCGCATCACAGGAGATTCGCAGACCGATGACAAGCTGGTGCTGGGAAGGCCGTGGCGCACGTATTCGACGGTGTTGTTTTATGACACGGAAATCAAACCCACGCTGGCCGCCGATGGATGGTCGGAGTGGGGTGGCAAGTTGAAGACCAGCACCTATCGCGAATACCTGTCTCACGGGCCCGGCGTAAACGGTGGTCACCGGATTGTGTCTTATCCTCCGTTATCGGCTGAAGAGGAAAAGCGGCTCACTCCGGAAGCTCTACTGTCTGATGGTGACGGATGGAAGCCAGTGAAAGCAGCCGATGCGCTGCGGCATCGCCGATAGCACGCAGTATCGGCATCGGCGAAAGCCCATTCTGTAAAGCGAAGGAAAAGAGTATCTGAATCGATTAAAATCGAAACGGTTTGGTAAACGGAATGACCTCTATCTACATGGAATTCTCCACGAATACGGCAAAGCGTTTCGCTATTTTCACGGACTTTTTTCGAAACAGTGAAAACTGGTTGACTACGCCATGTTCTGACCGCTAGTATTCGCCCGTTCTCGCTAAAACCGAGATATGTCCTACCAGCCGAGCAAAGAGAGCTAGCTGGAGGCGAAAATAAAAACCTTTCGAGTCTCTTTCAGGAGTAACCAATGACGTTTCGTAACCCACTTTCCCGCATGACGCTCGGTGCAGGTCTTCTGCAACCGATGTGCCTTGCGGCGCCGCTCGCCCTGGTGGCCACGATGACTCTTACGGCGGGCGCGCAGCTTGCCGGCAAGGGTGCCATTAATGGCCGCATCGTGGACAGCACCGGTGCCGCCATTCCCGATGCGATGGTGACTATCAAGGACAACGCGACAAATAAGCTGCAGAGTCTGAAGTCCAGCGGTTCGGGTGAGTACAGCTTCTCCCTTGATCCGGGGAAGTACACCATCTCGGTGGCGCACGAAGGATTCAAATCTGTCACGCAGGAGAACGTGAATGTTAACGCGTTGCAGACGTTCTCTGTGGACGTGACGCTGCCCACCGGCGAGACAACGGAGACGGTCACGGTCGTTGACACACCGCCGACCCTCGAGACCTCGAACGCCACCCTGGGCGTCACCATCGAGCAGGAACAGTACTCGGCACTACCGCTGATTCAGGATGGTGGTGGTCAGCGCCGCGCGACAGACTTCGCCGCTCTGCTGCCGGGTGTGAATTCGCAGACGACGAACGGCAACCAGACGACGAACGCTGGATCGGTCAACGGCTCGGGTAGCCGTGGCGCGGTATCGGCGATCTACATCAACGGTGTGCCGATCACCTCCGTCGCCGGTGAAGGCGATCCGCGTTTTGTGTGGACGTCGATGGCGGTAGACGCGATTGAGCAGTTCCAGGTGCAGACCGTAGGTTACTCGGCAATCTACGAAGGTCAGGGCGTCCAGAACTACGTGGTGAAGCGTGGTACCAACAACATACACGGCGCCGTGTACGACTACTTCCGTGACACCGGCCTGGATACATGGGGCTTCCAGCAAACGATCAATCCGGTGACGGGCCGCGCACAGAAACCGACCGAACACCAGCATGAATATGGCTTGTTCGCAGGCCTGCCCATTATCAAAGACAAGCTGTTTGTCTTTGGTGGTTACGAAGGCTACCGTTTCTCACGCCAGGTACCGTTCCAGCTTGAGACGATTCCCACCGCTCGCATGCGTACGGGTGATTTTGGCGAGTTCGTTACGACTCCCGCTAGCTGCGGTACCGCCCCCACCACGCAGGCGGTTGCGGGTTGCATCTACGATCCGGACAGCACAAAGCTGGTGACGATCACAGTAAATGGCAAAGCAACGCAGGCTTATCAGCGTACGCCGTTCGCGAACAACATCATTCCGACTTCGCGCCTCTCTCCGGTGGCGCAGCGCATGCAGTCCTATCTGCCCACGCCGACGAACGGCAATGTGAACAACAACTACCTGGTCAACTACAAGACTGGCCTGAACAACTGGACCACCACGAATCGCTTCGACTGGACAATCAATCAGAAGCAGGCGGCATCTGTGGTGCTGGCGTGGGGTCGCCAGGCAACGACGGCTCCTGCGGCTGTGACCGTCTCCTCCACGTCAAACGGCATGCCGCCTCCGTATATCTCTTCGCAGCAGTTTGCGCCGAAGACGAAGGTGTTCCTGTTTGAGCACACCTACGCCATCACACCGCACATCACGAACCAGTTGAAGTACGGTTATGGCCGATATGACGGCCCCGGCTACAACCAGGATATGGGCGGGAACTATGGCGCTGCAGCAAACGGCATCCAGGGCCTGCCCGCGGGCCAGGCGCAGGACTCGTTCCCGACGGTTACGTTCAGCGGCAACACCAATATCAATCGTTGGGCTGGTTATTCCAGCAACCGTCCCGTTGCCAACGGTTATGTACTGCTGGACAACCTGCAGTGGGTGAAAGGCAGCCACACCTTTACCTTCGGTTATCAGATTGCCTGGATGCAGTACAACTTCCTGAACAACGCAACGGGAGTCAATCCACTTCAGCTGGCATTTACGAATTCGTTGACTGCGGGGTACAGCAACAATACGACCGCCCTATCGACTTCGGGTCAGGGCTACGCCAGCTTTATGCTGGGCGCGGCGAACTCCGGTGGCTTCACGCTCTCCTCGGTACCCGAGACGGGTGGCCGTTTTCGTCCGCAGTCGCCGTATTTCCAGGACAACTGGAAGGTCACTTCAAAGCTGACACTCGACTACGGCCTGCGCTGGGATTACTTCCCAACGTATCGCGAAGTGAAGAACCGCTTCGCTTATTTCGACCCGAATGCGACGAATCCACTGACGGGATCGAAGGGCGCACTTGCCTTTGGTGGTTACGGTAGCGGACTCTGCAATTGCAATAGCCCCGTGCATGACTCCATGAAAAACTTCGGACCGCGTGTTGGGTTTGCCTACCAGGCTGACCCGAAGACAGTGTTCCGCGGAAGCTTCAGCGTGATCTACACCCACGGCAACGCAAACGGTGGCTCAGCGACCAGCCGCCAGGGATCCGGCCTGCAGGGCTACAGCGTGAGCCCCAGCACAACGGTGGTTCAACCCACGGCCAGCCAGACGGGAACCCAGTACTGGAAGATTGATAACCCATATCCGACCTATACCTTGCCCCCGACGCTCGATCCAGGTCTGGGCACCTCGTACACAACGGCAACCACCGCTTCTTCGCAGACACCCACGTACGCCGACCCGTATTACGGTGGACGTGCACCGCAGTTCCTGAACTGGAACTTTGGCCTGCAGCGGGAGATCAGCCCGAGCACCACGCTGACCATCAGCTATGTTGGATCGCAGGGGCATTTCCTGCAGCCAGACAGCTTGAACGGTCGCGGCATTGCCAGCAACCAGCTTGATCCCAAGTACCTGGGGCTGGGCACACAGTTGGCGAATAATGCCACTGCAGCGAATCTGGCGGCAGCAGGTGTCACGGTGCCGTATGCCAGCTTTGGTGGATCGCAGAATCCCACCATTGCTCAAGCGCTGAAGCCCTTTGCGCAGTATGGCAGCATCAGCGACGCGTACGGCTTCGTCGGTAATACCCGCTTCCACGCTCTGCAGTTGTACATGACGAAGCGCCTGACACATGGCCTCACCTTCATGACGAACTATCAGTGGGCGAAGTCAATCGACAATAATGCAACGTTCCGTTCTGGCTACGATATTCCTGCGGCCTACGCGGCGGATGGAAAGTTCCACGCAGCGCGTTCGTTGGACAAGAGCCTGTCGCTGGGTGATCAGCGCCACAAGTTCGTCGTAACTGGGGCTTACAATCTGCCCTTTGGTACTGGCGTATTGGGTGGCGGTAATGCATTCACGCGTACGGCTTTTGGCGGTTTCAAACTGTCGGGCATCTTCACGGCGTTCTCCGGCGCACCACTGTCCATCGTCATGAACTCGTGCAACACGAACCCATCGCAGAACGTGTGCTATCCATTCCTGAACCCGAACTATTCGGGTAACGGAAAGATCCAAGGCAGCACACGTCCGAAGACCTCGGCCGACCTGGGAACCACGCAATATCTGGATTCCAGCGCTTTCCTGAGCACCGCCAACACACCGAACTACATGTTCAGCACGACGGCCCGTTCAGCCCCACTCTCGGGACTGTTCCAGCCGGGCAACTACAACCTGGACATGAGCCTTCGCCGGGCGATCGATATCCCGACCGGTGGGCTGCATGAAGGTACCAAACTGGTGCTTGAGGCGGACTACTTCAACGTGACGAATCACACACGGTTCGTCTACAGTCAGGCAAACGCCGTCATCAACACGTTTGGAACGTCCAGCTACGGCACCAAGGTGCGCGACACGACCGTTCCTTACATCCGTGCGCTGCAGCTTGCTGCACGTATCGAGTTCTAACTCCTAACCTCACAAAGACAAGACCACCGATTAATATGGTCGGTGGTCTTGTCTTCTTACTTTCTATGCGAATTTCATCCTGCCTCTCCGCTGCCGTATTGATTACCGTCTCCGTCTTCACGAGCCTCCACGGACAAGTGGCGGCAGGAGGTGGTGGGGTACCGCGTCCTGACCAGTTCTTCTCCGTACAAGCTCCGTATAACAACGGGATCTTTGTCGCACCGGGCAAGGACCTTTCCCCGTCTCAGATCAAAAAGCGCGATGCGGCGTGGCGTGCAGAAATCCGCAAGCAGCTTTTTGTTCCGGATAAACTTCCTGCACTACAAGCAAAGGTCTGGTCGACGTTTTCTCCCACGCCCGGCGTTCTGGCAGACCGTGTGACCTATGCCACGGCCAACGGTATGCGTGTGCCCGCCATCGTGTATCGCCCCGATCCCAAGACAACGCACTGGAAGGGTAAGCTGCCCGGCGTCGTTGTGGTGAACGGGCATGGCAATGACAAGTTCGGCTGGTATGCCTTCTATAGCGGGATACTGTTCGCCAAAGCAGGTGCCGTTGCTGTTACTTACGACCAGATTGGCGAGGGCGAGCGCAATGCGCATAAGGCCAGCCGCCAGTCGCCAGCCGAGCATGACCGCGTTGTCGATCTGCCGCATTGGGGCCAGCGACTTGCGGGATTGATGCAGGTGGATGCAATGCAGGGAGTCAGCTATCTGCGTTCGCTTCCGGAAGTTGATTCGCAGCGTATCGGCATGGTGGGATACTCCATGGGTTCCTTGATCGCTGGCATTACCGGCGCCATCGATCCCCGTATCCATGCGATTGTGCTGAGCGGTGGCGGGATCTATGACGGCCCCCACGAGTATTACGACAGCAACAAGCTGCCCTGCCAGACACCGCCGTACCTGGCGCTGGGCGTACTCGGAGATCGCGGAGCCATCCTGTATGCGCTGAACGCGGCTCGTGGACCGTTATATGTGATGAACGGCAACAGCGATACCGTGATGAAGATGGCAGATCATCCGCAACCGTGGTTCGATGCGGTGCGTGCGCGGGCAATCGCGCTGAACGGCAATGATCGCAACATATTCACGAACATCATGTATCCAGGCATTAGCCACCGTACAAGCTGGGTAAACCTGGACGGAATGCTGTGGCTGAATCAGCAACTTCACTTTGCCCTATGGGATGAAGGAGCGATTCGTGCGGCTGGTACAACCCATATCTCCACATGGATTCGTGCGAATAACGTCGATATTTCGCCTGCATACTTCCGCGAAGATCGCGAGGGCGGGCTGGATGCCGTGGGGCAGGGCTTTCCGGCGATTCCTCGCAAGGATCTGATGGTGCTGCCAGACGACGAATGGGAGCATCAGAAGAATGTGTTGCTCTACGATGCGTGGGCCGAGAAAGCACGCGCACTGGAAGAAGGGAAGGCGCAGTGATGCAGAGGCCGGTAAGCGTTACTTTTATGCGAGTCCGCAGCCCCTTTCAGGGCTGAAGAATGTATAAGTTTTACAACGCAATTCTCGGTTTTACCGTGTCACCTGCTTTGCCTTCTCAGGAGATTTAAATTGTCCGTTACCCGAAAACCGGATGCACGCAAGAAGAGCCGCTCCGGCCGAATCAAAATTCAGGACGTTGCACGGCTGGCGCAGGTATCGCTCAGCACCGTTTCCGGCGTGTTGAACGAAAAGGACAATATCCGTCCAGAGACGCGGCAGCGCGTACTGGACGTGATTGCACAGCTTGGCTACACGCCGAATATGTTCGCCAGCAATCTGGCGCGCCGCCGTACGAAGCTGATCGGCATTATCGTGTCCGATTTGCTGAACCCGTTCTTTGCGGAGATTGCCCGCGCTTTGGATATGCAGGCGCGCAAGCATGGCTACGAGACGTTTCTGACTTCTACGAACTTCAACCTGGAGCAGCAGGGTGAAGCGGTCCGTCAGATGATGTCGCTCCGCGTGGCTGGCATTGCGATGATGACCTCCGAGAATGATCCAGAAGCATTCTTCCAACTCAAAGCAAGCGGTACGCCTGCGGTCTACCTGGACAACAATCATTCTGCGCCAACCATCGGCACGGTGCGCGTAGACAAGCGCCACGGCATGTATGTGGCGGTGAAGCATCTGTTGGAGCTTGGCCACCGGCGCATTCTGTTGATCAAGAATTCGCAGCGCGATTCCACGGCACCGCCCATGTTTTCGCACATGGAGCGCCAGATCGGTTTTGAAGAAGCTCTGCATCAGTACAACGCCGCAGATATGGACGTGCATATCATCGACGAGCCGGGCGAGCCAGCCGCAGCGGGGCTCAGTGCCGTGGAGCGCGCGTTGAAGCATTACCAATTTACGGCGGTAGTTGCCATCAACGATCTGGTGGCTCTGGGTGCATTCCGCGCGTTACAGGCAGCAGGCTTGACGATCCCCAATGATGTTTCTGTGGTGGGATTCGATGACACCTACCTATGTCGCTTCCTGCATCCTCCGTTGACGACGGTGGCAACGCCTCGCAACGAGCTGGCCCACAGCGTTCTGGATATGTTGTTCCGCTACATTGACGGCGAAGAGCATGTGAACGAACCGACGCTATCGGCAAACATTGTCTTGCGTGAGTCGACGGCCCCGCCCGCGAAAGAATAGCCCGCACCCAGAGGAACGTTATGCGCCGCATCCTTGTGCTTTCATGCCTGCTGATGGGGGGCTTGTGCCTCCCCGCACAGACACACTCTGTTACACCGGGAGAGAGCGTGTTGTGGTATCGCCAGCCCGCTCCCATCTGGGACCATGCGTTGCCCATTGGCAACGGCAGGCTTGGCGCGATGGTGTTCGGTGGTGCAAATACCGGCGCGAACAATGGCGATCTGCAGGATGCGAAGGAAAATGCTGCACTGATGGATGGCAGCCAGACCTCGGCCGCCGATGAGCATCTGCAATTGAACGAAACCAGTGTGTGGCAGGGAAGCCGTACTGATCGGCTGAATCCCAAGGGGCGCGAATCGTTTCTTGAAGCGCGCCGACTGCTGCTTGAGTCCAAAGGCACGGACGGCGCAAAGATTGCAGCCGCGGAAAAACTTGCGCAGGAAGGCATGCTTGGTATTCCGATCAAGATGCCGGGGTACAGCACGCTGGGCGATCTTTATCTGCGCGCAATGAATCCGCAGACTGTCACAGACTATCGCCGTGAGCTCGATCTTCAGACAGGCGTGGCACGCGTAACGTACACCATGGGCGGCGTGCATTATGTGCGCGAGGTCTTCGCGTCCATTCCGCAACAACTGATCGTCATGCGGATTTCTGCTGACAAAAAAGGAGCGATCGGCTTCCGCGCCAGCATGGATCGGCCTGCGGACTTCGACGTCCGTACGCAGGGCAATGACACGCTGGTTCTGCGTGAAGGCACAAAACACGACGGCCAGATCCACTTTGCCGGTGAAGCGAAGTTCATAACCGTTGGTGGCTCGGCCAAAGCTGACGGCAAGCAGATTGTCGTATCAGGTGCGAACGCAGTAACCGTGCTCATCGCCGCAGCAACGGACTTCAAAGGTGGCCCGTTTGCAGGCGGAGATCCGGAAGAGCAATGCCAGCAGGCATTCCGCAAAGCAAACGGACTGACCTTCCTTGGCATGTTCGGAGCGCAGCAGGCGGTGTATCAACCGGTCTACCGGCGCATGTCGCTACAGTTGGGTTCGGGTGATCCGACAACCTCATCACTTCCAACGGACGAACGCGTAAAGCGTGTCAGTGCGGGTGCAGACGATCTTGGACTACAGCAGCTTTACTTTCAGTTTGGCCGCTATCTGTTGATCAGTTCGTCGCGCCCGGATGGCCTTCCTGCAAACCTGCAGGGGCTTTGGGCCGCGGGTGTCAACAATCCGTGGGGTTCGAAGTACACCATCAACGTGAATACCGAGATGAATTACTGGCTGGCCGAGCCCGCAGGTCTGTCGGATACGACCTTGCCGTTGATCAACCTCATCGACATGGTGCGCACGCCCTCCAGCGGCACTGGTATGCAGGTGGCGCAGAAGTATTACGGCGCGCGCGGGTTTGTGATTCATCACAACACCGATCTATGGGGCGATGCAGAGCCGATCGACGGATACCAGTACGGTATCTGGCCTATGGGCGGTGCGTGGCTGGCACTGCATGCGTGGGAACACTATGCCTTCACGCTGGACAATACGTTTCTTAAGCAGCGTGCATGGCCCATCCTGCATGATGCTTCGCAGTTCTATCTGGATTATCTGACCGATGATGGTTCCGGGCATCTAGTAACAGGACCGTCGCTTTCACCGGAGAACAAATACAAGCTGCCGGATGGGAAATCGCATTCACTGACCATGGGGCCAACCATGGACATGGAGATTGTCCGCGAACTGTTCACACGTACGTTGGATAGCGGCCGTCTGCTGCACGAAGATCCTGCATTTCTAAAACAGGTGGAGGACGCCAGAGCGAAGCTGTTGCCGTTCCAGGTGGGCAAGCTGGGGCAGTTACAGGAGTGGCCCCTCGATTACACCGAAGATGCTCCGGGGCACAGACACATCTCGCACCTGTGGGCTCTGTTTCCGGGAACGCAGATTTCTCTGGCACACACACCGGAGCTTGCAAAAGCAGCACGCATCACACTGGAGCGCCGACTTGCAAATGGTGGCGGCCAGACCGGATGGTCGCGCGCATGGGTAGTCAACTACTGGGACCATCTGCATGAAGGCGAGAAGGCGTATGAAAGCCTGCAGGTATTGTTCCGGCAATCGACCTTTCCGAATCTGATGGACACGCATCCTCCAGGAGTCTTCCAGATTGACGGCAATCTCGGTGCAGCCAACGGGATGCTCGAAGCGATTCTGCAATCACGATGGGGCGAAGATGGAGTAGAACTGGAGTTGCTTCCAGCATTGCCAAGGCAGTGGAGTTCTGGTGCGGTCACGGGTTTACGTGTACGCGGTGGTGCCAGCGTGAACATGCGTTGGAGCAACGGCAGAATTACTGCCATGAGCATCCATGCAGATGGTGATACGAATTTGCACCTGTTATTACCTACAGGTACCGCTGTTGCAGACGTCATAAGTCAGGGTAGGAAAATTGCTGTGACGGCGGGTGTGCTTCCGGTAAAGAAAAATCAAACATACGAAATAAAAATTCAATAAACACAACTGAAGCCCCGATGAGGGGCTTCAGTTCTTGCATCCAACAAACTTGCCAATCGCATATCGTTCACTGCGCAATCGCACAGGGGAACGTATGCTGTTAGCAACGGATCGGCAGGTCCGTGTATGGTTCTGGCGGTAAAGCATTTTCGCCCTTCGTAAACGGTCCCTTTTCTGTAAAGGAGTTTCGAATGTCCGGTACCACCCCCAGCAGCACTCCCCTTGAACAGGATGAACTTAAGAAGATCCATGCCTATTGGCTGGCCTGCAACTATCTTTCCGCAGGCATGATTTATCTGCGTGACAATCCCTTGCTGCGCGAACCGCTTAAGCCGGCACATATTAAGAATCGGCTGCTGGGCCACTGGGGCTCAGCCCCCGGACAGTCCTTCGTCTGGGTCCACCTGAACCGGTTGATTCGCAAGTATGACCTGGATGTGATGTTCGTCTCTGGACCTGGGCATGGCGCGCCCTCGACCCTGGCCAATAGCTATCTGGAAGGGCACTACTCCGAGATTTATCCCGATCGCACTCTGGACGATGCTGGAATGAAATTGTTCTTCCAGAAGTTCTCTTTCCCCGGGGGCATCGGTAGCCATTGCACGCCTGAGACGCCGGGGTCCATCCATGAAGGAGGAGAACTGGGATACAGCCTGTCGCACGCTTATGGCGCGGCGTTTGATAATCCTGAATTGATCGTTACGTGTGTTGTCGGTGATGGTGAAGCAGAAACGGGACCGTTAGCAACGTCATGGCATTCAAACAAATTTCTGAATCCGATTCGTGATGGCGCTGTGCTGCCGATTCTTCATCTCAACGGATACAAGATTGCAAATCCCACCATCCTTGCACGCATTCCGCATGAGGAGTTGGAGTGGCTGTTCCTGGGATTGGGATACAAGCCCTATTTTGTTGAAGGTTCCGATCCGGAGACGATGCATCAGGAGATGGCCGCCACGCTGGAGAAGAGCGTTCTGGAGATTCGTGCGATTCAAGATGCAGCTCGTGCCGCTGGAACATTTGAACGTCCTCGCTGGCCCATGATCGTGCTGCGTTCGCCAAAAGGATGGACGGGCCCGAAGGAAGTCAACGGCCACAAGGTGGAGGACTTCTGGCGTGCTCATCAGGTCCCTATTCTTGACCCTGTGACCAATCCGAAGAGCCTGACGCAAGTGGAAGACTGGCTCCGCAGTTACAAGCCAGAAGCGTTGTTTGATGAAACAGGACGCCTGCGTGCAGATCTGCGTGCCACCACACCTGAAGGTGATCGCCGCATCAGCGCAAATCGGCATGCGAATGGCGGCTTGATACGCCAGCCTTTGAATCTTCCCAACTTCTGCAACTATGCCGTGGAGGTGAAAAAGCCAGCGGCAGAGTACATCTCACCCACAGCCACATTGGCAAAGTTTCTGCGCGATGTGATGAAGCAGAACATGAAGACGTTTCGTGTCTTTGGCCCGGATGAAACGGCTTCGAACAAGCTCGATGGCATCTACGCCGCTTCTGAGAAAACATGGGTGGCGGAGTACAAACCGGAAGACGCTGATGGTACGGAGATTGCTCTCGATGGGCGTGTCATGGAGATGCTCAGCGAACATACGCTGGAAGGCTGGTTTGAGGGATATGTGCTGACCGGAAGACATGGCTTCTTCTCGACCTATGAAGCATTCGTCCACGTCATCGACTCCATGTTTAACCAGCACGCGAAGTGGTTGGAGAAGTCCAAGAAGGAATTAAGCTGGCGAGCACCTATCCCTTCGATCAATCTGCTGATTACATCGCTGGTATGGCGTCAGGATCACAATGGTTTCACACACCAGGACCCGGGGTTTCTGGACATTGTGACTAACAAGAGCGCGGATGTAGTCCGCATCTACCTGCCACCGGACGCGAACTGCCTCTTGAGCGTGGCGAATCATTGCCTGAAGTCAGTGGACTATTTCAACGTTATCGTCGCAGATAAACAGCCGCATCTCACGTACCTCACCATGGATGATGCGGTGAAGCATTGCACCAAAGGCATTGGTATCTGGGATTGGGCCAGCACTGACAATGGACAGGAGCCCGACGTGGTGCTGGCATGTGCCGGAGATGTGCCCACTATGGAGGCACTTGCTGCCGCGGCAATCCTGAAAGAAAAACTGCCAGACCTGAAGTTGCGCTTTGTAAATGTGGTCGATCTGTTTCGGCTTACGCCTCATACGGAACATCCACATGGCTTGACGGACCGTGACTTCGACTCACTGTTTACGCACAGCAAGCCAGTGATCTTCGCGTTTCACAGCTACGCGTCGCTGATTCATAAACTTGCATATCGTCGAACGAATCACGAGAACATCCATGTCCGCGGCTACAAGGAAAAGGGAAATATCAATACACCGCTGGAACTGGCCATCATCAATCAGATCGATCGTTTCAACCTTGCGATTGACGTGATTGATCGAGTGCCGCGTTTCCGCGATACCGCGGCGCACCTGAAAGACTGGCTCAAGAACGAGATTATTGAACACAAGAACTATGCCTACGCGGAAGGCATCGACCGCGAAGAGATTCGTAATTGGACATGGCCGGGTTAATGCGATGAATGCATCGCACAACGCTATCCTCACGCTGAATAGCGGCTCTTCATCGCTGAAGTTTGGAGTTTTCTCCAATTCAGGAAGCGATGAGGAACTGCTGTTGTCCGGTAGTGCTCAGGGAATTGGTCGCAGCGATGGCACTCTGCACATTCAGTCTGCCGATGGAACAACATTGCTGCAGCGTGAGGCTATTCACGAATCACAACCGGAAGCGTTACAGGCGATAGCAGCTTCTTTGCAGGACTATCTGCACGAAGACACCATTGCCGTTGGCCATCGTATTGTTCACGGTGGGCCGCACCTGCGAGAGCATCAACGCATCACACCGCAGCTTTTGCAGACACTGGACGCAGCCATTCATTTGGCGCCGCTGCACATCCCATCCGCGTTGCAGCTTGTACGACAGTCGCAGGAGATATTTTCCAGCGCAATTCATATCGCGTGTTTTGACACGGCGTTCCACCGCACGATGCCGCCGGTGGCAGCACATTTGCCCTTGCCCTCGCATTACTTTGAAGAGGGTGTAATGCGTTATGGCTTTCATGGCCTTTCGTACGAATCCATCGTGCATCATCTTGGCAGCGGTCTGCCGGAACGCACGGTGATGGCGCATCTTGGAAATGGCAGCAGCGTGACTGCGGTCTTTCGCGGCCAGTCGATTGATACCAGCATGGGCCTCACGCCAACCGGCGGTGTTGTGATGGGAACACGCACGGGCGATCTGGATCCGGGCGTTCTTCTTTACCTGATGCGCAAGGAAGCACTGGACGCTGACGCACTGGAGTCACTGGTGAACCGGCGTAGCGGACTCGCGGGATACAGCAATGGCGAAAGTGATATGCGTGCTCTACTACAGCGACGCGCTGCAGGGGATACTGGCGCTGCACTTGCCATCGACGCATTCTGTACAAGTGTTCGCAAAACCATTGGAGCCTATGCCGCGCTGATGAGAGGCATTGACCTGTTGATCTTTACTGGAGGCATCGGCGAACACAGCGACGATGTGCGCAATACCATTTGTGATGGCCTGTCCTTTCTGGGACTAACGCCGGATCGCATTGCCATTGTGCCCGCCCAGGAAGAGCTACAGATGGCGCGTCATTGCCGCACGATTCTTCAATAGGTGTTTTCAGCGGAAGCGATTTGTTTCTAACGAACGCAATTACGGCCACTGGATTTGGCTTCGTAGAGAGCTTGATCGGCCTGCTTCACTAACGTCTCCCATGGAGTGGCGCCCGCGGGGATGGAAGAGCAGGATCAATGGATGCAACGCCGAAGCTCATCGTGACATGTTGCAGGGGATGATCTTCATGTGGTTTGTTCATCTCCTCAACAGCAATACGCATCTGCTCAGCAACCAGCTTCGCGCCGTCCAATCCAGTGTTTGGCAGGACAGCGATGAACTCCTCGCCGCCATAGCGCCCCACCACGTCTTCCGGCCGCTTCACGGTGTGGCGTAATACGTGTGCAATCTCCCGCAGACAAACATCACCGGCTTGATGTCCATAGCGGTCGTTATATTTTTTGAAGAAATCGATGTCCGCCATAATCACGGCAATCATCTGCCTCTCGCGAAGGGCACCGCGGACCGAGCGAATCAGCAGTTCATCGAAGCTTCGTCTGTTAGCCAGGCCGGTCAGATAGTCTTGCCCCGCATAGATTTCCAGGCGGTGTTTTGCTTCCTGTAATGCACGCTTTGCATGAACTCGTTCGGTAATATCGACGAGGGCAACCGTCAGCCCGGTAATAGTGCTGGAGATGTCACGTAACGGCTTCACGATCATTTCGTACTGCATCCCATCCCACGCGATATCACGGTTCGGCACATTGCCGCCTGCCTCCAGGACAGCGAAATCATTTCCTTCCTTGCCGCTGTGCGATGGAGATAGAAAATCGCTAACCTTTCGACCAATCAATTCTTTTGGTGGAATGCCGCATAACAGTGCCATCGCATCGTTCGCATTTGCAAAACGAAGCTCGCGATCCACGACATACAGCGCAACCGGTGCGGAATCGTAGACTGCTTCCAACTGGTACTGTCGTGACCATAATGCGGTGACGTCACGATCAATGCCTCGGTAGCCTGCAAACTCGGCGTTCTTGTTGTAGATGGGGATACCGCTGGTTTCCAGAACAATGACGGTGCCATCCTTGCGCCGATTGCGATTGATCAGGCCGGAAAACCGTTCGCGATGCCTTGTTTTTGCGGCAAAGACAGCTCCAACGTTTGCCACTTCCTCCGGCAACATAAAATCCAAAGGAGTTCTACCGAGAATCTCTTCCGTCGAATATCCGAGAATTTCGGTTCCTACCGGAGAAGAGTAGACATAACGCCCTTCCGGGTTGACCTCCCAGATCCAGTCTGAGTTGAGGGAAACAATCTCCCGCAAGCGAGCCAGTTCATCCGCGGAATCGGAAGTGCTGCCTGGTGTCATCCGCTACTCCTTACATTTCCCATTGGGTGCGCCAACGTTGCTATTCGCACTCTTACACATAGACCCTGGTGAAGCAGAAGAACATGCGAAAGAGTCTGGTCAGGAAAGAAAGCCCAGTGGAGATCGACGTTCTAGTTTGGCGTTGGCTTTGAAACGCTATCCACCACGATCACATCCACCGGCATCTTGCCCGATTCCAGCTTTAGGCCGAACTCTTCGGAGAGTGCTGTGATCAGCGGTGGCGGCGCATCACCGTTGTCGGCCTGTGGCTGAGCCTTCAGTCCCATCTTGATCAGTTGATTGTCATCCATCTGGTATTTCAGCATCCCGCCGTAGCGCGTGGCGCCAAGCTCCGTTTGGTCCACGACTGGATGATCGAGGATATCGGACTGTAGAAGGCCGCAGAACTCCTTCATGGTTGCATTGTTGATGATCAATCGTCCGGGAGGAAGGCCGAAGCCTGGGATGTCGCCGGAGCCCGTGGGTGCGGGCTTCATCTTGATACCGCCCTTGGCCAGTGTCAGCGAATAGGCCGTCATGATGCGTTTTTCGACGTGGTACTTCAGGCCGTAGCGTTCCGTCATGAGTTTTGCGACCTCGCCCATGAACTGCTTCAGGGAAGGCTGGCCGGGCGTGTCTGGCTTAGCATCGATGTCGTATTTGTCCTGCGTGGCCCAGTCCGGCAGACCCACAATCTGTGCGGAGTTCAGGTTCAACGAGATGGTCATCATCTTTTCAAGGGTGAGTCCCTTGCCGATGAAGTTCCCGTGGTTCAGCAGGAATGCAAAACCCTTGTCGCCGGGCGCCTGGGGCTTGATGGTAGCGACTTCGAAGGATGGGGTGGCATTGGGATCCATCCTGGGCTGGGGCGGTGGAGGTTCAGGGATGGTCCACGCTGTTTCCGGCGTAGCCCGCACGAAGATCAGTGGCACCTTGTTGTCGCCCTGCGTGCGCGTGCCAGCAATGGTGTTTCCATCTGGCGATATCTTGCCCTCGTAGGTAATGAAGACACGTTCGATGTTGAGGCTCAGTGTTCCGTCGCTGAACGCGACTTTTTCGATCGGAATCGCCGGTGACTTTTGATCGATGAACCACATGGTTCCTTTCCAGCCGTTGGCCGCTTTTTCGATCTTTACGACCCATCGATTGTCCGTGCCGTTGGGCTGTCGCACCGCACCCTGCCATGTGCCATCGAGCTTTACCTGTGACGCTGTCTGCGCCGCGGCAACCGGCAGCGTCACCGAGGCTACGGGCAGCAACGAGCTGCAGGCGAGAACTACCGAACGAAACGGTACGGATAGGGAAAAGCGCATGCAGACCTCACAGAAAGCAGTTGTTGGAGGAAATCAGAACCATACTACGGTGTTCCCAGTGCAATGAATGCGAAATCGTGTGAGCCATGTCCAGTTATGGGAAATGAGGAACGCTATAGGGAGGGAAATTTCACGGCAAGCAAAAAAAAGCCCCTACCGACGATAGATTGCCGATAGGGGGGAGGCCAGTGACGCAACTTGTAGCGGCGGGATGTTGGCTCTACCGTCCGCGAACTTTAGGGCTTCTTGCCCACACATTGATTATGACTCAGAAATCTATGAGAAGTTGCATATTTCTACTTCATCTACAGTTTTTAGTAGAAATGGCGCTGTTTGGCGTTCTGGGAGGGGTTTAGAACACTTGATGGACCCCATTTGAAGCGAAAAAGCAGAAGCCGCGATGTCTCGCGGCTTCCGTTCTCCACTTTTTGGTAGGTAATGGGGCTACCAGCCGCGGGTCTGCATCAGTTCCTTCTCTTCGATGGCGAGGGCGGCAAGGCCTTTCATGCTGCCCAGAACCTGTTCGCTGACTTCCGCAAGAATCTTGGGATCGTCGAAGTGACGGGCTGCCTGCACGATGGCGGTGGCGCGGCTGACGGCCTCCTCGCGCTCCTTGGCATTGTTCTCCACGTCCAGAGGGGTAGCGCGCTCTTTCATGAAGATGCCGCTGCCGACAAAGACTGTTTCCGCACCGAGCTGCATCATGAGAGCCGCGTCTGCCGGGGTGGCAATGCCACCGGCGGAGAAGTTGGGGACGGGCAGCTTGCCGAGTTCCTTGACCAGACGGACAAGTTCGTAGGGCGCGCCGTGGGTCTTGGCGGCGTTGTACAGCTCGTCGTCTCCCATGACGGCAATCTGCTTGATCTCGCGGACCATGGTGCGCATGTGCTGCACGGCATGGACAACGTCGCCGGTGCCGGGTTCGCCCTTGGTGCGGATCATGGCTGCGCCTTCCGCGATGCGGCGAAGCGCTTCACCCAGGTTGCGAGCGCCGCAGACGAAAGGTGTGGTGAAGGCGTGCTTGTCGATGTGGAAGGTGTCGTCGGCAGGAGTGAGGACTTCGCTCTCGTCGATGAAGTCCACGCCGAGCTGCTGCAGGATCTGCGCTTCGGCGAAGTGGCCGATGCGCGCCTTTGCCATGACCGGGATGGAGACGGTGGCGATGATTTCCTTGATGAGCTTGGGATTGGCCATGCGGGCCACGCCGCCCTCGGCGCGAATCATGGCAGGGACGCGCTCAAGCGCCATGACGGAGACGGCGCCCGCTTCTTCGGCGATGCGAGCCTGCTCAACGTTCATGACGTCCATGATGACGCCGCCCTTGAGCATCTCGGCGAGGCCAGTCTTGAGCCGAAGGCCGGTTGACGCGTGGTTACCGTTGGAACAGGGCAGGTCAGCCATGGTAAATGCTCCTTGTAAGGGTGAACGTTTTCGATGAAGAGATGGAGATATATCCATTTTAACAGCGATACGCAGTTTGTTTCGTGCCCATGAAATCGCGGTTGCGTGTTTTCAGCTTCCCGGTGGAATTGACGTGGTGCGAGAGGGAAGCGACCCCTTCGGCTTCGCGTAGGATTTGCGCAAAGCGCAAATCCCCAGGTTAGCTTCGCGAACCTCGGGCACCCACTTTATCGCATGTAGGAGAGCGTGGATGGACGCATGGGCGTAGGCGTGAAGTTGCGTGTGCTATCAGTTTTCTTTTCCACCGGTGCAGAAGAGGACGCTTGAGCGGATTCGTCCGCTGAGGAGTGTGACTGCGCGTTTGGTTGCGCCGTTCGCTCCGTTGTGTGCAACGGGAGTTCGCCGTGGAGAACGGCGATGATGGCGTCGCCCCAGCGGGCGGCCTTGGCTGCGCCGATGCCGGAGACGTCTTCCAGGTCTTCGACGGAGCGCGGTGTATCGAGGACGATCTGGCGGAGGGTGCGGTCGCTGAAGATGACGAATGCCGGCTTCTTCATCTTCTTTGCTTCATCGGCGCGCCAGGCGCGGAGGGCTGCGTCGGCGATCTTCTGGTCAGCGGTGAGCGGGGTGTTTTCCTGCTCGCTCTTTTGCGATTTGGAGCGACTGCCAGAGGCTGCGCTTTTGGATTGGCTGCGGGAACGCTTGGACGGCAGGGCGGCAGTCTCCGTGACGTCGCGCATCTGGATGCCGGTGATGGGTTCGCCGTCGTTGGCTTCGCGGCCTTCGTGCGTGATGAGGGCGCGGCGATAGCTGATCTCTTTGCCCTCGGGATTGACGAAGGTTGCGGCTTCCAGCGTGAGGTAGCCGGCGCGGCCCAGGGCGTCGAGCAGGACGTCGAGTTCCTTGCGATTGAGTTCGTCGCGCGAGTAGAGCTCAGTGTGCAGCTTGCCGGTGGATTTTCCGTGGGGTGAAGCGGCGAGTTCGCGGAGGATCCGATGCATCTCGCGCAACTCAGAGATTGAGGGATCGCGGAAGGTTTGCGAGGAAGCGCGTTCGGGCGAACAGAAGTCGCAGAGGCCGCAGACGCGATTGTCTGACATATCGCCGAAGTGGCGGATGAGTGCGGACATGCGGCATTCAGCAGCGGAGGCGAAACGCATCATGGCGTCGATCTGGCCGCGGCGGAAGCTGACCTGCGTGTTGTAACGAGCCATCCATGCAGGTGAAGGATTTTCTGCGCGGGTGACGTTGCCGCCCATGTCGATCTGCGCGGCACCCTGTGCGAGCAGTTTGTCCAATGCAGGGCCGAAGACATCAAGGTCGAGACGGAGCTTGATGCGGAGGTCGTCGGCGTGGATAGGCTCGGTTTGCAGGGCAGTGGCAATGCGCGAGAGTGTGTCCGTGGGAGGGTAATCACGCTCCAGGAAGAAGTCGTGCATGCGGCGGTCGGCGAAGCTGTACATCAGGACGGAACGCGCTGGATTGCCGTCGCGTCCGGCGCGGCCGATCTCCTGATAGAAGCTCTCGACGGTGGAGGGCATGGCCATGTGAAGCACGGTGCGCACATCGGCTTTGTCGATACCCATGCCGAAGGCGATGGTGGCCACGACGACTTCGAGTTTTCCATCGAGGAAGCCGCGCTGCACCTTCTCGCGCGTGCCGGGTTCCAGGCCAGCGTGATAGGTGGCCGTGGGGAAATCACGGTTGAGTTCGCCGGCGATGGTCTCCGCGTCTTTGCGCGATGGTGCGTAGATGATTGCGGGGCGGCTTGTCGATTCGCTGAGGAGTTTGCGCGCCATCTCGGTGCGGCGTGGCTTGGAGACTTCCACAACTTCTACGGCGAGGTTGGTGCGGCGGAAGCCCTGGATAAATTCCGCGGCGTTGTTCAGCGCGAGTTCGGTGACGATGTCCTTCTGCACCTGCGGCGTTGCGGTCGCGGTTAACGCGATGATGGGCGCGGGGCGCAGGGCGTCGAGATGGGCGGCGAGGTTGCGGTAATCAGGACGGAAGTCATGGCCCCATTGCGAGATGCAGTGGGCTTCGTCAATGGCGATGAGTGAGGGCTTGCGCTTGGCAAGCATCGCACCGAAGCCGGGAACGCGGAAGCGCTCGGGCGCAATGAAAAGGAACTGGAGTTTGCCGTCGAGGTAGTCGCGGCAGACCTGACGGCTGGCTTCGCGGTCGAGGCCGGAGTGGATGCGACCCACTTGCAATCCAAGCGAAGTCAGCTTGTGCGCCTGGTCGTCCATGAGCGCGATCAGCGGCGAGATGACGAGTGCCGTGCCGCCGCGTGCGATAGCGGGGAGTTGATAGCAGAGGCTTTTGCCTGCGCCCGTCGGCATAACCAGAAGGACGTCGCGACCTTTGGTGGTCGCTTCGCAGACGGCCTGTTGGCTGGCTCGGAATTCACGGAATCCGAAGACGCTGTGGAGGAGCGATTCGAGGTCCGGAGATGGGGTGGACGGCTGCATCAGGAGTGGTGCTATTTTCGCACAATCTTCTCCCTGTTTTCAGAATGCGGTGGGCTGGGTTAGGCTGGTGCGCAAAGGAACCTTGATGCGAATTGTTGCTGTGATGCTTGCCCTTATTTCGGTTGCGGGTGTGGCGCAGACGGCTGCGCCGGTTGCTGCTCCTGCTCAGAATGCAGTTCCCTCGGGCTTTACCGCGTCCTTTCCGCCTGATCCGGGAAAGACGTTGCTGCCGTTGCCTGAGGGGCATACGTGGACGCCGCTCTGGCCGAATGGTGCACCGGGACAGCAGGGGAACGACGTTATCGACATCCCAGCAGTGAGCGTGTTCCTGCCGAAGGAGAATCCCACGCACTCGCTGGTGGTAGTGGCCCCGGGGGGTGGGTATGTTCATCTGGCAATGAAGCATGAGGGGTATGACATTTGCCAGTGGCTGAACGACCACGGCGTAGCCGCTGTGCTGCTGCGCTATCGGCTCGGGCCGAAGTATCACCATCCGATCGAGCTTGGCGATGCGCAACGAGCGATCCGGTTTGCGCGTTCACATGCAGCGGAGTGGGGCGTGGATACGTCTCACATTGGAATGTGGGGCTTTTCGGCGGGTGGGCATCTGACATCGTCGGCGGGAACACATTTTGATGCGGGCAATCCTTCGGCGACCGATTCGATGGAGCGCGTGTCGAGCAGACCTGACTTCCTGATGCTGGCGTATCCGGTAATTTCGTGGGATCCGGCGGTGATGCATGCGGGATCGAAGAAATATCTGCTGGGAGACAATCCTGATCCTGCGACGGTGACGCTGATGTCGAGCGAACTGCAGGTGACGGCGCAGACGCCTCCGACTTTCCTGTTCAGCACAACCGATGACAAGACGGTACCGATTGCTAACTCACTTCTTTTCTATTCGGCACTGGTAAAGGCGAAAGTACCGGTTGAGATGCACATTTTTCGTCACGGGGCTCATGGTGCGGGGTTGGCTCCGACGAATCCGGAGTTGAGTGTCTGGCCGGATTTGTTGTTGAAGTGGTTGAAAGAGAAT
Source organism: Terriglobus sp. RCC_193 (assembly GCF_041355105.1). NCBI lineage: Bacteria > Pseudomonadati > Acidobacteriota > Terriglobia > Terriglobales > Acidobacteriaceae > Terriglobus > Terriglobus sp. RCC_193. The sequence goes on along the minus strand of NZ_JBFUPK010000001.1, from coordinate 939,657 downwards.
GGCTGGGCGCAGTAGCCGGGGCTAAAGCCCCGGCTGTTGGCGATTGGATTTCAGGGGCCTGAAGGCCCCTGCCCCTACCTGCCGGAGCTTCGCTTGCCAAGTCTGGTTGGCTTCGTTGGCTGGAAGCGATGGACGGTTCGGGCAGGATGAAGTCCATCGGGATTCTTCGCTTCGCTCAGAATGACGGCCTTTAATCCTAACTGGTTCGTTAAAAAGTGATAGGTAAAAGCCCGTCGCTTCCAAGAACAATTGGATAGTCTTAGACGAATGCGCTTTGAGCTTTTTATTGCCGCCCGTTACCTGCGTGCCAAGCGGCGGCAGGCGGTCATTGGTGTGATTACGGCGATTTCTGTGGCCGGTGTGGCTGCGGGTGTAGCGTCGCTGATTATTGCGCTGGCCATCACGAATGGGATGCGGCGGGATTTGCAGTCGCGGCTGCTGGGGTCGACGGCGCATGTGGACCTGATGCGCGTGGCGGGAGACGGTATCCGCGATTGGCGTCCGTTGCTGGAGCGGCTGCGGCAAGCACCGCATGTAACAGCGGCGGCTCCGGGATTGTATGGACAAGTGCTGATTTCGCGCGGGCCCCGGTCGGGTGGTGGATTGATCAAAGGCGTGGTTCCGGCGGAAGAAAAGACCGTCAGCGATCTGCTGCAGTCTGTGAAGACCGGAAGTGCATCGGCGCTGGAGAGCACTGGTCCGATGGTGTTGCCCCCGATTGTTTTCGGTTCGGATTTAGCGGAGACGATTGGCGCGGGTGTGGGCGATACCGTACTGGTGACGAGTCCGCAGGGTGAGTTGACGCCGCTGGGAATTGTGCCGAAGTATCAGCGGTTTCAGCTAGTCGGCATCTTTCATTCCGGCTTTTACCAGTACGACTCCAGCTATGCGTTCACGCGACTCGTGGATGCGCAGCGGTTGTTTAGTGAGCCGGATCTGATCTCCGTCATTTCGTTCAAGGTGGACGATATGTACCGCGCTCGCGAGATTGGAAAAGATCTGGAAGCGGCTGCAGGGCAGGGCTTCCAGGCGACGAACTGGATTGACCAGAACCGTGAGCTGTTCCGTGCGCTTTCGCTGGAACGCATCGTCACGTTCATTGTGATTGCGCTGATTGTGTGCGTGGCAGCGTTGAATATTCTTATTGCTCTCACCATGTTGGTGATGGAGAAGACGCGCGACATTGCCGTGCTGATGAGCTTTGGTGTGAGGCCGGAGCAGGTGCGGCGTATCTTCCTCGCACAGGGATTGTTGATTTCACTGACTGGAACGGTGATTGGGTTGGTACTTGGCTATTCGCTGTCGTGGGTCGGTGGACATTACCACTTCATTCAGCTTTCGGCGGAGGTGTACTCGATTGACTATCTGCCGTTTGCGCCGCGAGTGATGGATGGGGTTCTGGTGGCGACGGTTTCGCTGGCAGTTTCGTTGCTGGCTACGCTGTATCCGAGTGGGTCGGCGGCGAAGATTCTGCCTGCTGAGGCGCTGCGGTATGAGTAGCGCGCGGCGAGTATAGAGCGCGCCTTCAGCGCATTTCTTGCAATGGTGAAGCCTACCTAGGCCTTCGGCCTAGGCTAATATCTCGTCAGGCCTTTGGCCCTCATTTGTCCCTGCTTTGGCCGTTTGTTGCTGTGGCTGCTTATTGGACTGTGGCCTAGTTTCAGCTTGGCTGACGACACTCTCTCGGCCCTCACTTACCTGGCAATCGCTTTGATGCTGGTGGCGTTTCCGGCTCGGTCGGCTAGGCGGATAGCTAGGGTGTGTTCACCGGTGCCTGTAACCGGGAGGGTCAGGTCGTAGTGCTCGGTGAGGCTGTCGCTTAGACTGCCGGTGGGTTCCAGGTATTGCCAGTCGCCTGCGTCGAGGGAGTATTCGGCGCGAGCGATGGGGCTGGTGGCGTCTGTGGCTTCGAAGGTGGCGTGGAGCTTGCCGTTTTGTACGGTGGCTGTCAGCAGGCCAGGGACGGGTGGCGTGGTATCAATCGTGAAGGTGTCGGAGGTGCGTTGGCCAGTGAGTGCATCGGCGACGGTGTGCGCGGCAGCGTCAGTGGCGGTGATGCGGAGTTCGTAGTTGCCGTCGGGTAGCAGCGAAGAATCGAAGCTGTAAGAGCGCTCGCGGAGGTCGGTCTTCAGCGTGTGCCAGTTGGTCTCGCGGACGTCGCGGTATTCCAGGGTAAAGGTTAGAGGATCATTGTTGGGGTCGTGCGCGAGCCAGCGGGCGGTGACGGCGTTGCGGTCGCGCGTGGCGATGATGGGGGGTGCGCTGGTCTCTGCAATGGAGAGCGGCGGAGCCGCTGAAGGTGCGCCTCGGAAGCCGATAGCGATGCTGCCGCTGCCTGCGGGCGTTGCCGCTGTGGCATTAGGGATACGAGCGCCGGGCTGTACCGCGATGTCATCTATCTGCGGCGGCAGGTTGCGCTGGAGGTAGTTCACCGCGACAGAGCGGAGTTGGGTGCCGGGGTGCAGGACGGCCTTCCACTGCACGTAACGCGCCGCGGGAATAGGCAGCGGCGTCTGGTTGGGTCTGACGGGTGTCCAGTCAGACCAGAGATGCGCGAGGGAGTCGTGCGCGTTTTCGACGTTGCCGGAACGGACGAAGAGGTCAATGCCGGAGGCGCTGCCCTCGGTTTCGACTCGACCGAAACGCGTAGTAGTGGAGGCATCGAAAACGTCGGAGACGAAGGTGGCATTGACCGCGACGATATCAGACACCTGCAGAATTTTGCCGCTGTTAGCGGTGGCCAGAGCGAGGCCAGAGGGCGTTTGCGCAATGGCGGTAACCTGGCTGGCTTCAGTGTGCGCGATGTCGGTGTAGGTGTTGGCCTGCGTTGTGTCGATGCGGTAGATGCGGCCGCGATTGCCGGTGGCAGCGAAGAGTGCATTGTTGCGGACGGTGAGGGCGTAGACCACATCCTGCTGAAGCGCGACGAGGCGCAGCGGCGTGCCGTCTGGGGCGATGCGATAGATTTCGGAGCCGTCGGGGACGATGGAGTTGCTTGCCGCGGAGATGGCCGAACCGGGCTGCAGAATCGTAATGGCCACGGCGGGTTGGCCAGATGCGGGAAGCGGTGGCAGGGCAGGTGGTTTGCGATCGCCGACGGCTGCGGCGTAGAGGTTGCCAGCGGTGTCGAGTGCCAGCGCCGTGATTTCGTGTTTGGGCGCGGCGTACAGCGCGAAGGGTTTGCCCTCTGGCGAGATGCGATAGATGAGGCCTGCGCCGTCAGAACCCGCGTAGATGGTGCAGTCCGTCGCTACTACGAGAGAGCGGATGTGCTGATCGCCGCTGCGGAAGAGCAGTTGTGGCTTGGCATTCGCTGATTGCAGCGACACGCGGAAGACGGTGGCGGGAGCACCGGCGGCGATGAGCAGATCGCCATTCTTTGCCAAGGCTAGTGCCCAGAGATATTTCGGTTTCTCAGTGGTCTGTGTCGGGTCGAAGATGACCTGCGGCGTGGTGTTGCCGGAGGTGACGCGATAGACCTTGCCGTCTGGCGACGTTGCGGCGAGGATGCTGCCGTCTGCCAGAGCGAGCGTGGCCTGGACGTTCAGTTCCTTGAAGGACGCGGCGGTGCTGATGGCGCCTTTCGCGTCGATTTTGAGGAGTTGTGAACCGCCGGAGGGTGCGCCGGTCCCTGCGTAAAGGTCAGTGCCAGCGGCTGCGAGCGACCACAGGAAAGTTGCCGGTGTGGCGGCGATGCTGCGAAGCGCGGGTGCCGGTTCCAGACGGCCATCGTTGCGCATGGCGACGTTAGTGGGAGTGCCGCGCTCGAACTCGTCGTAGCGGCTTTCCGTCCACTGGCGAGTGCCTTGTGCCGTTGCGGTGAGAGCGGTGGTGGCGAGCAGGATGGCTGCGGCGTATCGGATGGCGTGCCTCTAAAACATTGTGGTTTCGATCAAGGATAGCGAATGTCGTTTTCCTTGATTGAAAACGACGCAGACATCCACTCTCCGCATAGACCGTCAGGGAAAATGTTTACCGGATGCGAACGGTGAGAACCTCCGCGCCGGAGAATTGCGCCTCCGCAGGTGCGGAACCGGCTTCGGCGGCGGTTTCAGAGGTAAAGGTGATCTGGCGTGTGCCGCGCATGGGCTGCAGCACGTTGGCGATGGAAGGCGGCAACGATGGCAGAGCGGCGGCGGCGGTGACGGCCTGCGTCTGGTGGTCGAGCAGCGTGACGTAGAGGCGGTCGTTGCTGTGGGTGCGATTGAGTTGCGCGACGGTATCCTGCACGCCGAGGTTTACGCTGCCAGCGGCGGGTGGCGGCGTGAGCAGGCGGTCCAGCGAAGGGCCGTCGCTGACGAAGATGCGCAGCGGGCCGGGCGTGAGCGTGGTGGGCAGTGTGATGGGGATGCGCACTACCCGGGACTGGCGTTGGAACGGGCGGATGGTGGCTTCCACCTGGATAGTATCGCCGGGCTGCGCTTCATTGGTGCTGAGGCGCGCGGTTTCCAATTCAGCAGATTCACGGCGCGGCACGGCAATGGCGTGAAGCTGGATGCCGGTGATTTTGGGTTGTGCCAGATCGTTGCCAAAGACGGCGAGAAATTTCTGCGCGAAGGAAAGTGTGGCAAGCTGTGCCGCGGGTTGATTGTCTGAGGCGGCGAACGTGCTGGCCAGATGCACGGTACCGGGGCGGCCTTCCGCGTCTTCCAGCGCAATGTCGCCGGTAAGGCGAAGGCTCATCTGGTTGGCGGCGGTGTTGTTCTGGTTCAACGACTGATAAACAGCGGCCAGCATGACTTGCGGTGTGAGTTGGCGGTTGTCCAGCACTTCAAAGTGCAATGATTGCGCGGGCAGGCCGCTGCCGTCTTCCGGTGAGATGTCGACGCTGACAGGGATCATGCGAGCGGTGCGGCCGAAGGTGCCAGCGACGGCATTCGCGCGGTCCTGCGTGAACGAGCCGACGGTCTCCGTGGAATTGACGATTTTGAAGGCGTTCATCGGAGAGGCGAGTGTGGCGATCACCTCGGACTTCGTCATGGGGATGGAGATGTTGCCGTACTGCGTGATGGGATGACCGCAGGCGAGGAGTTGCTTCTCGTCGACGTAAGTGACGGTGCAAGTGGCGGCTACGTTGAGGTCTCCGCGCGCAAGGATTGCGGAAACTGCTGAGCCGGGGACGATGGGTTGCGGCTGGTGTGTTTCCGGCGATGCGGAGCCGATGCCGCTGACGGGTTCGAGGCCGATTGCACGAAAGTTGTCTGCGTATTTTGCGACGGTATCCGGAGAGAATCCGCTGAAGACCAGCGGCGTGTCGATGGCGTGGATCTCCGGACTGGACTCACTGACGGAGGCTTTGCTGAGTGGCGTGGCAATGGTCGGCGGTGCAAGCGTTGGCAGGTCGCGCACCTGGAACATGCTGCCGATGGGTGTGATGCCGCAGATGGGTTCCTTGCTGAACTGGCCGATACGGTAGGCGAGCGCGCCGAGGAGTTTGCCGTCAATGTAAACGGGCGAGCCGCTCATGCCTGCAACGACGCCAGTGAATTCCGGTTTGGCGCCGTGGAGGCGTGCAAGGATCATGTCCTGTCCCGGGCCGATGGCGTCTTTCAGGCGACCCAGGATTTCGACGTCCATAGGTTCGGGGTCAGTGCCTTCAAAGACAGTCCACGCAGTGCCATGCAGGCCGCGATGGACCTCGGAGAGAGGGAACGGATCGGCGTGCAGGGGCGGCTGTACGGCGTTTTGTGCCGCAGCGATTGCCATAGGCAAAACGGCAGCCAGTGCGACCGCTGCCAGCGTAGCCCTTCGGGGAAGAATCACGTCTACCACAGTAGGGCCAAGTGTACCCTGTGCCAAGTTTCGCCTTGGTGCCATACCCGTGATGCACCTGGCGCGACGGGTTTAGGCTAGGGGATACCACCAACGGATTCGGGAGACGAAGTCTTGAGCAGAACGAAGCACACACTGGCTGCCATGGTTGCCGCGACAATGCTGCTGCCAGCAGTAGCGATGGCACAGCAGACGCAGACCAAGCCGACTACGCCCACGCAGACGGATGATGCCGGTCCGCAGCAGCAGGACTCTCCCGTCATCCTGAAAAAGAAGCGCGCCAATGCGCAGGAGGACGAACCGCCACCGCCCGCTCCGGACCAGGAGAAGGTAAAGAACCCGAAGGAGTTGGAGAACTACTCCATCCGCGTGGATGTGCCCGTGGTCACGGTGGATGTGAGCGTGCAGTTGCAGAAGACAGGGCAGTTTGTGCCGGGACTGAAGCCGGAGAACTTCCGTGTGACGGAAGATGGTGTGCCGCAGAAACTGACCGATCTGCGCATGCAGCAGAAGCCCATAACAGCGGTGATGCTGCTGGAATTTGCGGCGAATAGCTGGGCGTTTATCCGCGATATGCAGCAGGCTTCGTATGTGTTCTTCAAGCAGTTGCGGCAGGAAGACTACGTCGCCGTGGTGACGTATGACCTGAGGACCCACATCCTGACGGATTTCACGCAGGACAAGCAGTTGACGGCTCAGGCGCTGCAATCGCTGACGATTCCGGGCTTCAGCGATACGAACGAGTTTGATGCGATCTCCGAAACGCTGGACCGGTTGAGCCGCATTGAAGGGCGCAAATACATCATCCTGGTGTCGAGTGGGCGCGATACATTTTCGAAGCTGAACCTGGACCAGATCTACAAGAAGGTTCGCGACTCGAAGGACATTACGATTTACACCGTAAGCACCGGCGGGCTGGCGCGTGAGTTGTCGGATTCACGCGGTAATATGGGCGCCATCACACGCATGGATTATCTGCAGGCGGATAACCAGATGAAGACGATTTCCGCGATGACGGGTGGGCAGAGCTATTTCCCCGTCTTTCAGGGCGCGTTTCCAGAGGTGTTTGCTTCCATCAATAACTCGATCCGCAACCAGTATGTGCTGACGTATCACCCCACCAACACGGCGCAGGATGGGACGTACCGGAAGATCAAGGTGGAGTTGGTGGACCGTGAAGGCCAGCCGCTGACGATGGTGGATGAGAAGAGTAAGAAGCTGAAGTATTCGGTGATGGCGCGCGATGGATATCGTGCGCGTATGCCGGTGGAGTAGTGAGCAGTAGGAGCTAGACTGGCAGCATGGTTCCACGTACTGCCAGTCTGCTGGCTCTTGCCGTTGCGATCGGCGCGGAGACTTCCGCGACCACGGCGCTGAAGGCGTCTCATGGTTTTACGCGACTATGGCCTTCCGTCATTGTTGTGATTGGTTATGCCATCGCGTTCTATTCCATGACCATTGCACTTCGCACCATGCCGGTGGGCGTGGTGTATGCCATCTGGTCCGGTGTTGGCATTACGCTGATTTCACTGCTGGGATGGCTCGTGTATCGCGAACGTCTTGATGTTCCCGCAGTGCTTGGCATTGTGCTGATCTGCATCGGCGTGCTGGTCATCCAGATATTTTCGAAGTCGCAGGCGCACTGAAGACAGCGCTTATGCTTCGTCATCCAGATCGAACACGCGTTTGGGTGGCGCGGTGGTGATGCGTTCGCGCAAGCCCGCTTCACAGCCGATGAGCACTGCCAGTCCAATGCCGAGCAGTAGCACGGTGCTTTCGACACGTGTGGACCACTGATGGCGCGCATCGAAGTCCTTGCGCAGCGGTGAATCCGGCAGCAGGATGCTGATGTTGCCACCTGCGAGTGCGCGGTCATGTTCCATGGGCAGAACGATGGCGCGATTCGATACGAACGTAAGCACTAGCATGAGCAGGATGAGCACGCCCTGCCACAGCGGCTTGAAGGCGCGGTTATTCAGGAACCGCAGCGCAACCAGCATGACAATGCCGCAGTAAATGCCGATCATGTGCAGCATAAGAATGGAGCGGCCAATGAAGTCAGCGAAGCGCTCCGTGGTGCCAAAAATACCGGCCGCACCGGGCGCGACGACTGCTCCGAAATAGACGATGCCACCAAGCCAGACAGCAAGAGCCAGCAGACGAAAGATGCGCGCGGCGATGATCATACAGTCAGTGTACTTGGGAGATGTTCTTACATTGTTCGCGCGGAAGCATATTGCCTTCCGTCCATTTCCCGGACTGGAAAGTTGCTGCCTCGACTCTCATCATTGTGGTGCCCGGAGGGGGACTTGAACCCCCACGACCTTGCGGTCTGCGGATTTTAAGTCCGCTGTGTCTGCCGATTTCACCATCCGGGCTTGCATCTATTGTAGAGTCCGCCGCAGGCTCGTGCTGTGGAATGCTGATGGTGATGTGGCGTTAGTGGTAGAGCGTCGCATCTTTAATCTCGGCGCTCTCACCGGCATACTTCATGTGTTCCAAAAGGAGTGCCTTTAACTCCTTCGCTTTTTCGCGATACTCTTTGCGTCCGGCAAGGTTTACCAGTTCGTGCGGATCGTTGCGCTGGTCGTACATCTGCCATTCCATGTACTGCGGACTTGCGGCGTTCCTGACGCCGGAGATATCGGCTACGCAATAGGTCCAGTCCTGTGTGCGAAGAGCACGTGCCGTCATGGACTCGCTGATCTGTACCAGTTGCTGATCTGGCCATGCGGTGCGTGCGGCTCCGTCCTGCAACAGAGGCAGAAAACTGCGACCCTTCCATGAAGAGGGAACTGGGACGCCTGCGGCCTGTAGCAGCGTCGGTGCCATATCGATGATGCCCACGAGCTGGCTGATCTGCTGCGCTCCGTTGAAGCCCGCGCCGTCGATGATCATGGGTACACGGATGCTGCTGTTGTGCGTGGAGCGTTTGTATTCCGTATTGCGTGTCATGAAGTGGCAGCCGTGGTCTGAGAAGAAGATGAAGATGGTGTCTTCGTCCTGTCCGGTTTCCTTCAGCACGTTGTGCAAACGGCCCACAGAAGCATCAATGCTTTCGCAGGCTCCGTAATAGTCCGGCAACTGCTGGTGCCAATCACCGGGGAATGCGCGCAGATCAGGAGGGACGTAGGCATTGATAAATCGCTCTGCCGATCCCTTGGGGCCGACCATGCGATTCAGGTCGTTCTGCTGATGCGGTTCCAGTTGCGACACGAAGAGAAAGAAGGGCTTGTCATGCTTCTGCCGCAGGAACTGTTCGGCGCGATCGGTTAGAAAGTCCACGCGGTAACGGTCTTTGTAGGTGATCTCCTTGCCATCGCGGTCGTAGAGAGTGCCTTCATAGGGATGGCTGGTATGCTCCAACGCGTTTGCACCCTCCCATAAATCGTCAAACCCGCCGCGCCATTCCGGAGCCACGGCACCGGGACCACCTTGCTTTGCATTGCCGGGAGCCAGATGCCATTTGCCAATCAGGTTTGCGGTGTAGCCAGCCTTGCGCAGTTCGCCGGCCAGTGTGGGCAGATCCTGCCGCATTCCGGGGCCGTTCTGCCACACACCGGTTTCCGTGGCATAACGACTGGTGAACAGGACCGAGCGCGAGGGAGCACAGACCGGCTGATTGGTGATGGCGTGCGTGAAATTGGTCCCGCGACGCGCCATGGCATCCAGATTGGGAGTCCGCGTGGAACTATTGGCTCCGTTCGCTCCTACAAAGTCCCACCGGAACTGGTCTGAAAGATACAGGATGATGTTCGGTCGGCGCCGAGGCGTCTGCTGGGCCGGCATCTCACCGCTGGCGGTCAGTGCGGCTGCTGCAATTCCACTTTTTCGAAGAAAATCCCGACGATCCAATCGGCAACTCCTTGTTCCGATAGACATCTTAGCGTGCCGTGAGGATGGGCGGGTGCTTCGACTTGGAATCAGGCCAAAATCGAGGTATACTAAGGTGTTGGCTGCGGGTTCGCGAAATGCGCTGAGCAGTGGCCAACGAATTGACGTGAGGGAGCGTGCATGGCGAAGCGTCGTGGCAATCCGAACTGGGGCAAGCCGGAGCCGATTGGGCCGGTCGTCCCGACGGTGACATCGTTTGAGCTGATCGTGAAGGAATACAAGCTGACCCCGGACCAGTATGTGCGGTCTACGCGGTTGCGTGAGTGGGCTCGTCGTAACAAGAACTCGAAGTACATTCCAGAGGCGCTGTTAGAAGCGTGGGGATTTGAAATCGAGTCCACCCTGTAAGGAATTGAAATCAGTAATGAAAGGGCTTCGTCTTCGGGCGAAGCCCTTTGCTTTTTCGAAGCCTTTCTTTCCTTGGCGCATCCGAAAGAAGGGAAGATTACACTGGAGCCGTATGCCTGAGAGCCCGTTTGTCGATGTACCGGAAGCGCTGCGTCAGTTTGCCGCGGGGAAGATGATCGTTGTGGTGGACGATGAAGACCGCGAAAATGAGGGCGACCTGACCCTTGCGGCGGAACACGTCACGCCAGAGGCGATCAATTTCATGGCGAAGCACGGTCGCGGATTGATCTGCCTGACGCTTACCGAGGAGCGCGCCGATTATCTACGTCTGCTGCCCATGGCCAGCGAGAATACTTCGCGCTTCGGCACAGCGTTTACGGAGAGCATTGAAGCTCGCGAAGGCGTAACAACGGGTATTTCCGCTGCCGACCGAGCGCATACGATTCTTACGGCGGTGAATCCGGGAAGCACCGCTGCCGATCTGGCGCGTCCGGGCCATGTGTTTCCTTTGCGCGCTCGGAAGGGCGGCGTGCTGGTGCGGGCAGGACAAACGGAAGCATCCGTCGATCTGGCACGCATGTCCGGCTTGATTCCTGCCGGTGTGATCTGCGAAATCATGAACGAAGACGGCACCATGGCGCGGGTGCCGGACCTGGTTACTTTCTGCCGCGAACACGATATGGCGATGCTGACCGTCGCGGAGCTGATTCGCTATCGGCTACAGCATGAGCGCTACATTCATCGCGAGGCAGAGACGCTGCTGCGCACACCCTGGGGAGAATTCCGCACCATTGCCTACGCCAGCGATGTGGAGGAGGGTGAAAGCCATCTCGCGCTCGTCATGGGCGACGTCACGGCTGCGGGCGGTGCAGAAGCGCCACTGGTTCGTGTTCATACGCATTGTCTGGCGGGCGGCATCTTTTGCCATGACAGTTGCGAGTGCAAGCAAAGCATTGAAAAGGCGTTGCGTCTGATTGGCGAAGAGGGTCGCGGTGCACTGGTCTACCTCCACAATGGCAGCCGTGGTTTTGGCATCGACCGCACGGTGACGCCGCCTCGCATGGTGTTGCATCGTGACGGTGCGCCACGCGGGAAGGATCAGACGCAGACGCTGCGGCACACCGGCATTGGTGGGCAGATACTTTCGGACCTGGGGATTCATCGGCTGCGGTTGCTTGTATCGCGTCCTACACACGTTCCCGCATTACAGGGCTTTGGTGTCGAGATTGCAGAACAAATTCCCATGAGCGAAGTCGTCAAAGCTGTCTGATCCAGAAGGCTAATCGCGCTCGCAACCGCTTTAGGTTCGAGGGGTTACCACAAGCGTAAGTTTGACGGATTGCGAAGCTGGCGTGCCGTTTGTGGCGCTCGCTGTGACGTGGAACGTGTACGTGCCGGGTTCGACATAACGGATACGCAGGTCGCCCCCGCTGCCACAACCGATCAGTGAGATGCAGAACAGGCACAACGGAAGGATGCCCTGAAGCCTGCGGCGGCGCAGCCAGAGGAGCATTCCCCCCGCAGGCAGGATGCAAGCGAGGACGATTCCACCACGGGAGTTCGACTCAAGCTTCGCAGTGTTCGAATTGACGGCCGTTACAGTCGTGATGGTGGCAACGGATGATTGCGACCCGCTACTCAATGTCACCGTAGAAGGCAATAGAGAACAGGTGGCATACGCGACGGTAGCGTCCGGTGTGCAGGTAAGCGCGACGGAGCCAGCAAACCCGTTTGTGGGGGCAACGCTGAGCGAGTAGGTCGCGGCAATGCCTTGCTGTACCGTTACCGAAGCACTGGAGCCGCCATTCACTGTCAATAGAAGTCCGCCACCTCCGCCACCCGCGATACCACTTGCAGTTAAAGGGACGTTCAATGGCGAGGCCGGGTCCGTGCTTCGAATGGTAAGCGTGCCGTTCACGGCACCTGTGGTGGAGGGAGTAAAAGTGATGCTCACAGAGCAGGACGACGACGCATTCAGCGTCGTGATACCGCAGGTGCTGGTCACGCTGAAGTATTTACTGGCAGTGAATCCGAGACCATCAACAGGGTCCGATCCGACATTGCGCAGCGTCAGCGAAAGCGTCTTGTTGGAGCCAAGGGGAACATTACCGAATCCGAGCGAGGTTGGCGTTACAGTGAGCAGTGGTTGAGTACCCACACCGGACAATGCAACCAGCAACGGCAACGAGGTAGCCGAAGTTGCGACGGACAGTGTGCCCCGGAGTGTACCTGTAGAGGTCGGTGTGAACACAACGGCAACGGTGCAGGATGCGCCTGCGTTCAATGCGCCGCCAGAAGTGGGACACGCGGTCGACGAAGAAGATGACGTTGCCAGCGAGAAGTTCGCGCCTGCAATGCCCACGCTATTCATCGTGACGGGGACGGCGCCGGTATTGGTGAGCGTCGCGAATTGAGAACTGCTTGCACCCACCAGGACGCGGCCAAAGTCGATGGGTTGCGGCGTAAGAGAAACAGAAGCCGCGCTGCCGGTACCCACTAGTGTTACGAATTCCAGAGATGCGACTGCGTCGCTCTGAATCTCCAGCGTGCCGGTTGTCATGCCGGTTGATTGCGGCTGATAGTTCACGACGATACTGCACGTATTCCCCGCAGAAAGCGTGGCACAGTTGCCTGAAGCAATGAAGCCCGATGACGTAATGAGCTTCTGGATATGAACTGTGGTCGTACCCGTATTGGCCAGTTCAATTATCTGCGCCGGGGAGCTGCCACCGACTGCTGTGTTGACGAAAGTAAGTGAACTCTGGCTGAGCGAATAGGTCTGCAGAATTCCACCGCTGCTCGCGGTAGACGATGTGATTGGAGCAGCCTGCCCACTCAATGCAACGAACTGGGGCGCATTGCTCGCATCACTTTCTATGGTGATGCTGGAGGTATCACTGCGCCCGGTCAGCAGCGCCGTACTCCCGGTCACCTGATACACCGGTGCATACGCCACGGTGATGGTGCAGTTCTGTCCCGGGGCAAGCGGCTGTCCACAGTTGCTCTCAGTAAGAAATGGCGCTTCAGACCGGATGCGACGGACTGTGATATCGGTGCCAGCGCCTGTAGTTATGGGATTGGTTACGGTAAGCGTCTGCGATGCGGTCTGCCCCGATGTGGCTTGCCCAAACTGCAGCACGCCCAGGGGAGAGATATTGCCAGTAACGCTGAGGTTTCCAACGCCCTCGCCGTATCCTTCGAGGTATCCAAGGCCGTTTTGTGTTGCTGAGCCATCGGTCGGCGTTCCTGACAGGAAGAGAGTACCGGTGATGCTGCCACTGATTTGCGGCACAAACTGCACTGTCAGGTCGCAGCTTCCGCCTACTGCAAGTCCTCCGCAGTTACTGGACGCGACGGAAAAGTTACGTGGCGCTGCAACGCTGAGCGTCAGCGCTTTGCCACTGAGATTATTCACGTGCAACACGCGACTCTCGGCGACACTGTTCGTTGCAGCCGATCCGAAATTGACGGTGGTGTGTTCCCCCGGAATGATCTGAATCCCCGCAGATTCCGAGGTGTACTGACCGGTGAGTGCAATGGCGTATGTCGCCGTGGATGCGGCACCGGCAGGCGATGTGGTAACGGGAATGATAAGGACACCGCTGCTGAGCGCGGCTATCGCCTGATAGGTAACTGTCAGCGTGCAGGATGCGCCAGCCGCAAGGGTGGAACAACCACTGCTGACCGTGAAGTGCGAGTCGCTACTGGCAGGTGTGCCGATGCTCTCGGGGATCACGCTTGTGTTCGTCAGCGTGATCGTCTGTTGTGTCGCTGTGAGGGCGGGCACATTGTCGAAACGCAGTTCTCCGGGAGTGAAGCTGATTCCTGGATCGTCCGAGCCGGTTCCTGTCAGAGTTGCAGTGGCGTTGCCAGTTGAAGTCTGCACAGTTAACTTGCCACTGCGTGTCCCTGCTGCGGTAGGAACGAAGCGCACCGGGACGAAACAGCTTGCACCGGGCTGCACCGTGGCAGCAGCGCAGGACATACCTCCGGTAGCCTCCGCGCTGGCATTGAAGTCGTCTGTTATCGTTGCGCCCATGGTTGCGATGGCTGCGGAGGTCGCGTTGGTCAGCTGAAATACAGTGGCGGTGCTGGTGGTATGCACCGCAATCGGACCAAAGTCTTCGGTCAAAGGCGTCAGGATTAACCCCGTCAGCGGTACACCATTGCCGCTGACGACCACGGACGCAGGTTTGCCAGCGCTTGAGGAACTCAAGGAAACCGTGGCAATGTCTGTTCCGGTTGTTGCTGGTTGAAACTGTATGCCGAGCCAGCAGTTCAGGCATGAGCCTGTCGCCGTCGATGAAAAGCTGCTGGCTGTGGGCTGGCCGTGACCATAGCCAATGTCTTCGACCAGGATGACTTTGTACGCTGCATCGCTGGACGATGCCGTCGCCGACACGAATCCCTGTTGTACCTTTAACCATTGGACGGATGGTGTATTGAGCGGTATGTCACCGTAGGCGAGGCCATTGTTTTGCGGCAGGATGGCGGTGCCCGTACCACTAAGCGAAACATAAGCCGGTCCTGCTGAGCCTGCAGTCACTGCCAGCAATCCCTGGCGCAATCCTGCGGCAGATGGAGTGAACATAACGTTCACCTTGCAGGTAGCGCCACCTGCTAGCAGCGCAGGGCAATCGGTGGTCTGCGTAAAGTCACCGGTGATGGCAACCTGAAGCGCAAAGGCAACCGCGCCGATATTGCCGACGATCACTGTCTGGACTGCGGTGGACGCGGTTGTCACTGTAACCAGATCGCTGAACACCAGCGATGTCGCGGAAACAGTCAGGTTCGGATTTGTGGAAGAGCCTGTGATGGAGGGCTGGGGTAATGTTTCTCCCAACACTGTGACCGCTGTGCCATCGACCACGAGTGATAGAGCATCGCTGCCTGGTGCTGCAGTGGAGAGATAGCCGATGGCAATGCGGCAGATGGAGCGTGGCTGCAGCATTGCAGAGCATTCATCGGTCACGGTGAATACGGCATTGGTGGATGCTACGGCGGCATGTGCCTGTGCGGTATCGCTGGCGTTGCTCAGATACAGATAACGCGGCGTGCGTATGCCGTTTACGTACTGGCGACCGAAGTCGATTGTGGTGGCAGACAGTGATGTTGCAGCGGCCTGCGCATAGCCCGTCAGCGGAATATCGTAGTTGCCTACTTGCCATGTGGCGGAGACTGCGGCATCGTTTCCGCTGATCGCAGAGGGTGTCAACGCGAGCGTAATGGTGCAGGAACTGTTAGGTGCAAGCGTCTTCTGCAAGCCATCTGTAGTGGTGCTGCATGTACTTGCCGATTGCGCAAGAGAGTAGGCGCTGGAACCTGTATTGATCCGCGCAGAGAGAAAGGTTTGTGCCGTATTGCTCAGGTTACGGATGGTAAGCGTGCGCGTGTTGGGAGTGCTGGCAGCAGTGGAGATCCCGAAATCCAACGCATGTGGCGTCACAACGATCGCATCGGAGGTACGTGATGTGGAAGGGAGAGCGGTTGTGAATGCAGGCGCATTCGTTGCCTGCACCGTGATGGACCCCGCAGTTGTTCCAGCAAGCGTAATACTGCATTCGGCCCCGGCGGCCAACGTGCTGCCGCATCCGTTGGTCACGATGTAATTCGTCGCGCTAATCTGCACCCCAGTTGCATCCGCAGGTCCAAGATTGCGGAGAACCAGATTGGGATGATCGTCGATGCTCAATGCCAGTTGTGGTGTAACGGCGTCTGGCGCGAGTTGGGCGAGAAGCGCGGCAGACCCGCTACATGCACTTCCACTGCAGCTTGCCAGAGGAAGCGCATCCCGCACAGTCGAAGGCAATACGTTGTTTGGAGCCTGGGCCAGTGCAAGGTCGTAATGTTCCGTTGGCAACAGCTCAGAACTAAGCGTCGGCGCAATGGAAGCGGCAAGCGCAACATGACCGGAGTTCTGCAACAGAATGCCGCCCTCGGTGACGGGAAGGCTGGCGTAACCGCTATTGTTGACGGGAATCCCGCCGATACGGGTAATACGGTCCACTTTACCGTCAGACCCCACGCGGAATGCTGCGGCATCTCCAAGGTTTTCGAGCGGCTGCACCGGCAGTAGAGAAGCAGGGATCGAAGATGCAAACACCCATGCCTGTCCGTTGTTACCGGGTGCGATGGATGAAACCGAGGTGAGGGAAGAGGGTGCCAATAACGTGGATGAAAGGACCTGTGCCCCATCCAGCGACAGTCGCACGGCGCTTTGATAGCTGAGGCCGCTGGCGATTGGCTGTTGCGCAACGGTAAGAGGGAACAGGCCAGGGGCGATGTTGCCCGAAAGCAGCAAGGAACCGCTGCCGTCCAGTGCAGCGGAGGTCAATCCGTTGCCGGGAATGAAGGTGGAGAAGAGAAAGCCATCGCCAGCAGCAGTCAGCTTCGTTACGAACCCTGATACGGGATAACTCGCCGCATAGCGCATAACGGGAGTGAGTGCCGATGTGGTGGGATAACCAGTGGCCGTTGTGGTGCCTGCAATATAAGCCGCACCGGTACTGTCTGCAACGATGGCAGCGGGTTGCGTGTCACCATTAGCACCCGTTAAGTAGGTTGCGTATTGCAGCGTGCCGTTCGCCGTATGGAATGCTTCTACAAAACCATTGCCGCTACTATTCACGGCGGGTACCTGCTGAATGCCACCGGAGGTTACCGGTAGTGTCGCCGCATAAATGCCGCCCGTGATGTAAACGGTAGAGGTGGTCGCATCAATGGCCGTAACGGCCGTTTTGCCGCTGCCCGCGAAACTCAACCACTGCAATGTAAACGTGGGTGAGAAGCGGGCGACAAATGAATTGGTTGTGCTGTCTGCGCGGCTGGGAAATGCTGCGCCGCTGGTACCGGATAGGCTTCCGGTGGAAGTTGATGTGCCGGTTACGTAAATGTTGCCGGTGCTGTCCAGTGCCAGTGCGATGGCTGTATCGCCTGCCTGGCCAAGCTGGGTTTGCGCAAGTAGTTGCGATCCATCGGCGCTTAGTTTCAGAATGCGGACACCGTCATGGGCGTCGAACAGCGTATAGAGATTTCCTGCAGCATCCTGCTTCAAGGAGCGGAACGCTCCCGCGTGGTTCAGCGAGCGCAGCCCCAGCAGTGATACCTGTTGCGCGCAGGCGAATCCTGCGATTGCAAGGAACACTGTAAGAGAGGCACAAAATCTGAATTTCAATCGCATATGCGCAGGCAGGTTCCCGGCCGCACTGGAATGGCGGCTACGATCATTTACCCACGGAGAAGCAATTGGCGGGTGTCCTGTTCTGTGACGGGTACACCTTTGTGGTTCGAAGCTGTCCCAATTCGGAACAGTGGTCATTTGGCGGGGTACGGGAACTATACAGGAACGATGCTGGACGGTTCGAGCAGGTGTCCGAAACCACGGGAATGCATCTCCGCAACAAAGTCATCGTGGTTGTCGTAGAGGATGGCGTGCATCCCAAACGCCTCTGCAGCAGCCGTATTTTCCAGCTTGTCGTCGATGAAAAGGATGTGTTCCGGGGCAGTCTTCAGGCCGTCTGCGGCGGCAGCATAAATCTCCGACTGCGGCTTCCGCAGCTTCAGCGCATACGACCATACCGTGTGATGAAAATTTGCAATCCAGTCAAACTGCGCAACAATACCCTCTGCCATGGCGTCCGGCATGTTCGAGAGAATTCCCGTGCGGAAGCCATACCGGTGCAGAGCAGCCACCCATTGCAGCATGGGTTGGTTCATCTGCGTCCAAAGCGCAACGTCCGCAGCTTTCAGGTCGTGCAATACGTCATCGGAAATAGCTGTGCCCGCAACGAGATGCCAATACGCATTGCCCGTCAGGATGCCTGCGTCATAGTCATCGCGGTACTTCCAATAGCCGTCCTGCAGTTCCTCTTCGGACAGTTGCGAAAGAGCGCGGATCTGCTCCCATACGCGTGGATCAGGGGCAAGACTCAGAACTTTACCAAAGTCGAAGAGGACGGCATGAATCTGGGACATGCGGTTGATTGTAGCTGTGAGTTCTTTCGATAGCATGAGCTCTATGCACTTTGCCTCGCGTACAGACTTTGGCAATGACTCTTCGCCCTTCGGGGACGCGCTGCAGCGTGCAAAGCAGCATCCGGAATTCATCGACCTTACGATATCGAACCCAACCCGGTGTGGCTTCGATTATTCTGCCATTCCACTGCACGCCCTGGCCGAGGAGACATCGCTTCGTTACGACGCGGCCCCTTTCGGTATGCAGGCGGCACGCACCGCCATTGCGGGCCTGTATGACGGCATGGACGCGGAACAGATATTTTTCACGGCGAGTACGAGCGAGGCGTACGGTTATCTCTTCAAGCTCCTCTGTGAACCCGGGGACGCGGTGCTTGTACCGTCACCGAGTTATCCATTGTTTGATCTGCTGTCGCGCCTGCACGATGTGGAACTTATCAAGTATCCGCTGGTCTATCACGACGGCTGGCAGATTGATCCTGCCTCGCTGGAAGCTGCTGTAACAGAACGCACACGCGCCATCGTTGCCATTCATCCGAACAATCCCACAGGACATTACTGCAGTGAGACAGATCGCACCGTGCTGTATGACGTTGCGCAGCGACACGGTCTTCCGCTGATTGTGGATGAAGTCTTTCTGGAGTACAGCGTAGAAAAATCAGGACACAGCTTCGCAAAGATAGACGCACCTGTGTTGACCTTTGTCATGGGCGGATTGAGTAAGCTGCTCGCGTTGCCGCAGATGAAGCTTGCATGGACAGTCGTCTGCGGTCCCGCGGAAGACGTTGCCAATGCGTTGGAGAGGCTTGAGGTGGTCACCGATACCTTTCTTTCCGTGGCAACGCCGGTACAGGCAGCGCTTCCTGCATGGCTATCCGTGCGAGAGCGGATTCAGCAGCAGATACTGCAACGCATTCACGCGAATCTGGTCGTGTTAGATACCTGCATACATGGAACTGTGGTCAACCGACTCAAAGTAGAAGGTGGATGGTGCGCAGTGTTGCGCGTGCCTGCCGTCACCGACGATGAGGCGCTGGCGATCCGGTTGCTGGAAGAGGTGTCCGTGGCCGTACATCCGGGCTCGTTTTATGGCTTTCCATCGAAAGGCTGGCTCGTCGTCAGCCTTCTCGGGAATCCGAAGCAGTTTGTGACCGGGCTGCAACGGATGCTGCCTCTGCTGTAAGCAAAATTCGTACCTCGTTTTCCGCAGCCCCTACCATATGGCGCGAGCCCTAAAATCGACATATGGCGGATCGCGAATTTACCCATCTCCACCTTCACACCGATTACAGCCTGCTAGACGGCGCATGCGATGTCGATAAGCTTGCCGCGCACCTGAGCAAGCTGGGCCAGAAGGCCGCCGCGATGACCGATCACGGCAACATCTATGGCGCTGTGCACTTTGCCGATGCCATGCAAAAGAAGGGCATTAAGCCCATCATCGGATGTGAGTTGTACCTGTCGCAGACCGCGGACCATCGCGAGATGAGCGGCGGCTACAACCATTTTCTGTTGATAGCAGAAAATGATGAGGGATACCGCAACCTTGTCCGCCTGACGAGCGAAGCCGCTGTGCATGGCTTCTATCGCAAGCCGCGTGTGTCGAAAGAGTTTCTGTCGAAGCACACAGAAGGTCTCATTGCTTTCAGCGGATGCCTTGCCGGTGAAGTCAATCAGCACCTCATGGCAGGGAAGTACGACGAGGCCAAGAAGTCCGCGGGAATGTTCCAGGACATGTTCGGCAAGAACAACTTCTTCCTTGAAATTCAGGACCACAACCTGGAGCCGGACAAGGGCGTTTGTGAAGCGCTGTATCGCATGGAGAAGGATCTTGATATCCCTCTGATCGCGACGAACGACGCGCACTATGTTGGCAGCGATGACAGCCGTGCGCACGAGATTTTGCTCTGTGTACAGACGGCGGGTTCGATGAACGATCCGAACCGCTTTAAGTTCGATACGCAGGAGTTTTACATCAAGTCTGCGGAGGAGATGTACCGCACCTTCCAGGGCCACGAAGAAGTCTGCGAACGCACCAACCAGTTTGTCGACCGCTGCAATGTGAAGCTGACGAAGGTGAAGAATCCATTCCCGCGCTTTCCTGTGCCGGATGGTATGTCGCTGGACGATTACTTTGAGAGCGTGTGTCGCGAAGGCCTGAAGAAGCGTCTTGATACAGCCGTTGCGCATCTGCGTTCGCGCGGTCTTCTGAGATATGAAATTGCAGACTACGAAGCACGTCTGCAGCGCGAAATCGATTGCATTAAAAGCATGAAGTTCCCCGGCTACTTCATGATCGTGTGGGACTTCATTCGATATGCGAAGGAACAGAGTATCCCTGTAGGACCGGGTCGTGGTTCGGCTGCGGGATCGCTCGTCGCATATGTGATGGAGATTACGGACGTTGATCCGTTGCAGAACGAATTGCTGTTTGAGCGCTTCCTGAACCCCGAACGTATCAGCATGCCGGATATCGATATCGACTTCTGCATGAATCGTCGTGGCGAAGTCATCGAGTATGTGAAGCGCAAGTACGGCGCGGACCAGGTGGCACAGATCATCACGTTCAACACGATGGCTGCAAAGGCTGCCATTAAGGACGTTGGCCGTGCACTGGAAATGCCTTACGGCGAAGTGGATCGCATCGCCAAGATGATTCCCGCGACTATCGGTATCACCATCGATCAGGCGCTGAAAGATTCACCGCCGCTGGCGCAGGCCTACGAAAGCAATCCGCAGGTTCGAGAGATCATCGACAATGCCTTGCGGCTTGAGGGGTTGGTGCGCGGCGCTGGTGTTCATGCCGCCGGTGTTGTGATTGCACCGCAGCCTCTGACGGAATTGGTTCCCGTCACGCTGACGAAGACTGACGATCTGGTCACCGCGTATGACATGAAGGCCGTCGAAAAAATGGGACTGCTCAAGATGGACTTTCTTGGGCTTACCACTCTGACTGTGATCGACGACTGCCTGAAGTTAATTAAGAGCAATCGCGGCGACATCGTGGAGATGGATAAGATTCCGCTGGACGATGCGGAGACTTACGAGAAGGTCTTCCATAAGGCGCTGACCAGTGGTGTGTTCCAGTTTGAATCGGGCGGTATGCGTGACGTTCTGCGCCGCTATAAGCCCACGACCGTAGAAGACCTGACCGCTCTTAATGCGTTGTATCGCCCTGGTCCAATTCAGGGCGGCATGATCGATGACTTCATCGAACGCAAGTGGGGAAGACGTCCGGTGGAGTATCTGCTGGACGGTCTGGAACCGCTGCTGAAGGAGACGCTGGGCGTCATCGTCTATCAGGAGCAGGTGATGCAGATTTCATCTGTCATCGCTGGCTACTCGCTCGGTGGCGCTGATCTTCTGCGTCGAGCGATGGGTAAAAAAGATCCCGCAGCGATGGCCGAGCAGCGCGAAATCTTCATGAAGGGCGCAGCCGAACGCAAGCATCCCAAGGAAAAGGCAGGCGCGCTGTTCGATCTTATTCTGCAGTTTGCGGGATATGGCTTCAATAAATCGCACTCATCGGCGTATGCATTGCTCGCGTATCACACGGCATATCTGAAGACGCATTACCCGGTGGAGTTCATGGCAGCACTGCTGACCAGTGAAACTTCCAAGCCGGAAAACGTAGTGAAGTACATTCAGGAATGCCGTGAAATGGGCATTACCGTGCTGCCGCCAGACGTGCAGATTTCCGATGCGAACTTCACCCCCAATCAAGATGCCATCCGTTTCGGTCTGGCAGCCATTAAGAACGTTGGTGGCAATGCTATTGAAACTATCGTTAGTTCACGAAACAAACTGAAGGAGGAAGGGGAGACAGGCTTTAGTTCGCTATGGGACTTCTGCGAGCAGGTAGAGCTTCGCCTTCTGAACAAACGCGTGCTGGAATCGCTGATCAAAGCAGGCGCTATGGATACCTTTGGTCCGCGTGCCCGTGTGTTTGCTGCAGTTGACAAGGCGATGGAACGAGCGCAGAAGTCGCAGCGTGATGCAGCCAGTGGTCAAAGCGGTCTCTTTGGCTTGTTTGACGCGTCGCCTTTTGCCGACGCCACGGCAGCGCCGGAAGACGATCTGCCGAAGGCGCCGGACTGGGATGAGCATGAGCGGCTGCAGAATGAAAAAGAAGTCCTCGGCTTCTTTGTCAGCGGCCATCCCATGGATAAATACCGCGAAAAGCTGCGTAATCTCAAAGGCGTTCTCGACACAGCCACTGCCTGTGAAATGAAGCCGGAGCCCGTTGTCTTTCAACGGGGCCAGCGCGAACCGCAGAATGAAATTCAGATCGCAGGCGTCATCTCTGGTCTGAAAGCTGCAAAGAGCAAACGCAGCGGCGAGATGTATGCCTCTGCCATTCTGGAAGATACTGTTGGCAAGATCGACCTGATTGCGTTTCCGAAGGATTACGAAAAGCTGCAGGAAAAGCTCAAGATCGATGTGCCGGTGCTGGTGCGTGGTTCGCTGCGCGGTGAAGAAGACTCCGCTCCAAAGCTTTCCGTTACGGGGATTACAGCGCTGGAAGATGTACAGATCAAGTTGCCGGAAGCTCTGCGTATCCTGGTGCCGTTGCATCACCCTGACGTGGCGCTACTGGAGAAATTGGCAACACTGTTTCAGGAACGTCCTGGCCCCGGCAAGCTGCTGCTTGATTTGGAAGAACCCGGTGAGTTCCGTGCCGTGCTGGAGCCGCAGGGATTCAGCGTTTGCGCAGACAGGCTTTTCATTGATCAGGTGGAGGATTTGATCGGTGCTGGAGCTGTAAAGGTAATTAACTAACTCCAGATACGAAAATGAAAACGGGGTCATGGAAGAACATCTCCGTGACCCCGATTCATTTCGAATGTGAACTAACCTACTTTGTGTATGCCGGGCATCTTGTCAAAGATTTTGTCGACTGCTTTCTCACCCTTTTTCGCGTTCTTGTCGGGATTTTTTGAAAGATCATCGGTGGCAGTTCCCCGGAAGATTAACTGATGCGTCCGCGCGTCATACACATCGATTGCCAACGTTCCAACAGGAATGTTGTAAACCGTTGTGCTGGCGGGACCTCCGCCCCAGCGTCCCCATCCGTACCATCCACCCCAGCCTCCATATCCCCAACCGGGTCCAAAGCCGTTGTAGAACGTGGTGTATTCCTGACGATTGCGAACGCCGCCGATGGCGGTCACGGCAAGATCACCGCCCTGCGGCACTTCATGGAATCCGCGTTCCGTCAGCGATGCAGCAATGTTGCTCCTCAGGCGCTTCTCAATAATGCCGTCCGACGCGTGAACACGGTAGACAGAAAAAGTGTGATATTGCTGGAAATTCGCTTCGTGGTCGTAATCCGTACGAACATCCTGGGCTTTCGCAACATTCAATGAACCAGCCAGCGCGAATAGGACCGCGAAACGAAACAACCATGTGGGTCTGCTCATGCAAACACCTCCATAACAGTAAGACGCTCTCTTTTTAAAGAGATGCTCTGAAGAATCGCGCCACAAACGCTACAATCGCTTCGTCTTCCGTCTCACGGACAAGGATGGTGGTGCAATGTTTCGTGATAACAAGACCGTTGCGTACGTGATCATGCGGCTGGCGCTGGGTGTGAATGTCTTCGGACATGGATTCTTCCGCATCCTGAGCGGCGTTGGAAACTTCGCGAATGGGATGGTGCAGGGAATGGACAAAGGCCCATTGCCGCATGTGCTCACACTGAGCTTTGGCTATTGCATTCCGTGGATCGAATTCACGCTCGGTTTACTGCTGATCCTGGGGTTGTTCACCCGGTTTGCGCTGATCTCAGGTGCATTGCTAATGATCGTGCTGACGTTTGGCACAACCTCAGTGCAGAACTGGAACGGTGCAGGCACGCAACTGATGTACAGCTTCATCTTCTTTGCCATGTTGTGGCTGCTGGAGGCAAATGCCCTATCCGTAGATGGATTCCTGGCGCGCCGTAAGTGAGAGGCAGCCGGTATAATCGGCAGAAGCCCTTGCGGGCGTTTGGATATAAACCCTGATGGCAGAGACAGAAGCAAAGCCCGTTGCCGCTCCAGTGCCGGAGGCGTGGCGTAAGACTGAGGTAGCACGGGACCCGCAGCGCCTCCATCCCATGAATTTCATTGACGCGATCTTTACCGACCAGAGCGAAATTCACGGCGATCGCAGCTTTGGCGATGATGCAGCTATGTTTGCCGGTATGGCTCGCTTCAACGATGACGAGGTCCTGGTTCTCTGCAATCGCAAGGGCCGCACCACGAAAGAGCGCATGCAGTACCGCTTCGGTTCTCCGGAACCGGAAGGCTATCGCAAGGCCCTGCGCGCCATGAAGATTGCGGAGAAGTTCAATAAGCCGGTATTCAGCTTTCTGGACCTTGCTGGTGCCTATCCCGGTCTTGGAGCAGAGGAGCGCGGACAGGGCGAGGCGATTGCCCGTAACCTGATTGAGATGTCGCGGCTGCGGGTGCCGACCATCACCGTCATCACCGGCGAAGGTGGCTCTGGTGGAGCGCTCGCTTTGGCCGTGGCGGACCGCGTATTGATGCTGGAAAATGCCATGTACTCTGTCATCTCGCCAGAGGCCTGCGCAGCCATCATGTGGAAGGACGCCTCAAAGCGCCAGGATGCTGCGGCAGCCTTGAAGTACACCTCAGAAACAGTTTCACGGCTTGGCTGCGTGGATGGCGTCATCGCTGAACCCGCAGGTGGCGCTCAGGCTAACCAGGACGAGGCGATTGCACTGGTTCGTGCAGCGCTGGAAAAGAATTACGCTGAACTGCGGTCTCAATCGCTGGGTGAACTCCTCGCAGCGCGCTACAACAAGTTTCGTAACATTGCTGCGTTTTACGCGACGGCCTGAGGCTGCCTTCGTCTAATACCGGAACCCTTCTGGGAAGGCGACACGGATGCCATTTGCAAAACATTCTCTGCACAAACCATCACGTCCAGCGGCGACATTTCTCCTGTCCGCCGCATGGATCGTGCTTTCGCTGCTCTCTGCCAGCGAACTGTCACAGCTTGTGCCAGCGATGTGGACAGACTTTGCCCGCGAGATGGTAACGGCGCTTCTCCTGGCGGGTGGGTTCTATGCCATGGCGCGGGTCTGGGTACCTGATTTGCGACCGCTCAGCAGTCTTGGGTTTGTACGTCGTCCAGGAATCGCAGGGGAACTCGGCCGTGGCGTCGCATTGGGTTGGGGAATTGCAATCGCACTGGTTCTGCCGCCACTCCTGACCGGCAATCTCTCCATGCAGTTTGCCTTTGACGCGCAAACACTGCTGCGGACTTTATTGAGTATCGCTACTCTGATTGCATTTGCGCTGGTGGTTCAACTTGTTCTTGCAGGGCTGCCGCTGCAGATGTTGGTTAAAGCCTCCAGCCCCGGCTGGGCCGCCTCTGCGGTCATCTTTGTTGTGACCATGCTTGCCATTACCGGCACGGCGTCGCAGGGAAGAACACTGCCGATTATGGTGTTGGCAGCATCCATTTTCCTGACGGGCTTTCTACGAACACGTGCTCTTTGGTTTTCGCTGGGCGTGCAACTTGGCTGGTCCATCGTCTTGCAGATCCTGTTCGGTGCTACCTCTGCGTATACCCCGGTCACGTTTGGCTTCATTCAAAGTGGAACGGACGGTCCTATCTGGTTAACCGGTGGACCGTTTGGCCCGGAAGCATCCCTTGTTGCCGTACTTGTTCTGGTTGCCGCTCTGGTCGTCGCATTCCGCCTTACAAAGGACTACGCGTGGCATTACACATGGCAGCCGCTGGAGGGCGCTGGGCATCCGATGGATGTGCCGCCGCCGGCAGAGCATCTCCGGGAAGAGAAGATTCAGGCCGCAGCGGCTCCGCTGATCCAGATTGGCGGATTGCAGGCGCCGCAGATTCCTTATAGCGAACCTCGCGATTCAGCGTAGGGACAGGCCACCCGGCGTTCTCGACTTGCATCAGGGCATGTATTGGGTCTACAGTGCGTGTCATCGGGGTGCCCGTCCCATGCGTCACAGGATTGCCGCCGTCGTGCTTGGTATCACTGCCGCAGGCAGTTGCGTTCTCTCTGCGCAACAGACGCAGACATTAGGGCCGCTGCCGCAGCGCGATGTTTTCGTGGTTGGCCCGGATACCTCTGTCGGCGATCCTCTTCGTGACTTCAAACCAACCCGCGTGGAATACACGCAGGATCCCATGGACATTGCGGGCAGGCGTGAACTGGTGCGCATGCTGCTGA
The DNA here is from genome assembly GCF_041355105.1 of Terriglobus sp. RCC_193. Classification (NCBI taxonomy): domain Bacteria; kingdom Pseudomonadati; phylum Acidobacteriota; class Terriglobia; order Terriglobales; family Acidobacteriaceae; genus Terriglobus; species Terriglobus sp. RCC_193. Next base: position 913,460 of record NZ_JBFUPK010000001.1, on the reverse strand, counting down.
TGGAGCAGGGATTCGCGCATCGATCACTGCCATTGGGCGCACCTGGGTTGGTCCTGCATGCGAACGGGCGACTCACCGTCGATAACGACAGTCTGAAGAAACGCATGTTCAAGGACGGCATGAGCGCTGCTGCGGGTGACCGCATCATGGTTACTGACATCAACGTGCTCGGAGACCGCATCGATATCGACATCAACGGCGGCCCTTACCTGCCGCATCGTTTCCTCCGCCATATCTCCATCAACGACGTTCCGCTGGCAGGCGACGGTGTTATGGGCGAGCGCCCCACGGGAACGCGCATCACCCTGTTGTTTGAAGGGCGCACCCCGCGTGTGTCTGCAGCGGAGGTGAAGGCGTTGCTGGAACCTTTGCTCGACTTTGGCTTGAAGAGTTCGGAACAGGCCTATGCCGATACGCTGCCCGATCCCATCCGCAACGCCATCCAGGAACACGAAGTTCTTGTTGGGATGAATCGTCGGATGGTGCTGGCATCGCTGGGACAGCCGGACACCAAACTCCGCGAACGCGCAGCGGAAAGCAACGACGGTGAAGTCTTCGAAGAATGGATCTACGGCAAGACTCCACAATCAATTCGCTTTGTTCGTTTTCGTGCTGACCGCGTAGTGCTGACGAAACTCGCCGCGCTGGGCAAACCCATTGAAGTGCATGACAAAGACGAACTTGCCGGATACCGCGACCCAGCGTTGACGCATGAAGTTTCACTGGGCGATGCAAAGGCGGGAACCGAGGAAACGGAAGCGAAACCAAAGGCTCCTTCGCTGAAACTTCCTTCTGAGCGATCGGCGGATCAAGCCGTTCCAGCACCAACGCGGCCAAAAGCGGATAAGATTGCCACGAATGATGCACCGCATCTTCAGTAGCTTTCGGCTGCGATAGAATGAAAAAGTTGCGCGACAGGGCCTGCGAACTCCACGTGGCTGCCCGCAGACTGGATGATTGCTATCCGGGACCACTCGCGAATCACATTTTCCGGCGCAAGGAAGACGCCAAACTGAAGGGAACTACCCATGGCGAAGATTGCCAAGACCGGTGATCGCAAGAAGGCGATGGACACCACCAAGAGCACGGACTGCCCGAAATGCGGCAAGCCGACCCGTATCGTGAAGCGCGTGAAGGACCGCGACCGCGGCACCCCGGGCGGCATGTATATCTCCTGCTCTGCGTGCGACTTCTTCGAGCGCCTCTAAACCAGGACTTGAAGTATGCGAAAGCCCGGGATTCCCGGGCTTTTCTCTTTTTTGCTGGGCCTGTCTCAGGCTTTTGCTGCAGCGATCTCGTGAAGAATGGCAGCGGCGGCACCCGCGGGATCAGCCGCGCCTGTAATCGGCCGACCCACCACCAGCATGTTTGCGCCACGACGTATCGCATCCGCGGGCGTCGCAATGCGGTTCTGATCGTCCTTGACGCTTGACGCAGGGCGAATCCCCGGCACAACCAGTAGCGCTTCTTTCGCCCGGCTGGAGCGGAGGCTGACAACCTCTTCCGGTGAGCAGACGAGCCCGGCGATGCCGGCATCTGTCGCCATCTCTGCGAGGCGGATCACCTGTTCCGCAGGTGTGGCTGCGATTCCAGTAGCGTGAAGCTGGGTGGCGTCCATGCTGGTGAGCACGGTAACTGCCAGCAGACGCGGTTTCTGTGCCAGTCCCTCTGCGGCTTCTCTTGCAGCAGCCAGCATCACCGGGCCTCCAACGGCGTGCAGGGTCAGCAGACTTGCGCCACTCGCCGATGCAGTGCGGACAGCGCCCGCGACAGTGTTCGGGATGTCGTGGAGTTTCAGATCCAGAAAAACTTCAAAGCCGCGTTCGCGAATGGCTTCCACGATGGGGCGCCCCTCCGCCAGATACAGTTCCAGTCCAACCTTGAACCAACGGATGTTGCCCTCCAGGCGCTCCACCATGTCCAGCGCCTGTGCGCGATTGGGAACATCAAGGGCCACAATGAGATGATCGGCTGGGTTCATGCTTCCAGTGTAGCGGCTATGCTGAGAGGTATGGATGGCAGGGCAGACCGGACAGCGCTTACGATTGCGGGTTTCGATCCGTCATCCGGCGCAGGTATCACTGCAGACCTGCAGGTGTTTGCGGCGCACGGTGTCTTCGGCATATCTGCCATCAGCGCGTTGACCGTGCAATCCACGCTGGGCGTGCGAAAGATTCAGCCAGTAGATGCCGTGTTGTTGCACGAAACACTCGAAACATTGCACGAGGATCTGCCACCGGACGGCATCAAGATTGGCATGCTGGGCGGAGCGGAACAGGTCGCAGAAGTGGTTCGCTATCTCGGCGGCTGCGAAGGGAAGCGGCCTGTCGTTGTTCTTGACCCTGTGATCCGCTCGTCCTCAGGCGCGCCTTTGCTGGATGCGGATGGACTGCAGCAACTTCGTGAGGAACTACTGCCTTTGGTGGATGTCGTTACGCCCAATGTTGGAGAGCTCGCGCTCCTGACAGATTCGCCGTGTGACGATGACACCAGCATTCAATCCGCCGCAGAGCAACTTGCGCTGCAATTTGGGTGTGTCGTGGTGGTGACTGGCGGGGATCGTGAAAAACCGGATGATTTTGTGTTTGCAGATGGAGTCTGGACACGCTTGAGCGGACAGCACATTGTGACAAGAGCGACGCATGGAACCGGATGTGCCTTTTCTTCGTCCATGCTTTGTCATCTGTTACAAGGGTTGCCTGCGGTGGATGCGGCGCGCGAGGCTAAGGCCTTTGTTACGGAGGCAATGCGTTCCGCAACACCTCATGGCAGCGGACGTGGCCCCATGAACTTGCTGTGGCCTATTTTGCGACACTCAGTGCGCTAACGTGACCGTCCCCATGCGCCGATGAGCGAGACATGTCCACCGCTGCCAACGTCCTCTCCGCCCCGATGCTTCCGCGCCCCCAGTTTGCAACGAAGCTACCGTCGCAGCAGCCGCAGCGACCTTCGCCAACACGTCGCAGACCATCGCTTGAACAGGGACATGCCCTGGAGATCCTGGGCCATGCCATTGAATACCTGGTCGATTCGCGGCTCTACGAGACGTGGGATTCGCCAGCCGATGCGGAAGCTGTCCACACGCTTATGGCATATTCGCGCGCAGTATTTGCAGATTGCGAAGAGGTTATGAGCTGGCAACAACGGCTGCAACGCACCCTGATGCGTCGTTTGCATTCCTCCCCCAACCCCACTCGCTAGGCGCAGGTCAGCTTGGTAAGCTGAAAGCATGTCGGAACCGATTGTTGTCACGCTCAACGGGAGCGAACGCCACCTCACCGAACTGGGCCATCAACCAACGGTTGCAGAGTTGATCACATCTCTTGGGTTCCGGGCGGATCGCGTCGCTTTGGAACGCAATGGCGACATCGTACCGCGCACCGCCTGGGCGGACACGCATCTGGTTTCCGGCGACCGGATTGAGTTGGTTCACTTTGTCGGTGGCGGTCGGAGCTAACGCTTTTCGGCGAGACTGCTTTGCAGGAGCGCCTCCCAGCGGTCGCCGTAGGTTTCCCATCCGCCAAGGTGCTTGACCCGCTCCAGTCCGGCTGCGCGCAGTCGTTGCTGCAACGAGGGGTCCTGGGCAATCCGTTCCATGCGGTCTGTCAGGGCATCGACGTCCCGGATGGGAACGATAAACCCTTCCACTTCATCGTGAAACAGGTCTTCTCCGCCAGTGTTTGTGGTGGCCAGAACAGGGCATCCACAGGCAAGTGCCTGGCCCTGAACCAAGGCGAGACCTTCTTCAATGCTGGGCAATACCAGTAGATGGCTGCGGCTCATCATCTCGGCCACTTGCTGCTGCGGAAGAATGCCGGTGAACTCAACATGTTCTTTGGGTAGCCGCTCCAACACCGGTGGAAACTCGCGACTCATGGCTCCAACAATTCGCAGCCGCTTGTTTGGATGACGCAGCCGCGCGAATGCTTCCAACAGATAGGGCACTCCTTTACGCAAGCCAACGTTGCCTACAAAAAGAATCTCCAGACGGTCCGCCGGTGGTTCGCCGGTTGGCTGAAAGCGTTCCAGCCGCACCCCATAGGGGATGGTGTGCACTTTGGCGGCCGGCACACCCGTCTCTACAAACGATCGAGCCGCAAAGCTGGATGGCACCGTAATGCCGTCCGCCATCGCGTAAATTTCTTCCTCACGCGCCGTGTCGCGAAGGTCGCTGACGGGGGCCTGGACGCCCCAGGCACGAAACTCACCAGAGACAAGCTGTTCCTGATAGCGCTGGTGCGAAGAGCCGCGATCGCAGAAGAACATTCCACCGCGTTTCTGTAGCAGTTGACCGGCCTTCAATGAGGAGCCTGAAATGCCAATCAGAGCATCGCATTCCGGCAGCGTACGTGTCGTGTATTCGTCGAAGCTGAGGGCATTCATGTAGCCGGTGATATCTTCCACAGGACGTGGCAGCAGACCCGCACGCTTCATCAGGAACTCTGGCGTATGAACCCACGGGAATGTCCGGACCTTATCGTGTGGGATACCTTCGCGTTGAATCCGTCGCCACGGCCAGGTCGAATAAATCCGTTCCAGATGGCCTCGGCGATAAAGCTGACGTGCCAGATCAAAGTGATGGAAGACCCCAAAAACTGTTTGGACAATTCGCATGAAGACTTAGCCGGATGGTAGCAGAGTGGCTGGTCGAAGGCATCACAGCAGGGGCGCTGGGAGCGGGGATGGGCCTGCAGATTAGGCTGTCGCAGCTTAACTATACAGAATATGCATTATCGGACGTAACGCATCTGAGGAATCTGTTGTACCTCCCACTCCTCATGACGATGTCCGTCTTGTCCGCAGACACCGGTCGTGGATACCAAAAACCTCGTCTACTTACAGAATTGGTTTCAACCTTGTGGCTATCGCCGCAAAGTTGAAACCAGACAATTTGAGCCATGCTGCTCACGAGGTTCCTCCAGATTGTATTGATGGGAAACCTGCAGTGCTCATGGAACGTATTTCATCCCAAAGGTGCCGTTACAGGAAAACCTCATACCAGCTTGTTTTTTCTCGGATATCATTCGTACAGTGGCGCTTTTACTCAATCTGTTGTGGTTGACCGTCGTGAGCGTTCTGTTCACGGGTACGGTTGTGTGCAACCGTCGAGGAATGCTGCGCTGTTCGCTTCCTGTAGCTCTGGGTGTAGTTGCTCTGCTTGCTATCGTGCTGTTTCCGGCTGTCTCCATGACCGACGACCTTCAGCGCGCAAAAATGGCAGCAGAGTCGTCCTGGCAACAGGCAAATGGAAGTTTCTTTTCGGGCACGCGTCAGGATGGACCTGCTGCCGCTGTTGCCCTGCTTCCCTTCCTGCTTCTGGCCATGTTGTTTGGCGCCGTCATGCGGCGAATGGAGTCGCTTTCGCGCCGACGTCAGGCGTGGAAGATGCATGAGTTGGTTGCCGTCCGGCCACAGTCGCCGCGACCGCCACCCTCTGTCTGCATCGCTTAGCAGTCTTTCGAGTCTCATTCACATTGACAAGTAGAAGCATCCGCAATCATTGCTGAGCGCGGAGGAAATCGACATATCTATGAAACGAATCTTGCTGTCTGCGGGACTGCTTTTGCTGCAGCCCGCGGTCTATGCACAGGCGGCAGCCTCCCCTCCTCCACCGCCACAGCCTCTCACGCTGCAACAGGCAGTGGCGTACGCGCGACTGCATAGCCCCGGGCTGCTGGGTGCCCAGGCGCATTTGTCGGCGATTCAGGCGAACGAAATCACCGCGGGGTTGCGGCTGAACCCGAACCTTGTGGCAGAAGGCACGCAGGTGAGTCTCTCTAACAATGATCCGAACGGCCCACCATTTTATGGCGTGGGGCTGCAGCGGACATTCGAAGTCGGTGGCAAGCGATCCCTTCGCATTGCTGCGGCAAAGGCCAATACCGGGGTCGCGTCAGCGCAGGTGGACGACCAGAAACGCGGGCTTGACCTGGCAGTAAAACAAGCGTTCACCGGCATGTTACAGGCAAAGCTTGCGCTTACGATTGCGAACGATAACCTCGCCGACTACCGCAAGACGGTGGAGCTGATGCAGGTTCGTCTGGACGCAGGAGATGTGGACCGCACGGACTTTGAACGAGTAGAACTGCAGCTTGCAGGCTTTGAAAACGATCAGACGAATGCGCAACTCAACCTGACGCAAGCCAGCGAACAGTTGCAGGTCCTGCTGGGCGAACCCACGGTGCTGTCGACCTTCGATGTCAGTGGTTCGCTCGATCTTCCTGCGCTGGGAAGCTCCCTGGAGCAATTGGAAAATGCAGCATTGGCTGCGCGGCCTGACCTGGTCGCGGCGCAGCGTCAGGTGAACGCGAACGATGCTGCCATTCACCTTGCCGACGCGATGGGAAAGACCGATCCCCAGTTCGGTGTGGAATACGAACACAGCGGCACCGCGAGCACGGTAGGTGCGAACCTGCAGATCCCGTTGCGCATCTTCGATCGCAACCAGGGAGAAAAGGAGCGCACACGTCGCGAAGCTGAATCGAGCCGGTTGCTGTTGCAGCAGGCTCGCAATCAGGTGATCAGCGACGTGGATCAGTCCTATGCTGCATACCAGGCGGCTGTGCAGCAGAACGCGCGCTATCAGCAAAAGTATCTGGCGGAAGCCGCACATGTCCGCGACAACATTCAATTTGCCTATCGCAATGGCAACGCCACATTGCTGGACTACCTGTCCGCATTGCAGGACTACCGCCAGACCAACCTTGCCGCGCTGAATGCGCAGGCTAACGCGCAGAATGCGCTGCACCAGCTCTCCTACGCTACGGCGACTGAGGTGAATCCATGATGAGGACGCGAAGCGTCGCCCTGCTGTTGTCTGCCACGTTGATGGCTACCGGCTGCAATAAGAAAGAAAAACCCGAGGCAGACCTGCCTGCCGCGAACATTGTGACCACCACGGCTCGGGCGACCACATTGAACGATTCGCTCGCAGTGCCAGCGCACATTGAAGCGAACCCCACACAGACGGTGCACATCTATCCGCCACTGTCTGGTCGCATCGTCGAAATGAAAGTCGTTGCAGGACAGGAAGTCCGTAAGGGACAGGTTGTCGCCCTGCTGCAGAGCGGCGATGTCGCTTCTGCGCGTTCCGATTTCGAGAAAGCAAAGACCGAGTCTGACCGTGCCGATCGTGCACTGGCTCGAGGCAAGTTGCTGCTGGATCACGAGGTGCTTTCACAGGCCGCGTATCTGGAATTGCAGGCCACTGCGGCCTCCGGTCATGCCGAGCTGGAACGCACGCGTCAGCGTCTGCACGAGCTTGGATTCAGCGAGAACGGAACGTCCGACGTTGCGCCTATTACCTCGCCCATCTCCGGCACTGTCATTGACGTAGGCACAGCAAACGGTGAGTTGCAGAAGTCCGTCGATAACGCCACCAACGGCATTGTCACCATCGCGAATCTTGATTCCGTATGGATTGTTGGCGAAGTCTTTGAGCGCGATATTGCACTGCTCAAGCAATCAGAGAACGTCGACGTCACCGTGCAGGCGTATCCCAACGAAACATTTCATGGCAAGGTGGCCAACGTAGGCGACACCTTCGATCCCACAACGCACACCTTACGTGCGCGGGTGGTCCTGCCGAACCCCGGCCATCGTTTGAAGCCTGCGATGTTTGCGAGCCTGAAGGTTGCACGTCCATCGCAAAACGCGGTACTGGTACCAAGTACCGCAGTGATCCACGACGGCGAAAGCACTGGGGTTTACGTGAAGGGCGCAGATAACAATTTCAATCTGCGACAGGTGAAGGTTGGCGCGGCACACGGAGACGACGTTGAGATTCTCAACGGTCTGCAAGGCGGCGAAACTATCGTGAAGACGGGCGCCAGTTTCCTGCGCGCACCGGCGACGGGAGACTAACGCGATGTCCGCTCTCATCCGCATTCTTCTGCGCATGCGTGCGCTGGTTCTGATTGTGCTGGCGTGCATGCTGGTCGCAGGAACCTTCGGCGCCATGCAGCTTGATGTCGAGGCATATCCCGATCCCTCGCCACCACTGGTCGAAATCATCACGCAAAATCCCGCATGGTCTGCCGAAGAAATGGAGCAGCAGGTTACAGCCCCTGTCGAAACGGCGCTGTACGGCGTGCAACATCTCAACGGCATCCGCTCCATCTCCATCTTCGGCCTGTCCGACGTGAAGTTGTACTTCACCTTTGACAGCGATTACTTCCATGACAAGCAGGAAGTCCTTGACCGCCTGCAACTGTTGCAGCTTCCGAACAACCTGGAGCCGCAGCTTTCGCCGTGGTCGCCTATCGGTGAAATCTACCGTTATCAACTGACCGGTCCTTACACGTTGTACGACCTGACAGCCACGCAGGACTGGCTTGTGACACGTGAGATGAAGCAGGTGCCGGGCATCATCGACGTCACTACTTTCGGCGGCGATGTGAAGCAATACCAGATTGAAGCCGATCCGCAGAAGTTACTGGCACACGGTGTTACGCTGCCGCAGGTTACGGCTGCGGTGCAGAACTCGAATGCCAATGCGGGCGGTAACTACATCTCGCTGGGCGAACAGAGCGTCAACGTGCGTGCTGTTGGTCAGTTGCATACCATGGACGACATTAAGCAGGTTGTCGTTGCCAGCAACCGCGGCGTGCCTGTGCTTGTGGGCGATGTTGCCGAAGTCAAGATCGGTTCGCAGCAGCGCATGGGTAAGATCGGTCGCAACCACGATACGGATGTAGTGGAAGGCATCGTTCTACTCAACAAGAACGAAGAATCCATCCCCGCTTTGGAAGCGCTGAAGGTCAAGATTCACGATCTGAATCATGGCCTGTTGCCACCGGGAATGCATATCGACACGATCAGCGATCGCACCAACCTGATCGATCGCACGGAACACACGGTGAAGCACGTCATCATCACCGGCCTTGTTCTGGTGACGTTGATTCTGCTGTTCATGCTCGGCGATGTACGCACAACCGTCATCGCTGCGGCAACCATTCCCTTCGCAGTGTTGTTTGCGTTTTCCATGATGGCCATGACGGGTCACTCCGCAAACCTCATCTCCATCGGCGCGATTGATTTCGGCATTCTTGTCGACGCTTCCATCGTGGTGCTGGAAAATATCCATCGCAAACTCTCTCGGCGATTGCCGGAAGACGATCTTGCAACGCTCATCATTGAAGGCGTACAGGAAGCATCACGTCCGGTTCTCTTCTCCACGGTCATCATTCTGGTGGCGTTCATTCCGCTGTTCACCATGGAAGGTGTGCCGGGCAAAATCTTCGCGCCCATGTCCGTTACGTATGGTTTTGCGTTGATTGGCGCATTGCTTTTCGGCCTGGTCTTTGCGCCAGTGCTGGCAATGGTGCTGGCGCCCAAGGGGCCTCCACCGGCGCGTCCGGAAGAGAATGATGCTCATGCCGGTGAAGGTACATGGCTTTCCAACTTCTTCCGTCATCATTACAACCGCATCTTCTCGCTCACACTGCGTCGCTCCAGGTTTGTGTGGGGCGTCGCAATCATTGCGCTCATCGTCTCGGGCTTTATTTTCGTCTACGGCGTTGGCGGCGAATTTATGCCTCCACTGGAAGAAGGCAACCTGTGGGTACGTGCAACGCTTCCGCAGGACGTCTCTTTTGATGTCGCTTCCTCTACCGTCGACAGCCTGCGAGAAGACTTTCAGCGCTTCCCGGAAGTAAAGCAGGTGGTCTCGCAGCTTGGCCGTCCGAACGATGGAACGGACGTCACCACCTTCAACAACTTGGAATTCCTCGTTGATCTAAAAGACGAAAGCACCTGGCCTGCTGATGTTCATGGCAGCAAGGAAAAACTGATTGGGCAGATGCAACACGCACTCAGCAAATATCCCGGTGTTGTGTTTGGCTTCTCACAGCAGATTCAGGACAACGTGGAAGAAGCCATGTCCGGCGTCAAAGGCGAGAACTCATTGAAGATTTTCGGTGACGATCTCAACGAACTCTCGAAACAGGCTGTTGCCGTACAGAATGTGATGGAGAAGGTGCAGGGCGTGCAGGACGTTGGCATCTTCAAAGTCGATGGTCAGCCGTCATTAGTTATCCGTGTGGATCGTGCGAAGGCTGCACGATACAACATCGCTCCTGCCGATGTGAATGCAGCCATTCAGGCTGCCGTTGGCGGAGCCGGTATCACACAATTGATCGAAGGCGATCGACGCTTCGATATCACTGTTCGTTATCCCAGGAGCTATCGCGATAATCCTGATTCAGTTGGCAGGATTCTTCTGCCCGCTGGTGATGGATCTTCCGTGCCGCTCAGTGAGGTTGCGGACATAGGTGTGCGGCAAGGCAGCTTCCAGATTTTCCGTGAAGCAGGCCGCCGTTACATTCCCATCAAGTTCAGCGTTCGCGGACGCGATCTTGCTGCGACGATCACCGATCTGCAGGCGCAGTTGAAGCAAAAGATTCAACTACCAAACGGCTACACCTACGCCTGGGCTGGTGAATTCGACTCGTTGAAGAAAGAACAGAAGCGCCTGTCCGTGATCATTCCGATCAGTCTGCTGGCCATTCTGATCCTTCTGTATACGCAGTTCAACACGTGGCTGGATGCACTGATCGTACTCACAACGCTTCCCTTCGCGGCTATCGGCGGCATCCTTGCGCTGCTCATCACGCACACTGCGTTTTCCATTTCGGCAGCAGTCGGTTTTACTTCGCTGACGGGTGTGGCGACACTGGGTGCTGTGGTCTTCCTCTCCGGCATCCGCCGGGCGCAGAAGCGTCATGGCGCACGTCATGGCCTTCGCGAAGGTTGCCTGGATGAAATGCGCCCTGTTTTGATGGCATGTATGTCAGCGGGGCTTGGTCTGTTGCCGGCTGCGATCAGTAACGGCATTGGAGCACAGGCACAACAACCGCTGGCACGCGTGGTGGTGGGCGGCATGATCACTACCGTGTTCTCCATCTTGTGCCTTACTCCACTGATGGCGCGGAGGCTACCCAGGAACTTCGAAGAAGAGACTGCTTAGCCTTCTATACCCCGGCAGGAAATGCTAAATCTTTTCCTGCCGGGCGAATGTCTTTAGCAGACGTCCCATAGAGATGGCGCCGCCAAAGGTGTAGTTGTACAACATGTCTGCCTTACCGCGGTTCGCAGTCACATTGTCCTGGAATTGTTCCAGCAGTGCGCGCATACGAGGCAGATCCAGATATTTGCCCACGTACTCAGATGCCTCCTGTGTACGCAGTTCTTCGTGCCATACAGGCGATGCTTCTTCAAACATCTGGAGGAAGTCGCTGCCCTGCAGGCCACGCCGAGTCTCGGCAAGCAGATCGACCGGCAGGTCATTGCGCATAGCATCCCGATACATCTTTTTCTTCCGGCCATTCGGAGAGAACTTTACATCCGGAATGCGAAGACAGAGTTCCACGAGGCGGCGGTCAGCGGTCGGATCAGCACGTTCGATGTTGAAGCCATTGCGATACAGCGAATACATTCCGCCGGTGTCGAGGCGCTGCAAAATCGAGAACCGCCAACTCGCTCCACTGGTTCGATCACCTTCCATGACGCCGCCCATTACGGAATTTTTACGGCCGTGCGGCATAATGCGTTCGTAAAGTTCACTGCGCATCATACTGAGATCGAACAGACCGGGGATCTCGCGGCGCCGCACCCGATTGATGAGCGACGAGGCTTTCAGACCTGGCATCCAGACACTTCGCAGCAGGCTCTTCCACTTTTCACCATTGCGTTTTTTCGCGAGCAGCGCACTTACGAACTCGGCCCATTGCCCACGACGTCGGAGATCGAAGAGATCGAACCCGCCGTCATAGCTCGTGGTCAGGTTACCCGCCTGCCCCTCCATCAGCGTAACGATGCCGCGGCTCTGCGCGTCCTTCTGAATCGCATAAAACCACCGCGAGTTTCGAATAAAGACCGGAGGCATCCCGGCATGGATAATCATCGAGTCGATGGCGTCCAGCCAGTCCGCGCCATCATTGCGAATCGCCACATGTTCGACATTGGGGTACATCGTAGCCACCTGCGATGCAAGCGGCCACTCGTTGTCAAAGCGGTTGGTGACAATTTCGCAAGCGTCGGTGGGTATCGTGGGCACTGCGGTATAGGACACCAGCGGTCGGTTCTGACGGGCGAGCACTTGCGCTGTCAGCGCAGTGACTCCAGAGCTATCGAAACCAGAACTGAGATGGGATGCCACCAACCCTTCACGCGGAATCCGTAGCTCTACGGCGCGTAGAAAATGCGCATGAAGGGCCTCCGAATACTCTCTCTCATCCTTCAGATGTAGCTGTTCCTGACGCAGCGGAAACCAGTAACGGCGCGATACCGGTTCTTCTCCGTGGCGAATGGTGACAGTGTGGGCTCCCTCCACGGAGCGGATCCCGCGATACAACGTACGTCCTGGCATGGGTTCAATGCTCATAACGGCACAGAACACCTCTTCGTCGAGTTCTCGGGTGACACCTTCGAACGAAAACAGTGGCTCAATGTCTGTGCTGAAGATCACGTCTTTTCCGCGCATGACGTAGAAAAGTGGCAAGCGCGCCATAGCGTCCCTCGCCAGGATCAACCGCCGCGATGACGCGTCCCATAATGTAAAGCTGAACTCCCCGTAGAGTTTGTCCGCAAAGTCGTTACCCCACGCCTGGTAGGCACGGAATACCGTTTGTGCAGCGGAAGTCTCTGCAGGCAATCCGAGATCGCTGATCAGCACGTCCAGCTCAAAAAGCTTGCCGGCAAGCACCAAAAAGCCCTCATGCCCTTGCCAACTTTCTGCATGACGATTTGCAGTGATACCACATGGCCCCGCGGATGTAATTGTGGGAACGTCATCTTGGCCGCTGCGTGGGAGCAGAACGGAGTGCAGTGCAGCACTCGCGGGGCCGTCCGTCGGAAGCAGAATTCCGGCAAAACTCAAAGAGGAGACTCACAATCTGGGATCGTGCTGGGAAGCCCACACGTAGCAAAAGCATCTTACCGGGACATGCACGCTAAAGAAAGAGACACATTCGCATCTTCCGCGATGGGAGCACTTGTAATGCAGAACAGAACAGTTCCGCCATATCCGTGTGCCATCGATCTCTGAATTGTTAAGGGGATAAAAGAGGGAGTGGCGGAGAGACAGGGATTCGAACCCTGGATACCTTGCGGTATACACGCTTTCCAAGCGTGCGCCTTAAGCCACTCGGCCATCTCTCCGCTTCTTGGGTATCGTAACACGCAGAGGCCTGTGGCTGCTTGCCCATCGCCACGCGTTTGCAGGAGGGGGTAGTTGCCATGTTCTGTGCCGCAACCGTTAGAATGGCCGCGCACTGCATTCTTACGAATCGAAGGCACTCTGTTCATGCGCTGGCCAGCTTCCACTTCCCTTGCTGCAGTTGTCTCTGCCGTTGTCTTACTCGGCGCCAGCCGCCCTGCGGACATCGCTTTTCGTGTGCAGATGATCGATCCCGGCTACGGCGAAACAGTCACGGTTGCAGACGTCAATCGCGACGGCAAGTTGGACATTGTCTCGGGTGAACACTGGTTCGAAGCGCCCGGATGGACCAAACATCCTCTGCGTTCAATCAACTACGCCAACGGCTATATCGACAACTTCGCCGACCTTGCAATGGATGTGGATGGCGATGGCTGGACCGACATCATCCAGTTCGGCTACTTCGCGCACAATATCGTGTGGCTGAAGAACCCCGGCAAGTCAGGTGGCGAGTGGAAAGCAAGCGAGATCGACAACAGCGGCCCCACGGAATTCGCTTTCCTGGTTGATCTGGATAACGACGGAAAAGCAAACGAGCTACTTCCAGAGTTCGATCGTCCCAATGTTCCTGCAGCATGGTTTGAACACCGTGATGGCAAGTGGATCAAACATGTTGTCGCTCCGCAGAGCTATGGTCACGGCATCGGCGTAGGCGATGTCAATGGCGATGGCCGCAACGACATTCTCACACCCAAGGGCTGGCTGGAAGCACCGGCGGATGTTCGGGCGGAAGGCTACTGGAAGTTCCACCCAACCGATTGGGGATGGAAGTACATTCCTCCTTCGGGAACACCCGCCGATGAGATGAAGCTTTCCGCGGCTGCGCAACGTGCGGGAGCGCAGTTCGGCTATATGCACCTGCTGGACATCAATGGCGATGGCCGCAAGGATCTGTTAACCGGTATGGCGCACGACTATGGCCTGGCGTGGTACGAACAGACTGCGGATGGCCGCTGGATGCAACATGTGATCGACAGTTCATGGTCGCAGGCGCACGCATCGCAGCTCGTAGACATGAACGGCGACGGACAGCCAGACCTGGTGATTGGCAAGCGATACTTCGCACACAATGGCGGCGATCCTGGCGAGCGCGAACCCGTTGGGCTCTACTGGTATGAGTGGCGGAAAGTATCTCCAACCGCGCAGAATGGCGGCGTGGAATGGATCCGCCATATCGTCGATTACGGCGGACGCATGGGTGGCGGTGTTCAGACAGTGGCGGTGGACATCGATGGCGACGGCGATATCGATCTGGTCAGCGCAAACAAATCTGGCCTGTTTCTTGCTGAGAACCTTACGAAATCGCCGGTGAAAAACGGACGGCGCTGATCCAATCTACTTCGATCCGCGCAGCAGCGGTTCGGATGGATCGGCGTCCTGCCAAAGTTTCTTCAAATCGTCTTCTGCGCGGCTCGCGTTGGGGTCATCCCCCATCGTGCGATAGGCAGTTGCCAATCCTGCCTGTGCCACGGGATACGCCAATGTTCCCGTGAGCAGTGCTTCGCCATGCCGTGTGAGTGCAGCCTTGAAATCGCCGATGGCCAACACCGGTTGCCCGAGTTTCAAATGTGACTCGCCCCGAAGCAGCGCAGTCACAGTGGATTGAGCGCTGGTCTTATCTTCCTGCAACAGATTTAATGAACCCTGCGCATCCCCCGTGCTCCACAGCAACGCTGCTCGGATCAACGTTTGTTCCATGGGATCGGTTGGGGCATTGTCGCTTGCAGAATGCTTGCACCATGCTTGCGCAAGGCTCGCAAAAAATTTAGTTGCATCCCCTGCATCGGCAACTGAGAGTGGTTTGTTCTGGCAATGTCCCGCCATCGCCTCCATGGCTTCCAATCGCGCAAGCAGGAGCAATGCAGACGAAGCAACCTGTGTCTGCGCACTGAGCCGCTGGATCGCAGCCGTGCCAAAACTGTGCGCCTCCGCTAAGCGTCCACGATCCCCTAGGTAGGTCAGGTAGTACCAATCATCGCTGAAGGTATTGGCTGCTGCTGCCGCTGCTGCCCATTGTGTTTCCGCTGCGCGGTCGTTCCGTAGATACGCTGCGAGCAATGCAAGCCCTGGCGAAGCAGCGTTTGAATTTGCGGCCCTGCTCTGCTCTTTCTGGGCTGACTCGTAGTGGGCTTGCGCAATCATTGTCTCCGTTGCCACAGACACAGCCACGCGTCCGACACGGTCGAGTTCAATGGCTCGCATCCCCGTGCTTTCAGCCTCTGCGGTGCGTCCTGCGGCAAGGAGTGAACGTGCCATAGCCACCTGCGCTTCCGGCTGAAGGCTACACAGGTTTCGCCAGAACTGTGCAGCGCTCATCGCTGCTGTCATCGTGCCTGTTGTTTCGTAGGCAATGCGGCTCTGCTGGCATGAACTTCCCTTACTTGATGATGCTTTCAACGCGGCTGCAGCAGACAGACGTTCCGTCTCCGCGCCGGACTCACGTAACGCTTCCACCAACTCAAGTCGTGCAGGCACAAAGGCCGGATCATCTGCCAGCGCGCGATTCAGTTCGTCAATCGCATTCGTCGTCTGTCCAACTCTGAGATAGGAAATCCCTCGCGCATAAAGGCTCAACGCATTCAGTGAATTCGTAGCCTCGCTGGCGAGTGAAACGGTGTTCGCAGAGGCCTGCTCGGGGCTTTCTCCAAGATGCGTACGCAACGCCACAGCAAGGTGACTCAAGGCATTCGGAATCTCCACGGCGGAGGATGCATCTACCTCTTCTGTTGCAAGCTTTCCGTTGTCTGACGTGCGCAGGATCTCCGAATGAATGTGATAGTTGCTGCCGTCACGAGAGATATTGCCGGTCAGGTAAGCATCCGCACCGCTGCGCCGTGCCATATCCTGCGCATCCATCTCCACCGTATTCAACGCGGGCGCATACCCCGTCACGTGCAACGATGGCATCTCGCGCAGCAGAATCTGCATAGCAACCGCAGGAACGTCCTGCAGAACATTGTCGCCAGTGCTGTTATCAAACTGCGTGATCTGCAACCCTGTGCTGACCACACCCTGGCCACCTACCGAACCGCCATGTTGACGAAGAAACAGAAAGGCCCCCACTGCTGCCAGAATCACTGCCACTGCAATGGCCGGAATCCACCAGCGTATACCTCCGGCTGCGATCTCATGGTCATAGGACGAGGTGGAGCCCGGCGCCTGCTCCCGCGTCACATCTCTGGATACTGAGATATTCGACGCTGAATGCACTGCGGAGGGCCTGCTGCCGGACGGGGTGTGTCCACGGATGCTCCTGGCCGTTGGATCAGACAGCGACACCGATTCATGAAATTCGCGTGCTGAAGAAGTTGCGCTCGCGCGAGAAGAGGCCGCCATTAGCTTCGAACTACTGTGCCGAATAGGAACTGAAGGTTCCTTCAGTTTTCGCAGTTCCTCCAGTAGCGCGTTTGCAGAAGGAATGCGACTCTCACGCTTCTTTTGCAGAAGGCGTCGAATGATGGAGTCCATCCCCGGCGATAACTCGGTGTTGACCTTACGTGGAGGAACCGGATCAGACCCCAGAAGTTCCGCGAACACTACCGCGCTGGTAGCTCCGCGAAACGGGACGTCACCCGTAGCCAGTTCATACAACACCGCCCCCAGCGAGAACAGATCCGAGCGAGGATCCAGATCTTCTCCGCGCGCCTGCTCAGGCGACATGTATTCCACTGTGCCCACGGTTGCACCAGTACGTGTCAGCCCGGAAGGCCCAAGCAGAATGCGCTCATGCTCCACCTTCGCCAAACCGAAGTCCAACACCTTGAGCTGCGGTTCACCAGGTGGGCCGTCCACCAGGAAGAGGTTTGCGGGCTTAATATCGCGGTGGACGATCCCCTTCGCATGCGCCGCGGCCAATGCCTGCGCCGCCTGTGTGGCAATGGAGATCAGTTCCTCTTCCGACACCGGCACACCGTCATGGAGTCGCTCCTTCAGCGACTCACCATGCAGCATCTCCATGACCAGGTAGGGATCACCGTCCTGTTCCCCAATGTCGAAGATGGTAGAGATGTTCGGATGGTTCAACGAGGATACGGCGCGGGCCTCGCGCAGGAAGCGTTCACGTGCCCCTGCCATTTCCAGGTTCCGGTGCAACACCTTAATGGCCACGTCGCGCTCTAAACGGCGATCCCGAGCGCGATACACAGCCCCCATGCCACCAGAGCCAATCTGTTCGAGTACGACGTAGGGCCCGTATTGCCGTGGGCCGTGACCCTCCATCTGATTCCCTTTCCCTGCCGGATCGGAAAAGCGCTGCGGAAATTGGAGCTTCCGCTCAACTTATCCCCTGCCCACCGGGCAATCATATACTGAAGACAGCGTCCGCAAACCCGGCTGAAAATGCAATTTCCACGCAAAGTCAAGCTCCTGCGTGCAAGGCGAAACGACCGTTCAATGAACCACTCCAATTCTTCATCTCGCACCTCCCTCCCCACGTCACAAGTCCTCATGATCGACGCGGATGACACATTGTGGGAGAACAATATCTACTTCGAACGCGCCATTGAAGAGTTCATCCGCATCGTCGACCACCCAGAACTGAATGATGTTGAAGTGCGCGCAGCCTTCGATGCCCTGGAAGCCTCTCGCGTTCACACGCATGGTTATGGCACCCGCGCCTTCCATCATTCGCTGATCGCCAGCTACGAACATCTCACCTGCTCATCCTGCACCCACCAGATTGCTGCACAACTTGCATGTTGCGCAGAGAGCATCCGCTCCGCAGACCTTGCTCTGCTGGATGGCGTGCAGGAGACACTCCCTCGTCTCTCGGAAAAACACACTGTCATCCTGGTCACCAAAGGCGACCACGAAGAGCAACATGGCAAGCTATTGCGTTCCGGCCTGGCCGACCACTTTCACCACGTGGAAGTGCTGCATGAAAAACACACCGCAGCATACGAAACCCTTCTCCAGCGTTATGACTGCGACCCTGCCCATTCCTGGATGATTGGCAACAGTCCGCGCAGCGATACCAACCCGGCCCTCGCTGCTGGAATGCACGCGGTATACCTTCCGCACCCCAGTACATGGGTGCTGGAACGCGAACCCATCGGCAGCCCAAAGACAGGCCGCCGCCTGCTGCATCTGGCGAACTTTCGCGAGCTTTTGCACCATTTTGGGTGAAGCCGTTTCTCTGCTATACTTCGTTCTGGATGGCGCACACGCCGGACACACAGTAAGTCATGTGTAACCGATGCGGAGGTGGCGAAATTGGCAGACGCACTAGCTTGAGGTGCTAGCGGGTAATTCCATACGGGTTCAAGTCCCGTCTTCCGCACCACTCCACACTTTCCTAGAAAGAACCACAGAACGGCAACACACCTGATGACCTTCCTCGTAGCATTTCTCATCGTTCTTCACGTGATCGTTTGCCTGTTCTTGATCGGTGTTGTCCTCATTCAGCAGGGCAAGAGCGCCGATCTGGCAGGAGCTTTCGGCGGTGCCGGATCGCAGACCGCTTTCGGTCCGCGCGGCACGGCAAACCTGCTCACTCGCCTGACCACCTGGTCCGCGGTTCTGTTCATGCTCACATCGATCAGCCTGACGATTCTGATGTCGCGCTCCAACGATCGCTCGGTACTCTCCGGTATCAAGACGCAACAGACCACGACGAAGAAGTAATCTCGGCACGTTCGATTTTTTTGAAAGGGTGTGGGCGCTGCTGCCTGCACCCTTTTCTCATTGCCACAGGAGGACTTCATGCAGCGCGAAACCTTCCCCGTAGCACCGCTTGGCTGCAACTGCTCCATCCTTTTCGATTCGTCGACATCCGACGCCACGGTTGTTGATCCGGGATCAGATATTCTGCGCATCGTCGGCTTCCTCGCCGCCCGAACTCTCACGCTGCGACAGATCGTCGTCACGCACGGCCACCTGGATCACATCGCCGGGGCAAAACTTTTGTCCGAACAAACAGGCGCGCCGGTCGTTTTCCATCCTGCGGACATCTTCCAGCTTTCCTGGATGGAGCAGCAGGCCGCGTGGATGGGCGTCCCGGTGCCGAAAACAGGGCCACCTGACATCGAAGCGGTGGAGGGTATGAAACTCCACGTCGGCTCCGAGGCAGGAGAGGTTCTGCATACGCCGGGTCATACAGAGGGCAGCATCTCGCTCTACTTTCCGCAGAGTAACCTGCTGCTGGCTGGCGATACCCTCTTCCGCGAAGGTATCGGTCGTACGGACCTCCCAGGCGGTGATGGCAAACAGATCATCGCTTCGATCCGCGAAAAGCTGTTACCGCTACCAGAGACGACACACGTGATCGCTGGACATGGTTCCGACACAACACTCGAACATGAACTCCAACGAAACCCCTTCCTTCTTTGAATCAGATGCTTATGCGAGGTATTGCATCCGTAACTTCAGCTGAACAGAGTTGTGTTGCTCAACTTGATTCCACTTATGCCTGCGGAAGATATTTACGATGGCCGAAGCCATAGAGGCGCAGTTTCACGCTGCCTAACGCCTCATGCCAGCGATACTGAATCCGCTTCCATGCCCCATATTCCGATGGCCAAAGAGAAGCGTGTGTCCGCCAGGAGAATGCGAGCGGGCCGGTGTAATGCTGCAGGATCAGTGATGTTCTGGGTAGATGATAAGCAGAACTGATCACTTCCGCTGAGTTCCATCCCCTCTGTTGCATGATCACGCGGCTGTACCAGATGTTCTGGATCGTGTCCTGAGCCTTATCCTCTTCAATCACCGCATTCGCAGGGACGCCCTCATGCTCTGCCAGGTCCGCCATAACCTTCGCTTCAACAAAGTGGTTGTGGGCCGAACTGCCACTCATGATGATGTTTGGGGCTATGCCGGCGCGATACTCTCGGACGGCTTCTTCCACCCGCTCCCGCATTTCGGGATCAGGAGAGCCATCGGCCTGCGCAGGATGTCCCAGGACGATCAACGTATCAAAGTGGGCAGCGTTGGTATTGCGACTAGGAATCGTCTCATAAGAAACGATGGGAACAAGGAAATACAGAAGAGCGGCACAGACAACAATGCCCAGAAGCCAAAGAGAAAGGCGGCGCATAGGCCAACCCTAGCATGCGCCGCCCTTCTCTGTTGTCTCTCTTTCGTTTACCGGCGCGCCTTTTTGGCAGGAGCCTTCTTTGCCGGTTTGGCAGCTACCTTCTTTGCTGGAGCTGCCTTTTTCGCAGGTGCCTTCGCCGGTTTAGCCGGGGCCGCTTTTTTGACTACTTTGGCGGGGGCCTTCTTCACCGCGACGACTTTCTTCGCGACGGCTTTGGCTGGCTTTGCTTTCACAGGCTTCTTGACGGGCTTAGCGGAAGCCTTCTTGACCGGTGCTGCCTTCTTAATGGGCTTGGCAGCAACTTTCTTGACCGGTTGTTTTGCCGCGACGGTCTTCGTCACAGCTTTGGCTGGCGCTTTCTTTGTTGGGGCAGACGGCTTTGCAGCCACCTTCTTTGCCGGAGCAGCAGCCTTTACAGGCGCAGCCGCTTTGGCTGGTGTCGTCTTCTTCGCAGGGATAGAAGGCTTCACAATTACAGCAGGTTTCGCCGCAGGCTTGGCCGTCGGAACTGCCTTGGCAGGAGCTTTCTTTTCCGCAACGGCCTTGGCTACCTTCTTATCTTTCGGAGCGCCCTTTGCCGGAAGCGGAGCCACCTTCTCGATCGGCTCTTTCCTGCTTGGCTCAGGACCACGATTCGGCCCCGTGAGATCGCCCTCTTCGGTCAGGCCGGTTTCCAGGCCAGCCAGTTCCTCTTCCGCTGCAACAGTCAGAGGAATGCCTTCCAGGTCGGAGCCCTCGATATCGACCTCGACTGCTTTCTTCTTACCGCGGCCTTTGGGTTCCTTGCGTGCACGAGCACGACGCAGGTTCGGCGGCGGCGGAGGTGCCGGGGGTGAATACGGCTCCAGGAAGGCCTTCATCTCTTCCGGAGTCGCAAGCCGCCCATCCATCAGTTCGAAGAACAGCTTATCCAGAAGTTCGTTATAACCCGGAAGATCCGGAGTAATCCGCATCTCCGTAAGCAACGGATATGGGATGCGTTGCCGTGCGTTCGGAGACTCTGTGAGGAAGGTCTTCAGGCGCGCCTGTACCGGAGCACTCTTGCTGCTGAAGTACGTGGCCAGAACCAGATCTGGTTCAGTTGCGTGCAGTAACTTCCAGGCAACAGACGGCGCGGCGGCTTCCTTTGCCGTGAGTTTTGCAGCAAAGTCCTTCACGCGGGCGTCCAGAGACTCAATCTCCCGGACAAACCCCTGCCGCGCGATCAGTTTCTTTAACGAGGAAACGTCGCCTGCGGACATCTTGCCCGTCACCAACGGAAATGCGATGGCGGCAATATGACCGAGGACGCCCTGTATCTGTAATTCGCCCTGGCGGGTGTACAGGTCCGAGAGCGAAGCCGTGTTTACCTTCGCCGACTGCAGTGCCGGGAACAGGTGCTGCATCCAGCCTTCTGCTTCCAGAGCGCGCAGTACGCGCACCGGGTCTTCTTCGTGGAAGATCTCCTCCAGCTCGTATCCCTTGTTCCAGGCGCTCAGAGCGGAGATGTAACCTTCTTCTTTTGCAGTCTCATAACGCTGACGGGTCTTCTCTTCCAACTGCCAGCCCAGTCGCGACATCAACCGAACGGCACGCATCAGCCGCGAAGGCTCCTCAATAAACCCATAGTTGCTGACGAGGCGCAGTTCCCGGTTTTCAATGTCCGCAACGCCGTTCAGCGGGTCCATCAACAGGCCGTAGGAACCTTCGTTCAGCGAGATGGCCATCGCATTCGCGGTAAAGTCGCGGCCGCGAAGGTCGTCGATGAGGCTGCCCGGCTCGTATTTCGGCTTGCCCGGCTTCGGCCACGAAACGGTAACGGCCGAGCTAAGTTCCAGCCGGACACCACCGGAATAGGTCAGGAAAAGCTGGTGAGCGGAGGCATTTTCGCCCACAATCTCAAATCCAGCAGCCCCTAAGCCTTTTCGTATGCGAGACAAGTCGCCCTGAATGGTCAGGTCGATATCCCGGACGGAAGCCCCCGCAGTCAGGTCGCGGACTGCGCCGCCTGTGAGGAAAATAGTGGCATCGCTCTCGCGAGCAATGGTGCGGAGTGCACCGACGGCCTTCTGCTGCGCGTGCGAAAGGCGGTTTTCCAGCAGATAGATATAATCAGCCATGTACCGTTCCAGTCTCCAAAGCGCCGGTTCAAACTGCCGTGCGCGTTGCCGGTAAACAGCGCCAATTCAGCATGTTAGGCGGCGCTGAAAAGCTCAGCACAAAATCTGAGTGTAGCATGCTGCTGGCACCCTGAATACCCCTGTGCACACATTTTGTTGCGGAGAGTGCGGTATGACGCCACAATAGCTTCGACCGGCCACAATCAACGGTTCAAGTCCGAATGGGAGAGCAATGCCGGGATCGCAGAAAAAGGTCGTTCTTCGCCGCTTCTCCCCCGGATTGCTGTGGGGCTATCTTCCCCCCAGCGGCTTCATCCATGCTGATTGCCTTGACTTGCTGGACCTCAGCGGCAGGGTGCAGCAAGTTCCGTTGTCCGAGGTGAAGTATGCCGCGTTCGTACGCGACTTTAATACGAACGACACGTCCACCCCGGAAAGACTGCTGCGGAAGACATTTCTGGCGCGGCCCCGCACCGAAGGTTTGTGGCTGCGGTTGACTCTGCGCGACGGCGACCGGATCGAAGGTCTGGCCCCGCTGGACCTGACCCTGGCCGACGGCTGGGTGGAGGATATGGGAGTTCAATTGGTCCCTCCTGACATCCGCGGCAATACGCAGAGGCTTTACATTCCCCGCGCGGCCATCGAGCAGATGGAGGTACTGGCGGTAGTCACGAGTCCATCAAAACGAAAGGCCTCCACCCCGATTCCAGCGGAGGAAACGCAACAGCCTGACCTGTTCAGCATGCCTCTACCGCCTGACTCGCGCACCCACTAGCGAGTACCATGGACGGCATGAAGTTAGCGGAAATTGCGCAACGGTTGGGTGCCGAACTGGTAGGCGGCAACGGCGATGTGGAGATCACCGGGGTTGCCGGGATTGAGCACGCCAGCGCCTCAGAGATTACCTTCATCGCCAATCCGAAGTACACCGCGCAGGCAAAGACCACCAGGGCCGCTGCCATTCTGGTGGAGCCGGATTTTCCTGCTCTGGATGGTACTGCGACGCTTCGCATCCAGAACTGCTATCGGGCTTTCGCCCAGGCCATTACGTTCTTCTATCACCCGCCAAAGTATGCATCGGGTATCCATCCCACGGCGGTCGTTGACCCCTCGGCAAAGATCGGTTCCAACGCCCACATTGGCGCATATGTGGTAATCGGGTCGGATGTGGTGATTGGAGAAGATGCTGTTCTCCTTCCTCACAGTGTCATCTATGCTGGAGCCGTAATCGGTAGCCGTTTCTTCGCACACGCCCACGCCGTAGTCCGCGAGTTCTGCCGCCTGGGTGATGACGTAGTCCTGCAGAATGGGGCGGTCATTGGCGCGGATGGCTTCGGCTATGCTCGCGAAACTGCCGGTGGCTGGACCAAGATCGTGCAGTCCGGTGCTGCTGTTCTTGGTGATCGCGTTGAAGTGCAGGCAAATGCATGTATCGACAGGGCAAGCATCGGTGAAACACGTATTGGCGACGGTAGCAAGATCGACAACCTGGTGCAGGTGGGTCACGGTTCCACTGTCGGGCAGGACACGTTGCTATGCGCACAGGTGGGCCTTGCGGGGTCTACAGAGGTGGGCAGCCGCGTCATTCTGGCCGGGCAGGTCGGTGTTGCCGGGCATTGCAAGGTGGGCGATGGCGCCGTTGCGACGGCACAAAGCGGCATCCCCAGCGACGTGGCGGCAAACAGCGTGGTGAGCGGCTATCCCGCCATGGACAACAAGCTCTGGCTGCGTTCGGTGGCAGCTTTTGCCCGCCTGCCGGAGATGGTGCGTGAACTGCGCACTTTGCGCAAGGACCGTTCGGTGTAAATGTGCGTCGGGGAGACTGTGCCATATCTCCTCGCATCAGACCTGTTGAGCATGGACGAGCAAAGAACAACGGAAACCGCCTCGCTATCTACTGCAGAAAGCGGTTCACCTGTCCGCGTTTTACTTCTCGACGACGATCCCGCAAATCTGCTCCTGCGCGCAGCGATCCTGCGCCAGAATGGTTACGAGGTGCTCTCCGCGGGCACGATCGAGGAGGCGAACGCCTATCTTGAGCAAACAGACATCGCTGTTCTGGACTACCACCTGGGACATGGAAAATTTGGCACGGCTGTAGCCGCGAAGCTACGCCAGCGTCGGCCCGAAGTGCCCATCATCATCCTTTCCGCCACACTGGAGCGTCGTTTCGGTGGTGTGGAGGATATGCATCTGTTGAAGGGGCACAGTTCTGCTGAGGATCTGCTTTCTGCTTTACGAGGTCTGGAGGCAAAACGCCGTGGCGCTCCTGTGGTGGTCAATGCGCGAGAGTTTTATTACAGCCGCATTGCCATGGCGATTGGCGTCGATGTGCTGGTGCAGATTCTCGATCCTGAAGGCACCTGGCACTACGTCAATGAAAGTGCTGCGGCCTATCTCGAGAAGCCTCGCGAGTGGTTTCCGGGACGCAACATGTTTGCAGAGATGAGCGATAGCCTGCGCGACTGGCGCGATGTATTGCACGCCGTCTCCACCACGCGCGAAACGTACATCGACCGCACACGCCGCGGGCTGCTGGCAGCACCTCGCCCAGAGGAAGTGGCGGCGACGTGGTCCGTACTGGCATTCCCCATCATGCTGCACGACGGTAGCAGTGGCGTGGTGCTGAGTGCGCGCATCCTGGAACGCAATAGCGGTACGCCTGTCTTCATTGCGTAACGCTTGCCTCATCAACCTGCTAACCTCAACGTATGCGCCGTATCGCTGCAGCCTCGTTCGTCAGCGCCGTCTTTCTTACCGGCTGCCATTCACATTACATTCAGACCACCATCAACAATCACTCGGGCGCGGACATCAACGTGGTTCAGGTGGAGTATCCTGGCGCCACCTTTGGAACACAGCGCATTGCCGATGGCGGCAGCTTCCATTACCGCTTCAAACTCCTCGGCACGGGCGACCTGAAGCTGACGTGGACGGATGCCTCACGTCAGGATCACACGCTGAAGGGGCCACATCTGAATGAAGGACAGGAGGGGACATTGGTCATTGACTTCCCTTCGCAGTCGCAGGTCAACTTCCAGCCGAGCCTGAAGCCGTGAGCGATTCCCTTTCGCAGCAGCGGCGCGGCTTTTTCATCACGTTTGAAGGTCCGGATGGTTCCGGCAAGACCACGCAGATTCGTCGCACCGTAGAGTGGCTGCGCAGCCGGGATATCGAACCTGTTCTGCTACGTCAGCCGGGTGGCACGCCGCTGGGAGAAAAGATTCGCGCCATCCTGCTCGATTCGCGCGCGCAGGATCCGGTATCACCTCTTACAGAACTCGCGCTGATGTTCGCAGACCGCGCGCAGTCGATCCACGAAATCATTCAACCTGCGCTGCGTGAAGGTCGCGTCATTCTTTGCGATCGTTATACCGATTCCAGCGAGGCATATCAGGGCGCAGGGCGCGGGCTTGGCTCCGATCGTGTGCTTGCCGTGCATCGCGCTATTTGCGACGATCTGCAGCCGGATCTGACCATCCTTCTACTTCCAGATGCGGAGAAGGCACTGGAACGTGCGCATCGCCGCAATCAGCGGAACATCCAGCAGACCGGCACGGATGAAAACCGTTTTGAAGCCGAGGGTGAGGCGTTCTACCGCCGCATTCACGCCGCGTATGCAGGCATTGCAGCGCGCGAACCGCAGCGGGTTGCACTGATCGGTCCCGGCACAGGGGATGATGGCATCGATGCCATCGCCGCAAGAATCCGCGAGATCATAACGGGACGTCTGGAACAGCATCTGCACAGCGTCTAATTCGCATCTCCACTCTGGAACCGGGTCAAGTCGCTTGAAAATTGCCGTCGCTATGGCATGGCGGTGCGTATTGATTTCATATGAACGTCCTTGTGCACCTTCGTGCCCCAGTTATCGCCTTTGCCGTACTGCTGACGACACCACAACAAACACCAGAATCCTTTGATGTCGTCGTCATCCATCCGAACCATACGGGGGAGCGAAACACTCAGATGGATCTCTCGCGCCCGGGTCAATTCATCGCAGTGAATGCAACGGCTCGCACGCTGCTTCGTAATGCCTACGGCCTGTTACCGTTCCAGCTTGCTGGCGCGCCAAGTTGGGACGACGAAGATGCTTTCGACATTCGCGCAAAAATCGACTCACCTGACATCATCACGCAGGCCCAATTCAAGATTCTGCTACAGTCGCTCCTTGCAGATCGGTTTCATTTGAAAGCGCATTGGGAGACGCGTGACTCCCCTGTGTATGTGCTGGTCCGTGACAAGGGTGAACCAAAGATCACGTCCCACACCGATTCACTGAGACATGGCATGAATACAAGAAAGACGGCAACCAGCGTCAATATGAAAGGCGATGGCGTGCCGATGCAGGAGCTGTCGACCAACCTTGCTAACCAGCTGGGTCGGTATGTGATCGATCAGACAGACCTGAAAGGAAACTACGATTTCGTTCTGAACTGGAGCCCCGATCAGAACTCCGACACGAACCTGCCGTCACTCTTCACTGCTATCCGAGAGCAGCTTGGACTACGGCTTGAAGCGCAGAAAGGGCCAATGCCGGTGTTGGTCGTGGATCACATCGAGAAACCATCGGACAACTAAGTGGCGAGACTACAAAAAACGGATTAGTGAAGCTGCGATGCCACGGCCGTTGAGAGAAAGGTCTGCATGCCGGACGCAGGCAGCGGCTTTGAAAATAAATACCCCTGGCCGTATTCGCAACCCATTTCACGAAGCAGTTCGAGCTGTTCCGCGGTCTCAATTCCCTCTGCAATCACATTGAGATGCAGCGCATGTGCCAGCGCAATGATCGAGCGCACTAACGCGGCCTTTTCGCGGCTCTCCAGCATATTCATCACGAAGGAACGATCTACCTTCAGGCCATCAAACGGAAAGCGTTGCAGATAACTGAGCGAGGAATAGCCTGTTCCGAAGTCATCAAGATCCAGCAAGACGCCGGTATTCTTGAGCTCTTCCAGCAGAGCGTTGGCACGTTCTGTATCGCCAATCAGGATGCCTTCTGTAACTTCCAGCGAAATGCACCGGGGCGGAACACGATACTTCTCGGTAAGGTCTCGCAACATTCTGCCAAGCCGCCGATCCTCCAGTTGTAATGCCGAAAGATTCACCGCCATGGAGACGTCATCGTCCACCAGGCCATGCTCACGCCATTGCGCCAATTGTTCAATGGCGCGTGTCAGCACCAGCGTCCCCAGTTCCACAATCAGATCGAACTGTTCGGCAATGCCGATGAACTCTTCCGCCGAGATCATGCCGAACCTGGGATGATGCCATCGCACGAGCGCTTCAAATCCAATGACCTTACGCGACGGCAAGTGTAATTTGGGCTGGTAATAGACCTCCAGCTCTTCGTTGGAAATAGCCTTTTGGAGTGCCGAAGAAAGCTCAATCTGACGAAGCATTCCGTGACGCATGGTTTCGGCAAACAGGAACCATGTTCCGCCTCCCTGCAGTTTTGCCTCGCCAAGCGCAATCTCAGCACATTGCAACAGATCAGCCGCACTTTCGCAGGGATGAGCGCACGTCGCAAGCCCAATGCTTACGGAGAGTGAGATTCGTTTGTCGTCCAGAGCGATAGAACTTCCCAGCAACATGCTGAGTTCTTCTGCAACGCGAAGCGCCTCCTGTTCGTCTTGTTTTCCACCCAGCACAATGGCAAATTCATCTGCCGAGAGGCGAGCCGCGATGCTGTCTGGATGTACCGATGCCAGCTTGGAAAGCCGCAGCCCGACTTCTCGCAACGCGCTGTCTCCTGCAGCTCGTCCCAGACCGCTGTTCAACAACTTGAACGAATCCAGATTGACCACGTAAACCGCAAAATTGTCTTCTACGTGCGTGCCCGCATCCATCAGCCGTTCCAGATGTTCCAGCAGATAAGTTCGGGTCGATAACCCCGTAAGAACATCCACGGTCTTACGTTCTGTGATATCCACCATGGCGCCGACCAGACGCACGGGTTCCCCCGCGCTGTTTCTGACTGCAACTCCTCGATTTGCAATCCACCGCCAGCGCCCGTCCTCATGGCTAACGCGGTATTCGTTGTAGAACGAAAGTTCACTGGTGGCGCGCATATCGGCAAGTGTGTTGACACGAGGCCTGTCTGCTGGATGAATCCTTCTCATCCAGTCTTCAATGCTCACGTGAGCATCCACAGCCTCTTCTCCCACGATGGATCGGACGCGGCCTGACAGATACAAGGAATCGCGAACGCAATCCCAATCCCAGATGCCCTCCGTGGTGGCCTGCGTAGCGAGTTTGAAGCGTTCGTTCGCCCGAACGATCTCATCGTTAATGCGGGACAGGCGTTCCGGATAGAGACGATGCTCCATGGTAAGCACCGTCAGCGCTGCAAATTGCTTCAGACATTCACGTTCACGCTCTGAAAACTCGCTGCGTGGCTTCCTGTCGATGATGGAAAAACCACCCAGCATCATACCGTCGCGCCCCATGAGAGGTGCTCCTGCATAAAACCGAATATGCGGCTCGTCTGTTACAAACGGATTGGTCCGGAAGCATTCATTGTTTTGCGCGTCCAGGACTACCAGCGGTTCATTCCCCAAAATCGAATAGGCGCAAAATGAAGTATCACGAGGGCTTTCGCGAAAGGTGATTCCGATGGCAGATTTGAAAAACTGCCGATGTTCATCGATGAGCGAAATCAATACGATCGGCACACGGAAGAGTTCCGCTGCAAGCTGCGTCAGATGGTCGAAGCCCGGTTCCGGCTTGCTATCCAGAACGCAATAACTTTTGAGAACGCGGAGGCGCTCGTCTTCGTTATACGGAAGCGGCGCTGGAATCCAGCTATCTGTTGAAGCCATGCGGATCAGCCTCCCGGCGCTCGCGAAACTCTCTACTTCGCAAAATCAACAGAACAGACCTGGTATGTATAGCATATCGAACAGGCCATCGTATGCAATAACGCGCTGCTGTCCAGCACCGAAGCTGCTATCGGAACGAAATCCTCGGAACGCCGTATGCTGGAAGGGATGTTTCGCTTTTCTGATTTCGTGGGCAACACCGCTACGGTGGTGCAACTTCGTCGCGCCATCGCCTCAGGACGCCTGCCGTCTTCAATCCTGCTAAGCGGCCCCGCGGGTAGCGGCAAGTACACGCTTTCGCTGCTGCTGACAATGTCACTGCTTTGCGAAAATCAGCCGCGCGAAGCGCACGCCGATGGCGACCTTGCTGACTTCTGCGGGCATTGCCGCAACTGCACTCGTATCGCAGAAGCTATGGACCTTCCTGCGATGGTCGATGCGGCAGTCGCAGCACGCGAGGAACTTCGCGAAACAGATAAGAAGGAAACCCGCGTTCTGATTCAAACCCACCCGGATGTGCTGATCCTCCCGCCCGATCCGCCGCAACTTCTGGTCAAACTTGGCCAGGTGCGTTCGCTGATTCACAGCATCTATTCCCTGCCGGGCGAAGCCAAGAGCCGCGTCTATCTGTTCCCTTCTGCGGCATTCATGAAAGAAGCGGCAAACAGCCTCCTGAAGGTTCTGGAAGAACCTCCTGCTTACGCGCACATCATTCTCATGGCCGAGCATCCCGGCGAACTGTTGCCCACCATTCGCAGCCGTTGTGCGCCGGTCCGTCTCGGAGCCCTGTCCGCCGCAGAGATTGAAGAGCTGTTAGCGACTCGCAAACCCGAAGTAAAACCCGCACAACGAGAGTTGATTGCGCGTCTGGCGCAGGGAGCAGCGGGCAAGGCCCTCAGCTTTGATCTTGAAAGTTATCTTGCAGCGCGCGCAGATGCTATGGTTCTGCTCCGCTCTGCCGTTCTTGATACAGAACATACAGACCTGTTCAAGACAACGGAAACGTATCGTGCTGGCGCGGACGGACAGCAGAAGACGCAGGCCATGCTTGCGGCGCTCGCAGGATTGCTGGAGGACCTGCTGCTGCTACGCAGCGGCGTACCCGACCGCATCCGTAACGTGGACATCCGCCGCGATCTCGACACGCTTGCTGACTCCGTCACCTTCGAATGGCTGGAGAACGCTCTGCGCGGCATGGACCAGGTCATCAGCGGTATGCGTCGCAATCTGCTGCGGTCGCTCTCGCTGGACGCTTTCGCAGAATCCATGTCCAGCAGCCGTCGTTGAACTATTTGTCGATGACAAAGTGAAACACGCGCGTCGGCCCATCCTCCGGCAGTAGATACAGATCGTTTCCTTTAAGGGTCATCCCTTCTGCGCTGTATAGACGGCTGCGATCCGTCGTTCCCGATGCAAGAGAGCGTACTGGCTTCATCGACGGCCATTCATACCAGTCCACGGCACCTGTGGTCTTTGTCAGATTGCCACCGCCCACCAGCATCCCGTTCACAAATTTGATGTCCTGATATTGGTTCTGTGATGGCGTATCCATCACGCGAATCACCTTGCCGTCCATGCCAATGACATACAGCTTCCGGCTGCCCCAGTTGCCTGCAATCAACTTGTCCTTTGTTACCGCGACACAACCAACGTGATCGGCTACCGAGATCTTTCGTTTGACCTTCAGTGATTTCTTATCCAGTTCCAACAATGTTGCGCTGCTGTTCGGCTTATATTCCGCCACGGGTACCCATATGGAATTACCGCTGATGGAGAACCCGCCGGGGTGATAGCGTTCGCCATCGCTAAGATCCACCTGCCGCTCGAAGATGCCTGTCTTCCGATTGAACTGCTGCAGATAACCTTTGTGCGCAGTGGAATCGACTGACGTTACCCAGATGTGTTCCTTATCCAGGTCAATGCCCTGCACGTGAAACACCGTTCCTTGCAGCGATTGCACATCGGCCATGTGCGCATGCTCAACACCTTGTATCTGTGCCGTGGCAGAGACGGACAAGCCGAGAACCATCATCATTACTCGCAGGATCATGCGATCAGCATAAAGGATTCGGTAAACTGTCATGGTGCAGGTCAGGCTGTCTTCGGACAGCCTGTTAAATGGGGAAGCTGGTGTGAATCCGGCGCTGTCCCGCAACGGTGATGGGAAATCTTAATTTCTCCAAGTCCGACTACCGGCCTGCCGCCACCACCATGGAAGCGTAGAACGCTGACCGTGGGTGCGCTTGAGGCCTACCGCTCTCGTGGATTGGATCGGTGACCACTGCCTGCTTCCGTGCGTTTATGCGCGTTGTTGCATGCCTGCGCATGGGTGGTTCCCTCGTAATCAGGAGAGAACCAAATGGCATTACAGGCATACACAACACTTGCCGGTCTGAAGACAGCAAACCTCGGCTTCCCCCGTATGGGACGGCAGCGTGAATTGAAGTTTGCCCTGGAAGGATTCTGGGCGGGCAAGCGCACCGAAGCAGAGCTTCTGGACACCGCAGCATCCCTTCGCGCCGAGCATTGGAGATTGCAGAAGGCTGCAGGCATTGATTTCATCCCCGCCAATGATTTCGCGCTATATGACCAGGTGCTGGACGCGCTGGTTCTGATGGGTGCTACACCGGAACGCTTTGGCACCGGCAAAGTCACGCTGGAGCGCTACTTCGCTATGGCGCGCAACAGCAAAGAACAGACCGCCATGGAGATGACCAAGTGGTTCGATACGAACTACCATTACCTTGTCCCCGAATGGAGCGCCGGACTGGGCTTTAACGTCGATACGGCGAAGCTTCTGAATGAAATTGCAGAGGCACGCGCACTCGGCATTGAGCCTCGTCCTGTTCTCATTGGACCGCTGACATTGCTGCTTCTGGGCAAAGGTGTGGATGGCTTTGATCCCTTCACGCTTGCTGAGAAACTTATCGCCGCCTATAAATCTGTGCTTCACGCGTTGGCACAGCAGAACATCGAGTGGATACAGATTGACGAGCCGATCCTTGCCACGGATCTTCCCGAAGGCGCAGCAGAGTTCTTCCGCAGCGCTTATGCGGAACTGGCAAAGACTCCGATCAAACTGGTGTTGACTACTTACTTCGACCGCCTGGGCAGCAATCTCGCACTCGCTGTTGAGGCACGCACTGCAGGCGTGCACATTGACCTTGTTCGTGCACCGCAGCAATTGGAAGAAATTCTCGCAACGCTTTCGCCGGAGCAGGTTCTGAGCCTCGGTGTAGTGGAAGGACGCAACATCTGGCTGACGGATTTTGCTGTTGCTCGAGAGTTGATTTCAAAGGCTGTTGCTGCGTTGGGAGCAGAGCGCGTCATCGTTGCACCGTCTTGCTCACTGCTGCACGTGCCACATGATCTGCGCAGCGAAACCAGGCTGCCTGCGCGTGTCAAAAGCTGGCTGCGCTTCGCGGAAGAAAAGCTCGCAGAAATCGCGGCGCTCGCCTCTTCGGATGAAGCTGCATTCACGGCAAATGTGGCTGCGATTGCAGATCGTGCAGCTGCGGAATCCTCCACGAATCAGGAAGTGCGGTCGAAGCTTGCGTCACTGTTGGAATCGGATTTCGCACGCAGGTCGCCTTACAGCGAGCGCACGGAAAAGCAACGCGCCGCACTCGGCTTGCCACTCTTCCCCACCACGACCATCGGATCCTTCCCGCAGACAGCAGAAGTGCGTAAGCATCGTGCCGCATTCAAACATGGCCATGAATCAGCAGAAGCATACGAGGCATTCCTTCGCGAAGCCACCGAACATTGCATCCGTCAGCAGGAAGAGATCGGCCTCGATGTGCTGGTTCACGGCGAGTTCGAACGCAATGACATGGTCGAATACTTCGCCGAATTCCTGGAAGGATTCGTGTTCACGGAGAACGGCTGGGTGCAGAGCTATGGTTCACGCTGCGTGAAGCCTCCCATCATCTTCGGCGATGTCTCGCGTCCGCGTCCGATGACGGTGACGTGGTCAAACTATGCGCGTTCGCTCACGTCGCGTCCGATGAAGGGTATGCTCACCGGCCCCATCACAATTCTGCAGTGGTCGTTTGTGCGCAACGATATCCCGCGCCAGCAGACAGCATGGCAGATTGCCCTGGCGCTGCGTTCGGAAGTCAACGATCTGGAAGCTGCGGGCATCCGCATCATCCAGGTGGATGAGCCCGCATTGCGTGAAGGTTTGCCGCTGCGCCATGCCGATTGGGAAACCTATCTGGACTGGGCGGTCAAAGCATTCCGCCTCTCCACGAGTGGCGTTGAGGACGAGACGCAGATTCACACGCATATGTGCTACTGCGAGTTTGAAGATGTGTTGCCTTCCATCGCCGCACTCGACGCGGACGTCATCTCGATGGAGTCCGCGCGTTCGCAAATGGAACTGCTGGATGCCTTCCGTGCACATGGCTATCCCAACGAGATCGGACCGGGCGTGTACGACATCCACTCGCCCCGCGTGCCTTCTGCGGAAGAGATGGGTGAGTTACTGGGCCTCGCGATCAACGCCCTTAAACCGGGACAGGTCTGGGTCAATCCGGATTGCGGCTTGAAGACGCGTGGCTGGCCAGAAACGGTGGAAGCATTGAAGAACATGTGCGAGGCTGCCGTTCAGGCTCGCATCGCATTCACTGCGTAATGCAACGACGGGGTGGATCATCGCGATCTGGCCCCGTCCGCATTGGCTCAGGTTATTTCCGCGTTTTAGCTCTGGATTCCTGCTTTTCGAGACGCCGCGTAATCCACATACAGGGCTGCGCAAGGGTTGCAACATTCCCTGCATCTTGCTATCTTGAATAAGTGCTTCGGCGCGTGTGCACCCGTAGCTCAGCTGGATAGAGCAATTGGCTACGAACCAATAGGTCGGAGGTTCGAATCCTTCCGGGTGCACCATAAAGCTTAAGAAAGGCGACTCTTCCGGGTCGCCTTTCCTGTTTCTATCCGACTTATTTCGCGACAGATAATCCAAGCCCCGGCGTCAGTGATTTTCCATCAATCCCCTGGGGAGACCACGCGCTGACAATCACCTTTGCAATCTTCGCCACGGTAACTTCGCCTTCGTTGTCCACGCTCCAACCTTTGTCCGCATTCTCGTAGGTGTACACCGCCAGGACGATGGGGCCAGACTTCGCCGCAACGATCGCCACATCGGACCGTGTGGCATCCAGCGATCCGGTCTTACTGGCAATACCACTTCCCGCTTCCGTGTTGTCCAACGTCTCCAGATAACGCGGAATGGTGTCGCGGTAGAACTGATTGCGAAGCATCTCGATGGCCGCCTTACATGCCACCTGCGCCTTTGCCGGATCGACTACGGGTTGGCCTGTAATGTTCAAATCGCAGCGGCCAATCTTCTCCATCACCGTGCCGACCTGACGCGCTGTCGTCTTGCCCAGGCCAAACTTTTTCTGGTCCGCGGGCATGGGCCCAGTCGCTGGTTTGAAAACTTTCTTGTAGAGCCACGTTTGGTCCAAACCCAGCGCCGTCATGTTGTCATCGACCTTCTTCGTTGTGAAGCGGTCAATCATCATGTTGGTGGCAGTATTGTCGCTGACGATAACCATCATTGTGGCCACATCCTTCAAGGTGACGGTCAACGGCGTATCGAAGAAATGCAACACGCCGGAGCCACCCACGCCTTCACCCGGCTGCAGCGTCAGCTTTTCGTCCCACGCGGCGCGTCCCAGACCAATTTCGCGCATGGCCGTCCACAGCATGGCGAGCTTGATCGTGCTTGCTGTCTGCAGGGGCACCTCGGCATCGATTGCAATTGTTTTGCCGGTGTTGAGCTGATGGGCATAGACGGCGACCTTGCCATGATGCTGCGCGATGATCTGCTGCACCGCGCTTGTAACGGCGTCCGGCGATTGCGCGATCGCAATAGAACCGTAAGCCAGCAAGGAGAATCCTGCGGCGTGAAGGAGTGTTCGAATTGTTTTATGGAACATGCGGAGGGGCATGTTCGCCATGCTATCCGAGCAGCTTGCCTAAATCCATGCCGCCCAGCATACCCTGCGTTTCCGACTGGATCTGCGCATCGGCTTTGCGGCCCGCTTCGTTAATGGCGGCGGTGATCAGGTCTTCCAGCATTTCGATGTCACCGGAAGCAGCCGTCAGCACGTTCGGGTCCAGCTTCAGCCGCAGTAGTTCCTTGCGACCATTCACCCGCGCCGTCACCAGACCGCCGCCAGAAGTAGCATCAGCCGTGGTGGTGGCCAACTTTTCTTCCATCTGAGCCTGCATGTGCTGCGCCTGGCCCATCATTTCCTGTAGTTTGCTGAAATCCATGGCAAGGCTCCTAATCCTTTCGGAGATCGAACACCGTGCTGATCTCCGCGTTAAACAGCTTCTGCGCCTTCTGCACCGTAGGATGCTCCAAAGCTTTGGCCTGCACGGAACCGGAGCGAGGCTTCTTCGGCTCCTTTGGTTTGTTGTCGACGGCTGCGGAAACGACGCTGATCTTCACACCAACCAGACCTTTTTCGCGCAGCGCCGTTTTGATGATCGCCTCCACATCGGGGCGGAAGATGGTGCCAATCATCGGCTTGGAGAGCGAAACTTCAATTTTCACTTCGCCATTGGCAATGGTCCACTGGCTCTCTTCCAACTGCTCTGCCGCGGAGTTGTTCTTCTTCGTGGCGAACAGTGCCTCGACTGCGGCCGCCTGTAATTCCGCTGTACCGGCTGCGGCAGAATTGGTGGCTACGGGCTGCGATGCAGGCTCGGTGGCCTCTGGATCGGCCTCAGGGGGAGTCATGCTCTCCCACGAGGGGTCATAGTCCTCATCCGCCTGTGCCGCGATCGCAATCGGCTCTTCCAGAACGATGGGCGACGGCTCCACATGGGCATTCAACCCCGTGCTTGGCTCCGGCATGGTGATGACACCGGGCTGGGCCAGCGGAGAAACATTCGCAGGCTCTTTTACGGGCTCTGAAGCCAGCGCCAGGTTCCCTTCCGTCTGCGGCTGCGAGGCAACGCTGGCCACAGGACGCCCTGTTGACTCCACGGAGTTAGAAGTGAATGGCGAAGTTGAAGTGGAAGGCGTGGGAGCGGCCTGGGAGCGCGGCGTAGCAGGTTCAGGCGATCCACTGAACCGTGATGGCGCGGCAGCGGGGCGTGGAGCAGGCGCGGGGGCCACTGGAATGGCCGCGCGTTGCGGCGGTAGAACTCGCGGAGTGGAGTTTCCTGCCGTCTTCGGCAATTGTGCGAGGAACTCCTCCACCGGCACCAGCCGTTGCAGATGCACCAGCTTGATCAGGCCCATCTCCAGGTGCAGCCGCTGCTCCTGCCGGAAGCCAAGGTCATCAAACGTGCGCAGCATCACGTTCAGAAAGCGTGTCAGTTCCTCTTCCGTGAACAGTAACGCTGTCCGCACCGCGCGGCGACGTTCATCCGGGCTGATCTGCAGCAGGTCACTGGAGTTTTCATCCTCGGTCAGCGATGCAATTTTTGCTACGACGCAATTGCGCAGGTAACGCACAAACTGTCGCGCAATCTGCGAAGGCGAATTGCCCGCATCCAGCAGCCGTCCGGCTGTGGTCAGGACAGTCGCCGCATCGTTGCGTGCAACGGATTCCAGAATCTCTTCAAAGACCGTGTTGGGCACAGTGCCCATCAGTTCGCGGATTTCTGCAACGCTCAGTTGCGCCTTGCCATCAACTACCGGGGCCGACGCAATCGCCTGATCCATGATGGACAGCGCATCGCGCATCGAGCCGTCGCCCGCTTCGGCCAGCAGCGACAGCGCGGCTTCATCCGCGGCAACACCTTCATGCGCTGCAATACCGCGCAGCTCGCCCAGAATGTCATCCAGCTTCACCGCATGAAAGCTGAAGTGCTGGCAGCGCGACCGAATGGTCTGCGGAATGTTTTCGGGTTCCGTCGTCGCCATCATGAAGACGATGTGATCGGGTGGCTCCTCCAGCGTCTTCAGCAACGCATTAAAGGCGGCATCGGTGATCTGGTGCGCTTCGTCAAGGATGTAAATCTTGAAGCGATCACGCGCGGGGCGATACCGCGCGGCATCGCGCAGTTCACGTATCTCGTCGATACCACGATTCGTCGCGGCGTCGATTTCAATGACGTCCACGGCGTTGCCTGCGCGAATTTCCAGGCAGGCATCGCACTTCAGGCAAGGCTCCGGTGTGGGGCGCTCAGGCGAACCAATCGCATTACGACAGTTCAGCGCACAAGCCAGGATGCGTGCGATGGTCGTCTTACCGATACCGCGATGTCCGCTGAAGATGTAGCCATGCGCAATGCGGCCTTGTTCCAGGGCATTCTGGAGCGTTCGGGTGACGTGGTCCTGCCCCGCCACATCAGCGAAGCGTTGCGGACGATATTTGCGGGCAAGAACCTGATACGACATGTCAGGCTTAGTGTATCGGGTCAGGCGGTGGATTTAGTGGAGGGCCAGAAACTCATCGACGGTGATCTCAGCATCGCGGATAAGACCCCGGAGTGTTCCTGGCCTCATTTCCTTACGTTCCGGAAGGACCAAATTCTTCGCACCACTCTTTACAAGGACGATATGGCTTCCTCTTTTGCGATCAAAATCCCATCCGAGCTTTTTGAAAACCTTTATGGCTTCATCGGTGGAAATATTCGCCAACGTCCCCATCAGGCGGCTTCTGCTTCCAGAAGTCTAGGAGCGATCTCGACCAGAATCTTTCGCTCTGCCTCCGGTAAAGCGGCTACAGCCTTAGCATCTTCGGCCTCCAGCCAAAGCTCCATTGCCTCCTGGATGTTTCTATGGGCCTCTTCTTCAGTTTTGCCATCTGAGTAACAACCTGGCAACGCTGGAACCGAAGCAAGAAAAAAGCCATCTTCATCCTGCTCAATTTTCACGTGGAATTTCATGGCATCCCTCTTTGCGAGAATAACAAATGGGGCTATTTGCGTGATTTCTTCTTCAGTGTCATGGGCAGTCCCAGCTTCTTCCGCCGACGGACTTCGGCCTCGCTGAACATGGTTCCCCGGCAGGCGTCCGTGTTGCAGTAGCAGGGCTGGTCGTCTTCGTCGGAATCGTAGAGGTGGTACTCGTAGGTCAGTTCCTCACCGGCGGCGATGTTCCGCAGCGCCAGGATGTAAACGCGTCCCTCTTCATCCTCTTCTGTCTGGCAGTTCGGCTCGCAGCAGTGGTTGATGAACATGGCCGTACCGAAGCCGTCGATGACCGTATCGCGGTCCTGCACGCCGAAGAGATAAGTGATGTCGCGGTCAGCATAGCGTTCGTCGGCCTCGGCCTTGGTCATACGAGGGCCGTCGTATTCCGCCACGTGGGCGCCGCTGCGAATGGGGTCAAGGGTGTAACAGCCGCAGCCGTGGACCGGCGAGGAACGAAGGATCAACCGTGGGAACATTGTTGCGCGAGTATACGGCAATTGCCGGTGCGGATACAGATGCACTTCCGCACCGCCTGCGTCTAAGCTGGTGACAGACTATGTTCCGCTGCGCCTCCATCCGCCGTTTTCTTCCGCTTGCCGCCGCAATGCTCTGCTGCAGCATGGCCGTCGCGCAGCAAGACACAAAACCTGCGAAGAAGTGCAAGCCAAAAGACACCGCCTGCAATAACGCCCAGTCTTCATCGGACACGTCCGGCCAGTCACAGTCGATGCCCGACCAGTTCCCTTTTCCGACGGAAGATTCCAAACACGGCGATAATGCTGACGGAACACCCGCCGCGCCGCCTGCTCAGGCACCAAAGCAGAATGGCTTGCCGCAGATGCCCACCGACCCCGTCCCCGACCCTCCCGCCGAGTCGGAAAAGCCTATGCGCATTCCGCGCGGCGATGACGCGGCAGGTTCCAGTTCAAGCTCCGGTTCCAGCAGCAGTAGTTCCAGTTCGGCAGATGACGACAGCGATGTAGCGCCGACCACCGAAGCGCCCAATGCACCAGTAAAATCGGCTCCCCTGAAGAACTACGGTGCAAAGGACAACATCGAAATCATTCGCGAAAAGCTGGACAAGACGCGCGTCCCAGACGACTTGAAGGTTGGCAAATATTACATGGACACCGGCAACACGCAGGGAGCGTATCTGCGTTTCAAGGACGCCGTCAGTTACGATCCCGAAGATCCCGACGCGCGCTTCTACCTGGCCGAAGCCGCCTCAAAGCTCAAGCATCGCGAGGAAGCCGTGGCCAACTATCAGGAATGCCTGAAGCTGGACCCCGGTGGGGACCACGATAAAGCATCGCGACATGCGCTGACCGAACTGGGCATCTCTGCCAAATAGCTGCTGCAGACCCGCTTCATGCGATGTCGCGGATCAGGTTCTCGTTGTCGTAATTATCTTCGTCGGAAGCTTGAACGGGAGGCCGCGATACCGCTGCGATGGTTTCTTCTGTAATCAGAAATCGCCGGATGTAATGCAGTGGCTCTGCCCGGGCCGCCATCTCGCGCAAATGGAAGCGCCACACATCGTCCCTGCTGGAATGGCGCAGGTGCGCCTTGCGATTCACCGTGAGACTGCGTCCGTCGGCCGTGACCCGCTCAAAAGTCTGCGGTTCCACCACGTATTGGATACGTCTCCCGCTCTGGAAGAAGTGCTTGGCGAACTCGTGAGAGAACAAAAGCATGTGCGAACGTTTGCCTTTTGTCAGCCATTGAAGGGCTTCGGGATAACCACTCCACGTCTCTCCGGTATTCTGCACAAACCACCGGCGGAACTCGAATCCCTGGATTCGTCCCTGTCCGATCAGCAGGTGGAGAAGTTCACCGCGTGTCATTTTTCAATATCTCCCAAAGGTGCGAATAAAAATATGCCGTCGCAAGAGACCCGTCAATCATTAGAGATCGCACGCAGCCGGAAGCATCCAATCTGCGTCTACCTCTCTGTGACGATCCGAACGAAGTTCCTGGCTACGGCATTGGGTTCCCTCGTGCTACTTGGCGCCGCAACCGCGCAGAACACGTATCCCCTGAACAACGACCCCACGGTACGCGATGGATTTCAGCATTTCTACATCCTGGATTACGAAGGTGCCATGCAGCGCTTCGAGGCCGTCCAGCGTGAACATCCACAGGATCCCATGGCCGCAGGCTATATCCTGATGGATACCATCTTCCGCGAACTTTATCGGCAGGATCTGCTCGATACCACCTATTACGCGCGCGAGCACTTCCTCAGCTCCGGTCACAAGTCAGATATACCGGAGAGCACCCGCAAACACATCGATGATCTAACAGACCGCGCCATCAGCCTTGCCGACGCACGCATTAAAGCGAATCCCAACGACAAAGACGCCTATTTTGCGCGGGGTTATGCCAAAGGCATGCACGCGGCGTGGATGACACTTGCCGATCATAGCTTTACCGGCGCAGCTCGTCAGGGGCTCTCTGCGCGTAATGACAGTGAACAGGTTCTCCGTTTTGATCCGAACTATGCCGACGCGAAAATGGCCGTCGGTATTCAGAAATTCGCGGTAGCCAGCCTGCCGCGCTTTGTGCGCATTCTGGTGGGCATTGCGGGCATTGGTGGCAATAAGGAAGAGGGGCTTAACCTGCTGCGTGAATCCGCTGCGCACGGCACCGTCACCAGCGTGGAATCGCAGACGGCATTGTCGCTCTTTTTGCGCCACGATCAGCGATACAACGAGGCCTCCGCCGTATCGCAGAAGCTGGCTCAAAAGTACCCACATGACTTCCTCTTCCGCCTGGAAGAAGCCAACCTGATGAAGGATGCCGGCCACGGCCCACAAGCCATCGCCATCTACAAAACTGTTCTTGCTGACGCAGAAAAGCCGGGTTACTTCATTGAGCCAAGGCTGCAGCTTGCATGGTTCGGCCTTGCGGAAACGCAGCGTGGACAAGGCCAGGTGCAGGATGCAGCCACCAGCTATCTCAACGCTGCGAATCAACCCAACTGCAGCGACTGGATGCGCAAACGCGCCAACCTGAACGCGGGCATGATGCTGGATAAACTTGGCCGCCGCGATGAAGCTGTGGCCCAGTATCAGAAAGCTGCCGCTCCCGGCGGCGATCAAACACAGGCAGATGCAGCGCGCAAATATATGAAGTCGCCCTACAGTGGCGGTTAGCGTTTCGCGCGCAAACGTTACGGAACCAGAGACCTATCTGTTGCGTAATCTTCCCCAACGGCTCACTTAGTGGCAGAATAGCCACACGCCGCATAAGGGAGGGTTTTCGTCATGTACGGTCCTTTGATTCGTCCTCGTTATGACCGCAAGGTTGCTGGTGTCTGTGCTGCATTTGCCCGTTCCTATGGATGGGACCCCACCACCGTTCGACTGATCCTTGTGTTGTTGGTGCTCTTCGGTGGCGGTGGCCTTCTGGCATATGTCGTGTGCTGGATTGTCATTCCAGAAGAACCGCTTGGCATGAGCTATCCGTATCCCGGCCAATATCCGCCTCCGCCCCCACCGGCGAATTACCCGCCGCAGTACACACAGCCTTATCCGGGAAACACACCCCCCACACCTCCTGCAGAACCGCCTGCAACCTCGTAAGAGGCTGCAAGCGGTTACTCTGGAAGCTATGGATCAGGGAAGACCGTTTGCCTACTCCGGGCAGAGACTCGTATGTGATGGCGTTGATGTAGCAGGGCTGGCCGACACCTTTGGCACGCCGTTGTATGTGTATTCCGCAAAACAGATCTCCGACCGCGCCGGACTGTTTCAAAGCTCCTTCGCTGGTACACCGCATACCGTTTGCTATGCGGTGAAAGCGAACTCCTCACTTGCCATTCTCAAGATGCTTGCTGCGCAGGGATGCGGCTTTGACATTGTCAGCGGTGGTGAACTTGCCCGCGTACTTAAGGCAGGCGGACCGGAAGTCGCATCGCGTGTCGTCTTCTCTGGCGTAGGAAAAATCGCTGAAGAGATGGACGCCGCACTCGCCGCAGACATCCTGCAGTTCAATGTGGAAAGCGAACCGGAACTCGAGTTGCTGGCATCACGTGCCGCTGCCCTGGGGAAAAAAGCACGCATCGCTCTGCGCGTGAACCCCGATGTTTCCGCAGAGACACATCCCTACATCTCTACCGGCCTCAGTGCACACAAGTTTGGCATCGGCATTCAACTGGCCCGTGCCGTGTATACCCGCGCAGCGCAGTTCCCTTCCATTGAAGCCACAGGCGTCAGCGTCCATATCGGTTCGCAGATTCGCCAAGTGGAACCATTCGCGGAAGCCCTTGAGAAGACACTGAACCTCGTCCGTGAACTTCGCGCAGACGGCCACAATATCCGCAACGTCGACGCGGGTGGCGGCCTCGGCATTGAGTACGGCGACAAGACCTTCGATGCGGCTCAGCAGGTGCAGAAGTATGCTGCGGCGCTGCAGTCCGCACTCGGCAGCATGGACGTGCATCTGTTGCTGGAACCGGGACGCTTCCTCGTCGGTCAGGCAGGCGCACTGATAACACGTGTGCTATATCGCAAGGCCAACGGCGACAAGAAATTCACCATTGTCGACGCCGCAATGAACGACCTGATTCGTCCAGCGCTCTACCAGGCACACCACGAGATTGTGCCTGTCGTTCGCAACGAAGCTGCGGCAACCGAAGAAGCGGACATCGTAGGCCCGGTATGCGAAAGCGGCGACTTCTTTGCCCGTTCGCGCGCCCTGCAACAGACAGAACAGGGCGACCTCATCGCCATCCTCGATGCCGGAGCTTACGGCCTCTCATTAAGCTCCAACTACAACACGCGGGTCCGTCCGGCAGAGGTGCTGATCGAAGACGGCAACGCACGCCTGATCCGCCGTCGCGAAACCTACGACGAGCTGTTCGCACCAGAGATTTTTTAGTAGCGGATCGGTTCCACGCGCGACGCCACCATCAGATCGCAACAAGGATCTTCGGCTCGCGCAGCCAATCCAACATACCCCTCGGCGGCCTCAAAATGGTCGCCGAGGTTTTTCCATGTCACGGTATAGCTCTGCGGTTGCGCGGCAGGACAAGTCGCCACGCCCCGTTTGCCAGCTTTTGCGCGTGCCAGCGTTACCTTCACGATCACGTTCGGCCGGCTTGTATTGGTAGGCACCAGGTACGCACGATCCACTTTGTCGAATTGCATTGTCTGCTGCGGATTCCCCATGGGAAAACCGCAGTTCCCGCTGCCATCCTCTGTAACGACAAAGTTCACTTTCCGGTAGATTTCCTTGTCTTTAGGCGGCGATGGCGGTGCTGCGTCGAACGTCATCAACTGCACACCACTGCTGGCAATCCCCTGATGGATATCGGCGCTCTCACAGATCACGGCATCCCTGCCCTCTCCCCACAGCGCCTTCAGGCATTTGTCATCCGCAATGGCGGACTTCGCATAACGAATCAGCGACCACTTGCTTCCGTTCCTGCGAAAGAGAAAATCGCCGCCCATGTTATTCGCGTGTGATTCGCATCCTGAAGCCCGCATCAGCGCTTCCTGCATACCGGGTGCCGTAAAACTCCCGGTCAGCACGCCGCCGTTGCTCCATCCTTCATCCGGCCCACTGCTCTCCCCTGCAAAATCAGATCCCGGAGGACACGTCCTGCATACGATCACTTTTTTCGCATCCACGCTGGCATGGCCTCCGCAGGCAAGGTTTGCCATGGCCACCTGGTCGTCAAACGTGAGTGGAATCTGTGCCAGCGGAGTATCCGGCGTGTCGTCGTCCACGGAGAAGGCGACGTACGCATACCACGCACCTCCAACGAGGAGTATCAGCAACAGAACAACTATGGAAATGCGCTTCAAAGCAGAAACCCCATGCAAGATGTAGCAGCAATACCTGACCAAACTATCTGACTAACTTAGATGCACCGTTATAACGCCAGAACGCACAACCCGCATCCATTTCGACGTCAAATCATCTAAAGGCACATGAGTGACGCAATTCATCCCGGCGTGCGCATTGGTCATGTTCACCTGAAGGTGGCGGATCTGGATCGCGCCCTGTGGTTCTATCACGAGGTACTTGGCTTCGAAATCGTGCAGCGTTTCGGCAGCAGCGCCGCGTTTGTCTCTGCTGGCGGATACCACCATCACATTGGCCTGAACACATGGGAAAGTCAGGGAGGACAACCACCTGCGGCAGGCACCACCGGCCTGTATCACCTCGCCATTCTGTATCCCACGCGTGCGGAACTGGGCAAAGCTCTACAGCGTCTCTTGAACGCAGGCATCACCATTCACGGAGCCTCCGACCACGGCGTCAGCGAAGCCATCTATCTCGCTGATCCTGACAGCAACGGAGTGGAACTCTATTGGGATCGGCCCAAAGAAGAGTGGCCGCTGGATGCCGACGGCAACATCCGCATGATCACGCGTCCCCTCGATTTGCGCCCCATACTGGCCGCTGCGAAGGAAGCTCCTGTGGATATACCTGCACAGGTGCAATAACTGTGCGGCTTGCTATACTTTCCCTGTTGCGCTCCACTT
Organism: Terriglobus sp. RCC_193; assembly: GCF_041355105.1. Lineage (NCBI taxonomy): Bacteria > Pseudomonadati > Acidobacteriota > Terriglobia > Terriglobales > Acidobacteriaceae > Terriglobus > Terriglobus sp. RCC_193. Next base: position 868,917 of record NZ_JBFUPK010000001.1, on the reverse strand, counting down.
CTGGCGGAGCGCGTTGAATCATAGGAAAGAGTAGGGTTTTGTTCCATGTCAGGCCACTCAAAATGGGCAACCATCAAGCATAAGAAGGGCGCAGCCGACGCCAAGCGTGGCAAGGTCTTCACCCGTCTGATCAAGGAAATCACGGTAGCAGCAAAGCAGGGCGGCGGCGATCCCGACGGCAATCCGCGTCTGCGTACTGCCATCCTGGCAGCCAAGGCTGAGAACATGCCGGCCGACAACATCAAGCGCGCCACCCAGCGCGGCACGGGCGAAATTGAAGGCCTCACCTACGAGGAGATCACCTTCGAAGGCTACGGCCCTGGCGGCGTTGCTGTCATCGTGGAGGTGCTCACCGACAACCGCAATCGCGCCGTCAGCGAAATCCGCCATGCCTTCAGCAAGAACGGTGGCAACCTGGGTGAAACCGGCTCGGTTGGCTACATGTTCTCGAAGAAGGGCATCATCGTCATTGCCAAGGATGGTGCAGACGAAGAGAAGTTGACGGAAGTGGTTCTGGAAGCAGGTGCAGACGACCTGAACGATGAAGGCGAGAACTGGGAAATTTACACCACGCCCAAGGACTTCGTTACGGTGAAGGAAGCCATCGAAAAGGCTGGTTTCAAGCCCGAACACGCTGAAGTCACCATGATTCCCAGTACCTACCAGAAGCTGGAAGGCTCTCAGGCAAACGCCATGATGCGTCTGCTGGAGGTGCTGGAAGATCTGGACGATTCACAGAACGTCTACAGCAACTTCGACATGGATGAAGCTGCGGTCACCGCGTAAATCGCTTGAAAAACACAGAGGGCAAACGGCCGCCGTATACCGGCGGCTTTGCTCTGTCACCGGAAGAAGGAGTGGAATGTCCCAGGTAAAACGTTTGGTTCTTGCAGCGGTAGCGGGACTGTTTCCCCTTGCGGCACTCGGTCAGATGACGGCCAATGAATCGCCGGTAAGCGCGACGGCGAAACACACCCCGTGGGAGATGGGCGTAATCTTCCAGGGCGGTAAAGGCATCACCGACGAACGTGATGGCTTCCAGTTCTTCATGGCAGGTGGCCATTTGGGCAAGGTGATCACGCCCGAATACGGCAGCGGCCTCTTCAAGGGCAACTTTGAATATGCGGTCGAGGTGTTTCCCTACTGGCAGTCGAACACACCCACCTTTCAGCGCTACTCCTGCACGGGGACACCTAACCCCAACGTCTTCAATTGCGTAGGTCCGTATACCGTGGGCGGCACCTTCCACGGTGTCTCCGTCACACCCATCATTCTGCGCTGGAACTTTACGCATGGTCACAGGATCATGCCCTGGGCGCAGGCAGCGGGTGGCGTGCTGTGGACGAACCATAAGTATCCGGCGTATGGTCAGGGCGAAGTGAATCTGCAGAACATGGGACCAAACTCTGACGCCAGTGTCTGGAACTTCACCCCGCAGGGTGGGGTTGGCCTCCATTACTTTCTGCAGCCCAACCGTTCGCTTGATTTCGGGGCCAACGCAGTTCACATCTCATCGGCCTCTCTTGGAGACCGCAACCCTGGCGTGAATGCCAGCGTGCAGTTCTCCATCGGATACACGTGGTGGAAGAAATAGTCAGGATGTAGAAGTTTCGAAGTGATGGAAGAAGAGCAGTACGAAGCAGCCTCCCCCGCGACGACCGAACCGATCGTCGAGTGTGTTCCGAACTTTTCTGAGGGACGGAACGAGCGCATTGTGCGTGAGATTGTGCAGTCCATGAAGGTCTTCGGTGTAAGCCTGCTGGACTGGTCCATGGACGCGACGCACAACCGTAGCGTCGTCACGATTGCAGGATCGCCGGAAGCTGTTGCCGAGTCGGCCATACGTGGCGTAGGACGCGCTGCCCAGCTCATCGATCTGACCAAGCAGGCAGGCGTACATCCCCGCATCGGCGCCGCGGACGTGGTTCCCTTTGTTCCTGTGGCCCATTACTCCCTTGGTCAATGTGCGGCGCTTGCCCATCATGCAGGCCTTGAAATCTGGCGGCGCTTTGGCGTTCCTGTGTATTTTTACGAAGCAGCAGCCATGCGGCCTGACCGCATGCGTCTTGAAGAAGTGCGCCGCGGCCAGTTTGAAGGTATCCGGGAGGCCGTCCGGCGTGACTCCTCACGCCATCCCGACGTCGGTCTCGGTGAACTCCATCCTTCTGCCGGGGCCGTTGCCGTGGGAGCTCGCCAGTTCCTCATCGCCTACAACATTTTTTTGGAGAGCGCAGACCTACACGCCGCCCGCGCCATCGCAAAAGAAGTGCGCGCATCCAGCGGTGGCATGGTGGGCGTAAAGGCCATGGGAGTGCTTGTGGGTGATCGCGCTCAGGTTTCTATGAACATTACGGACTTCCACGCCTCTCCGGTCGAGCGGGTCCATGCCGCAGTATGCCGTGTCGCCGCACGGATGGGTATCGCCACGGCAGAGGGCGAACTTATTGGCCTGATCCCGGAAGCCGCCTGCGCCCCCATTATTGCACGTGAAACGCTACCCGAATGGCTGCGTCAAACCAGTGAGTTCCACCCAGACGAAAAAGTGCTGGAACGGAAGCTGTCTCGGCCCCTCCCGTGGCCGGAAGCCGTTCCCGCGGCGCACGTCTAAAATAAGAGAAGTAGTGGTACGGAGGCAGTTGGCAATGAAGATCGCACGGACAGTGCTGATGGGATTGGTTGCGGTTCTAACCGCAGGAGCGGCGCATGCGGCGCAGTTAAGCGGCGATGCGAAGGCGTCTATCCCCAAGGATATTCAGCAGTTGATCGTGGTGGATTACCGCTCCATGCAGGCCTCGCCTGCGGCCATGAATCTGAAGCAGCGCATTATGCCGCCGGAACTGGTACGCCTGGAGACGGCGCTGAAGACCAGCGGCCTTAAGGTGGATCGCGATACCGAAACGCTCGCTTTTGCGGCATTTCGCATCGGCAGCAGCGGCAACAGCAACAACACGCGCACCCTGGGCGTGGCTCAGGGCCAGTTCAACACCGCGGCCATTCAGGCGAATTGGACGAAGCAAAAGACCAAGTCTACCCCGGTGCGTAACTACAATGTGTACCCGATGGGCGCCGCTGGTATGAGCGTGGTCTTCCTCAACCAGACCACCATGATCTTTGGCGACAGCGCGGCCGTGAAGGCCGGTTTGGACTGCCGCGACGGTCTCGCCTCCAACATCCTGGAAAACAGCGACATGATGACCGAGATGAACATCGTGGACCAGCGTGCGATCTGGAGCCTGCTCGATCAGAAGGGCACGCAGACCATGATGCGTAGCGTTCTGGGCGATGCCGCTTCCCTCACCGACTACGACACGGTGAAGAATCGCATGAAAAGCTCGCGTTACACCATGGACTTCTCGAACGGCATTAAGTTCGACATGGCCGTTGTCATGAGCGACACCATGACCGCAGCCACTGCCGCAACCCTGATGAAGGGTATGGCTTTGATGAAGCAGTCGCAGGGTTCGCAGTTGGAGAAGTCCGCGATGAAGGAAACCAACATCGACTCCAACTCGGGTACGCTGCAGGTTTCCTATGCCGCCAACGACACGCAGTTCTCGGAGCTGTTAAGCTCCCCGCTCTTTCAGCAGGTTGTTCGTTAAGTTAACTAACTTGATTTAAGCAAGAGGCCGGATGCAGATGCATCCGGCCTCTTCTGTTTTCTATCTCATAACACTACAGCTTCGGAAATACTCGCAGATCGCCACCGGTCATCTCCTTCGGCAATTGCATTCCAAGCATGCCCAGCATGGTCGGCGAGATATCCCGCAGCGAACCGCCTTCACGCAATGAGAACGACTTCCCTGCTTCTGTGACTGCAATCAGCGGCACCGGATTCGTTGTGTGCGCCGTGTGCGGTCCGCCCGTCACCGGATCGATCAGCAACTCCGCGTTGCCATGATCTGCTGTGATGAGCCACGAACCGCCGTTGCGCTTCAGCGACGCATAGATCTCACCCAGGCAAGCATCGACAGTTTCCACGCCCTTGATGGTCGGCTCCATCTTGCCGCTGTGACCCACCATGTCCGCATTGGCAAAGTTGACGACGACGACATCAAACGCGGTGTCATCAATCGCCTTCAGCACCACGTCGCAGATGCCACGCGCGCTCATCTCCGGAGCCAGGTCATACGTCGCCACCTTCTGCGACTGCACCACCTCACGCTCTTCGCCCGCGAACGGCTTCTCAATGCCGCCGTTGAAGAAGTACGTCACATGCGCGTACTTCTCTGTCTCGGCCACTCGCAGGTTGCGCAGTTCATTGTTCGCCATCACGTTAGCCAGCAGATTATCCATGCTCTCCGGCAGAATCACCATCGGCAACGTGAACTTCGGATCGTACTGCGTCATGGTGATGTAGCGAATGTTCTTCGGTGCAGAGTTGCGAGGAATCTCAAGGTCAAGTTCATCCGCCTTGGGCAGATCAAGCGCATTCGACTTCGTCAGGCCGCCCTCAACATTGCGCGCCAGTACACGCGTAACCTGCCGTACACGGTCACTGCGGTAGTTAAAGCAGATGCACAGATCCTCATCGCCAATGGTTCCAACGGGCTTACCCGTTTCATCCACGCACACAAACGGAATGGTGAACTCGTCGGTCACACCGTTGTTGTAGTTCTGGCGAATCTTTGCGGCAGCATCGGTCGCGGTGCCACCTTCCGCATTGCCCTTCACCATGGCGTCGAACGCCTTGGCTTCGCGGTCCCACTTCAAATCACGATCCATCGCGTAGTAACGGCCACTGCACGATGCCAGCTTGCCAACACCAATCTCGCGAATCTTCTGCTGCAGCGCATCGACGTACCCCGCGCCGGAAGTCGGCATGGTGTCGCGCCCGTCCAAAAACGCATGGACAAACACATCCTTCGCACCCAGCTTTGCGCATAACTTTAACAACGCATACAGGTGCCGCTGATGCGAGTGCACACCGCCATCACTCAACAAGCCGAGGAAATGAACGGCGCGCCCACGCTCCATCGCTTCCTTGATTCCATTGACCAGCAAGGGCAATTCAAAGAACTCGCCCGACTCAATTAACGAATCGATTCGCACAATATCCATGCGCACCACGCGACCAGCGCCCAGATTCAGATGGCCCACTTCGCTATTGCCCATCTGTCCATCCGGCAGACCAACATAATGATCGCTGGCGCGAATGATGGTGTTCGGATACTCGCGCAGCAACATGTCATATGTCGGTTTGCGCGCCATGGCAATGGCATTACCATGCGTCTCGGAGCGAATACCCCAGCCGTCAAGAATGGTAAGTACAAGAGGTTTACGGCGGGACATGAGGCTACCTTTCCTTATTCGTTGCTGAAAGAACGAACGCAGCGGACGCGGCGGATTCGCTGCGGCGCTGCGTTCGCTCTCGTTGTTCCGTTAAAACTGCAGAAGTTACTCGCAGTTAATGGTTTCAATGCCCAGATACTCCGCGCCCTGGCCCAGTTCTTCTTCAATGCGCAGAAGCTGGTTGTACTTGGCAATGCGGTCCGTACGCGACAGCGAGCCGGTCTTGATCTGGCCAGCGCCCGTACCCACTGCCAGGTCAGCAATGAAGGTATCTTCCGTCTCACCTGAACGGTGCGAAATGATCGCCGTGTAGCCATACCGACGCGCCAGCTCAATCGATTCCAGCGTCTCCGTGATGGTTCCGATCTGGTTCACCTTGATCAGGATCGAGTTACCAACGCCCTTCTCAATGCCTTCGCGCAGACGCTTCGTGTTCGTCACGAACAGGTCATCACCCACAAGCTGGCAACGGTCGCCAATCTCTTCGGTAAGAATCTTCCATCCGTTCCAGTCATCTTCCGCGAGGCCGTCTTCAATCGAAACGATGGGATACTGGCGAACCCAGTCAGCCCAGAACGCAGCCATTTCGGCCGACGTCTTCTCGCTCTTGTCCGACTTCTTAAAGATGTACTTGCCCGATTCCTTGTTGTAAAACTCGCTCGAAGCAGGATCGAGAGCCAGGACGATGTCCTCACCAGCCTCAAAGCCCGCAATCTGGATCGCTTCCAGAATCACGTCGATCGCTTCCACATTCGACTTCAGCGATGGCGCAAATCCGCCCTCATCGCCAACAGCCGTGTTGTAACCCTTCTTCTTCAGCACGCCCTTCAGCGTGTGAAAGACCTCAGTACCCCAGCGCAGCGCATCAGAGAAGCTCTCAGCGCCTACCGGCATGATCATGAACTCCTGAAAGTCCACGTTGTTGTCGGCGTGCGCGCCACCGTTGATGATGTTCATCATCGGCGTGGGCAACAGGCAGGCATTCACGCCTCCCAGGTAGCGATACAGCGGGAGCTTCAGCGCATTCGCAGCAGCGCGCGCGGTGGCCATGGAAACAGCCAGAATCGCATTCGCGCCAAGATTGCCCTTATTCGGCGTGCCATCCAATTGCAACATGGTGGCGTCAATCAGGCGCTGATTCGTCGCGTCAATACCAGACAGTTCTGGCGCGATGGCGCTTTCGACGTTCTCCACGGCCTGCATCACGCCCTTGCCCAGATAGACTTCCTTGTCACCGTCACGCAGCTCCACGGCCTCGTGTTCGCCGGTGCTGGCGCCGCTGGGAACCGCCGCACGGCCAATGGCTCCGCCGGACAGGATCACGTCGGCTTCTACGGTCGGATTACCGCGGCTGTCCAGAATCTCCCGCGCCTTAATTGCAATGATTTCAGTCATGTTGCCTTTCCCTTCGGCCGTTTGGGGCGCGAGGATGCGATGTTGCAGCCGTTCATTCAGCTTGGGACGACGATCCACGGCGATGCGGCTTCCGCTCGTGCCAAGTATCGTCTCCAGAATTTCTGCCATGGTGTCTAAAAGAAGAAAATTTCGTCGAAGCAATAAGGCCCGTGCAATGCGCAACCAAGCCTACGCTCCCGGGTCATTTTAGCAAAGGAAAGCGGTAACTTTCGTGTACGCCTTCCCCTGAAACTTCGCGTTTACCCTCTGGATTCAGCCCGCAAGATGAATGCACCACAATCACGTCTACTCTTCTAGCCTTGAATATGCGTGGCTGCAGAGTTTGTAGAAGAACCAACGAGGAGTTGTATCCCGATGAAGATGCCCATCGCCCTTGCTTTTGCCGCAGTGCTTGCGGGCAATGCGTTTGCACAACAGTCCGGCGTGTCCAATCCGTCCGAGAACGTGCAGGACATTCCTCAGGTAGCGCAGCCGGCTCCTGTTGCCGCAGCCGCACCGGCAGAATCCACGCCCCAGTCCAAGCCTTCTGCCGCCGAAACGTACGGTGACTACAAACCCTACGGTGGAACGCCCGTGCTGCGTCAGCGTGTGCCGCAGCCAGACCCCGACGCCGGCATTGTCACTGAGGTACCGCGTCGCCCCAACGAACTTCCAGAGGGAACCTCGTTGCACGTCACACTCGACAGCGCCATCGACACGGCATCCACCCAGCCCAACACGCCTTTCCGCGGCGAACTGACCGAGAACATTCAGAATGATGGACGCGTCGTTATTCCGCAGGGCTCCATTGTGGAAGGTCGAGTCACGCAGATTCGCGGCGGCAAACGCATCCGCGGCACCGCTTTGATTCATCTTCAGATGGACACCATTATTCTGCCGGATGGCACGCGTCTCCCCTTGCACGCGCAGGTCGTCGATACAGATCAGTTTGCAAATACTCGCATCGATGGCGAAGGCAACGTCCTTCGCAAGGACCACGTAGGTGGAACACTTGCAGCCATGTCCCTTACTACGGGTGGCGCAGCAGCCGCAGGTGGTATCATTGGCGGCCCAGCGGGTGCATTAATTGGAGCAGGAGTGGGAGCAGGTCTTGGTACGGCGGTATGGCTGAAACAGGATCGCCAGGCGCATCTGCCAGAAGGAACGCAGGTGGTTCTCAGCCTGACAGAGCCCATGGACCTTAGCCGTATGAACTTCGCATCGGCTCCGGCGCAGCCCCTGTCTCCGTCGGCACCGATAGCAGCAACGGCATCCGCGTCGCCTGCGGCAAATTCCGGCATATCGGAAAAGGCTTTCGTGCCAACCAACTAACGGCTGGAATTTATAGTGAGGCTTCTGAATCCACTTCCATGCCGAAGCGCGAAAGTTCGCGCTTCTGCATGTTGTAGTCGATGAGGAAGCCTAAGCCAATGCACAGATTGATGACGCCAACGCCGCAGACCACAAGCGTTTCGCGAACCTGAAGAATCAGATCCAGCATCACACCAAACGCCACAAGACCAACGCCCGCCGAGAGCAGCACCATCGCAGTGCGACGAGCGATGGCAAGACTGCGCAATGGATCGCGGACCCTCTTCTCGTTCTCAACGTTTTGCACCATCATGCGCTCAATGTCCGCAAGCGGCACACCGCGCTGCAACATGGCCACACGCTCCTGCGAACGCAACTCCTTATTGCGAATCTCTGAATAGATACCGGCGACACCAAGACCCAAAATCATCACACAACCGGCGACTGGGACTACAAAGGGACTATCAAAAGCATTCATGGGGTGTTTCTCCTTTTCGCCGGCGTTAGACTGAAGCGCACACAGTGAGTTTCAAAATCTTTTCTGAAACTTTTGCAGCCCGCCACGGTCTTACCCTCACTTGAACGATCAAGCCAGCTTCGAGCAGGTTGTCACGCAACATCAGGACATGGTGTTTCGTATGCTTGTCCGCCTCACCGGATCGCGAGAAAACGTGGATGATCTGGCACAGGAAGTCTTCCTTCGGCTTTATCGCGCGTTACCGTCCTTTCGCGGCGAAGCACTTCTCACCACGTATCTGCACCGCATCGTCGTTAATGTGGCACAGGACGAATGGAAGCGCCGTAAACGCATCGATCAGCGCCAGACTTCCATCTCTGACGAAACCAGTGGCTGGGAAGATCGCCTGCATCATCCGTCGCTAAACGCCGAACAGGAACTGGCAACGCGCGAACTACAGTTGCGTGTCGAAGAAGAAATGGGGAAACTCAGCGCGGTCGAGCGCTCTATCATCGTCCTCTATCATCAGGAGGAGCGGAGCTATCAGCAGATTGCCGAGTCGTTACGACTTCCCATCGGTACCGTCCGAACACATCTGCACCGCGGCAGGAATAAGCTACGAACAGCACTGGAACGGAAAGGGGGATGGCAATGACGAACGACGCTCAGGACACTCAGGACGAACGGAACACCGCTCTAGTCCGTGCTTTGGAAACGTCACCGCAAATTACTGCGCCGCAGGATTTCGCCACACGCGTCATGGCACGCGTTCCGCAAAAGCCACAGCCGTACCAGCGGTTTGCGAACGCCGTTTTCACCGCCCCGGATTACGGGCGCAAAGCCATCTTTGCTGCGCTCGTCGTGCTCGTCGTGCTCATGTTTGCACTCACGCCCGCTGCTGCAGGCAAGCCCAACACATGGACGACCATTCAACTGGTGCTGCTGCTGCAACTCAGCGTTTTTGTTCTGTGGCTCGGCTTCAGTAGACGCAGCTCCAGGCAATAAGAATTGGCGTTTTGCTTTAGCGCGCCAACTGCCCCAGCAGCCGCTTCCAGGTTTTCGTGTTGCGCTTGAATATCTTCTTCAGATCATTCAGGATTAACTCGAAATCGCTGTTGCCCTGCAGCTTGGCCCACGCCGGGTTGATAACAAACCACGGATAGTTTTCATTGCCCAGGTACACGGCGCGACGCAGCCAGTGCAGCGCTTCGCCCGCTTCACCATCCACGGCGAAGTACGTGGCCAACCGATACGCCATCTCGCTGTCAGCTTCTGCCGCGGCCATCGTCTCATCCACGATAAAGGTCGCCGCTTTTTCGCGATCGCCAAGCTGTACGTAGCACATGGCAATCGTTGGGAACACAATGCGCATGGTGGCGTCTTCGGCAATCACTTCTTCCAGTGCATCAATCGCCTCGGAGAGTCGTCCCAATCGCATCAACTGATAGCCGCGCGAAATCCGCAGCAGAGGCTGCTTCGGCTCCAGTGCGAGTCCCTTTTCCAGCTCGTCGTCGGCCAGTTCCAACTGATTCTGATACTGCAGCACGCGTGCGCGATGGTTATAGATCACGGCTGCATCTGCTGGGTTCTGTTGCAGAGCAATGCCAAACTCGCGCAGCGCTTCCGCATATTGACCATCACTTCGCAGAGTCATGCCGGCCACGCGATGCACGTTCCAGTCATTGCCCGCTGTCTGCAACAAGTGCGCAATGCCATGACGTGCGCTTTCCTTCTCACCGCGCGACAGCAGCATGTACACGCGATACAGGTTCGCCTCAACGGACGCAGGATCCAACGACAATGCCTTATCCAGAGCACGCCGCGTCTCCAGAAGATGCATCTGTCCACCCAACCCATGCCGTGCGTATTGCAGATGCGTCACGCCAAGACCGGTCCAGGCTGCGGCGTACGAGGGATCACGCAGCGTCACGTCTTCAAACAACTTGCGGGCGCGCTCCAGATCTTCCAGTGCACCTGTACGCGACATGAATGTACTCAACACCGCACGCGCCTGTAGATACTCCTCTGAAACCTCTTCATTCAACGAGTGCGGCTGCTGTTCCTGCTGTTGCCGTCCCGCTGAACCGATGCGAACAGTTCCACTACCGCGCAGCGCACCAAAAATCTCAGTGCTGATCTCGTTCTGTACGGCAATCAAATCGAATGACTCAACATTGATGGAACCACCCGCACGTACTGCCTGCGCGGGAACATCCAGCATTTGCCAGTTCAGGTCGAAGCCGCTCTCGCCTTTTAGAAAGCTTCCGGCCACCACGTATTGCACCACCAGCTTTCGTCCAATGCTCAAAGGGTCAAGCTGCCGCGCCGGAACATTCATCAGCGCGCTCGTAGGACGCACCACGAGCGATTGCATCCGCGCTAATCTTGCACTGATCGCATCCGCCAACGCGTGCCCATACAACGGCGCTGAATTCGCAGGCCCCATGTTCACAAACGGCAAAACCACGATGGTGTTCTGTTGTTCATTGCCGCCACTCTCACGGAACCGCTCCGCCAGCATCGACAGGAAGCCAGTCGATCGCTTCTCTTCCTCTGGCGTTTTGAAATCCAGCGAAGCTGACGCAGGCATGCTGGCGCTGGGTACGACCAGCGAATCCAACTCATTCGCCTTCAGAATTGTGCGCAGACTCTCGCGCAATTCGACGGCCGAAGCAAACCGCGCCGCGGGCTGCTTCTCCAGACAATGCAGGATGGTGCTCTCAAGTTCCACCGGAGTATTCGGCGCAAACCCGCGGATCGACGGCGGCTCGGCAAACTGAATCGCACGGATGCTCTGAAAATCCGGCGCATCCGGTCGATGAAATGGATGCCGTCCTGTCAGCAGTTCATACAGCACCACGCCTAGCGCAAAGATATCGCTTTGTACTGACGATTGTCCCGTAACAAACTGTTCCGGAGCCATATACGCCAGCGTGCCGCCGCGCGCCGTGTACTTCGCATCCGGCGGAGGTGTCCGCGGATTCGAACGCGCCGGATCAAATTCCACGTCTTCCATGTTGATGCGCCGCGCCAGGCCAAAATCCAGAATCTTCACCAAACCGCCATCGGTCAGGATGGCATTCGCCGGTTTCAGATCGCGATGAAAAATACCTAATGAATGCGCCGCTGCCAGACCGTCCGCCATCTGGATACCGACGGACAGTACCAGCTCCACTGATGCGGGTCCGCCCTCAATCAGTTTGTCCAGAGGTTTGCCCGGGACATACTGCATCACGATGTAGGCTTCATCGTCCGATTCACCTACGTCATAAATGGAGCACACATTAGGATGGTCAATCGCTGAAGCCAGTCGCGCCTCGCGCAGATAGGTGGTCCGCATCTGCTCTTCTGTCAGCGCGCCGCGTTGCAGCAGCTTTAGCACCACAGGCCGCTGCAACTGCGTGTCGTTGGCCAGATAGACCACGCCACTTCCGCCAGCCCCAAGCTTTCGGACCAGTTCATAGTGTTCAATGACGCGGTGCTTCATAACCTGATTATCTCAAGGAAGGGGCACTTACATCAGGAAGAGCTAGAGACAGTCTCGCGGTGTTCCCTTTACGGGATAATTTATGGCAGATCCAATAAAGCGGGTTGCGGAGCGTCTCATAAACACGAAACGGCTTGAAAAAGCTGCTTTGTCCTGGGTATCCGCGAAGATTCTTCCCACCTGCCGCAATTTATTCGCAGAGCGCATAAATCGTTGCAATCACCCGTTTTACTGGCAAGACTGACTGTTTATTCCGTTCGAAACTGCCTTTTCATGTAGGAAGCACCTGTAAAAATAACCTATTGCGGGCTGCTGTTGTGGCAACATTTGCATCTGAAGGTGGAAATCTCCAGATACACAGCAAATCGCAGAGAGAACGCTCTCGCAGAGGAATAGAAACATCGATGGAAGCAACAGTACTTCTGATTGACGACAATGCCATTCAGGCCGCCACGCGACAGACGATACTTAAGCGCGCCGGGTATTTCGTCATTCCGATTTTGAATCCTCAGCGTGCTCTTCAACAGTTTCGCGATAATGACTTCCCCTCTGAAATTCAGCTTGTTATCACGGATCACATCATGCCCGGCATGAGTGGCGCCGAATTTGTCCGCGAACTTCGCATCCTGCAGCCGGATCTTCCTGTACTGGTCATCAGTGGTCTGGAAGAGGCAGAGGATGAATATCAGAGCCTCAATGTGACCTTCCGTCTCAAACCTCTGTTGCCGGACAATCTGCTCGCTTCCGTGGACCGCCTGGTGCATTGCCGGATACCGGAGCGCCAACACGCCTGACGTTTGCACCTGCCGTCCTGCCCTGAGACAATGAACCTGCGCCCATAGCGCCGGATACCCATGTCTCATCCCATGCCTACTTTCGGCACCTTTGCACTGCTTCTGGCGCTGTGCCTCGCCGCCTATACATTGTTTGCGGGTAGCTTTGCGCTCTTTGCCATGTCCAAAGGGATGCAGCTTCGCATCTCGGCAGAGCGACTGAGTGAAACCGCCCGTCGTGCTGGCATCGCCAGCTTCGTCGCAGTGCTTTGCGCGGCCTTCGCCCTCGTCTGGGCAGCCTTCACTAACGACTTCTCCGTCGAGTACATCCGCGAACATACCAACATCGCGCTGAACCCGATGTACAAGTTCTCTGCGCTCTGGAGCGGACAGGAAGGCTCGCTGCTGCTGTGGTCATTCCTGCTGGCGGCCTACGGCTTTGTGCTGCGTCTGCGTCATAAAACAGATGTCCGCCTCTTCGCCTACGCATCGACCATCCTCGCAGCACCGCAGATTTTCTTCCTCGCGCTACTCAATTTCGCGGCGGAGCCCTTCTCCCTGACCAAAGGTCCGATTCCCGCCGACGGCAACGGTCTTAATCCGCTCCTGCAATACGTGGAGATGGTCATCCATCCGCCCATGTTGTACCTGGGCTACGTGGGCTTCACGGTTCCCTTCGCCTTCGCACTCGGCGCTCTGATGATGCGCTACCCCGGCGAAAAATGGATTCGCATTACGCGCCGCTGGACGCTGGTGACGTGGCTGTTTCTCACCGTCGGCATCGCGCTCGGCATGCACTGGGCCTACGCGGTTTTGGGTTGGGGTGGCTACTGGGGATGGGATCCGGTTGAAAACGCATCGTTCCTTCCCTGGCTCACCGCCACTGCCTTCCTGCACTCCGTCATGATGCAGGAGAAGCGCGGCATGATGAAGAAGTGGAACGTGTGGCTGATCTTCCTCACATTCATGCTTACCATCCTGGGCACGGACCTCACGCGCTCCGGCCTGGTCAGCAGCGTTCATGCCTTTGCGCAGAGCAGTATTGGTAACTGGTTCACCACCTTCCTCTGCATCATCTTCGCGGTCTGCCTCTTCGTCTTCTTCCGCCAGAGCAGCCACCTCACCAGCGAACACAAACTGGAATCCGTCGTCAGCCGCGAGAGCAGCTTCCTCTTCAACAATCTCGTCCTGCTCGTTGCCTGCTTCACCGTTCTCTTCGGCACACTGTTTCCAGTTCTCAGCGAATACGTGCAAGGCTCGAAGGTCACCATGGGACCGCCATTCTTCAACAGGGTCGCGGTGCCCATCGGCCTCTTCCTTCTTGTGCTCACGGGCGTCGGTCCGTTGCTGGCATGGCGAGCAACCTCGCTGCGGTCCATCCGCCGCAACTTTATCCTTCCCTGCGTTACCGTCCTCGGCACCGCTGTCATCCTGATGGCTACCGGTATGCATCCGTGGTCCGCATCGAAGGATGACCTGGAAGGCCAGCTTTACGCGCTTGTCTGCTTCTCCATCGGCACGGGTGTCATGGTTGCCATCGCAGCAGAGTTCCTGCGTGGTGCCAACGTTGTCCGCACGCAGACCGGGAAGAGCCTTACCGCAGCCGTATGGACACTGACGATGCGTAACAACCGCCGCTACGGCGGTTATATCGTGCACTTCGGCATCGTCATCCTTTTTATCGGCCTTGCAGGCTCCGCTTTCAATCAACAGCACGAGATGGAGATGGGCTTTGGTGACTCGCTCACCATCGGCAACTACAAGCTTGTCTGCCAGAGCTACACACAGGATTCCAACCCGAACTACGACACCGACTTTGCACTGCTGGACGTCTTCCGTGGCGACAAGAAGATCGGCCAGATGTCGCCGGAGCGCCGTTTCTACAACGCCAGCCAGACAACTTCGACCATTGTGGCGATCCATTCCACGGTGCTGCGCGATCTCTACGTCATCTTCGAAGGCCGTAATCCGGACACAAACAAACCCATCATCAAGGTCTTCCTGAACCCACTCGTAAGCTGGATCTGGGCAGGTGTGGCCATCGTCTTTGCAGGCACAGTGCTCGCTCTGCTCCCGGGCCTACGCGCCCAACTCAGCAACAAGTCCACACCCGCCGAACCACGTGAACTCGTTGCCGCAGGAGGCGACTGATGCGCAATCTATTACGTAATCGCATCCTGCAAATGGTCTTCGTCTTCACTATCGCGCTCGCGACCATCGGCGCAGGTAGCACAGACGAGAAATTTTCCTCCATCGGCCACAAAATGATGTGCGTCTGCGGTTGCGGGCAGATTCTGCTGGAGTGCAACCACGTCGGCTGCCCTGACTCCGACCGCATGATCAAAGAACTCCGTGTGCAGGTGGCGGCGGGCGGCAGCGACACCAGTGTCTTCAACTGGTTCGTAGCGAAATACGGTCCTACTGTTCTCGCAGCGCCCATCCGCGGCGGCTTTGACAACGCGGCATGGATCGTCCCGGTCGTCGTGTTCGTCTTTGCGCTCGGTGGCACGGCCTTTCTGGTGCGCCGTTGGAAGGGCCGCCACATGGTCGCAGTAGCCGGTGCACCGTCCATCCCCTACACCCCGGAAAACGACGCGGTACGCGAGCGCATTCGCCGCGAGACGGAGTACTGAATCATGGCATACATTGCCTGCCTCGCACTTTTTGTCGGAGCCTTCGCCTACACCTTCTGGCCGGAGAAGAATCCCTTCGTCCAGCGCGCAACCTCACGCATAGACTTCCTGCGCGAACGCCGCGAATCCATTTTCGCCAACCTGCGTGACCTCAATTTCGAGTACAAAGCAGGCAAATATCCAGAAGAGGATTACGCCACGCAACGTGCCATGCTGGAAGACGAAGCCGCCACCATCGTTCGCGAAATCGATCTGCTCGAGCGCGTCTAATTTGTTGCGCATCACAATCCACTCCGCGATTGTGACGTGTAGCAAGTTTTCCTGAGACTTCCCCGTTACCATGAACGGGTATGGCTGAAGTGCAATCTCTCGCTCCGGAAATCCTCCTCCACATTGCCCAAGAACTGAACATCCCGCTCAGCGGCGTGCGCGCCGTGATGGGGCTGCTGGATGAAGGTTCGACTGTTCCCTTTATCGCGCGCTATCGCAAGGAAGCCACCGGCAACCTGGACGAAGTGCAGATCCGTGACCTTGCCGAAAAGATCACGTACTTCCGTGAGTTCGTCTCTCGTCGTGAGACCGTCCTGTCTTCCATCACGGAACAGGGCAAGATGACCGATGAACTGAAGGCGAAGATCATGGGCACACTGGATCGCAGTGAGCTGGAGGACCTGTATCTTCCCTACAAGCCCAAGCGCCGCACCAAGGCAACGATTGCGCGCGAAAAAGGCCTGGAACCGCTGGCCGATTATCTATGGGCGCAGGAAGCTGCGGAGCTTGATCTGATCGCGTTGGCCACTTCGCTGGTCGATCCAGCAAAGGAAGTCGCCACGGTCGACGACGCCCTGGAAGGTGCGCGACACATTGTTGCCGAACGCATCAGCGAAGACGCCGAGGTGCGCCGCTCCACTCGTCACGTAATGTTTGAAGAAGGACTGATCGTCAGCCGCAAGATATTCGACGCGAAGGATGAGCAGGAAAAGTTCAAGATGTACTACGAGTATCGCGAGCCGGTGAAGACAATCCCATCGCATCGCATGCTGGCTGTGCGTCGTGGTGAAGCGGAGAACGTCCTCTATTGGCTCATTGAAACGGAGGAAGAGCGCATGTTGGCGCTGATCCGTTCGCGTGTGCTGAAGAATGACGGCGATTGGACACCGCAACTCAACCTTGCCATTGAAGATTGCTGGAAGCGTCTTCTCAATTCATCGATTCAGGGTGAATTGCGTCTGGAACTGAAGCGGCGTTCCGATACGGAAGCCATTGATGTCTTTCGCGAGAATCTGCAGCATGTGCTGATGGCTTCCCCTGCGGGACCGATTTGTGTGCTCGGTATCGATCCCGGCCTGCGTACTGGATGCAAGATCGCCGTAGTCGATGAGACGGGCAAGTTCCTGGCGCATGATGTGATTTATCCGCATACTGGCCGCGAAAAAGAAGCATCGCAAAAGCTGGCAGTGATGGTGGCCTCGCAGAATATTCGCGCCATCGCCATCGGCAATGGCACCGCATCGCGCGAGACGGATGCGTTTGTGCGCGACTTCCTCGCAGAACACAAGCTGGGTGGCATCTTCAAGGTTACTGTCTCGGAGTCTGGTGCCAGCGTGTATTCCGCATCCGATATTGCGCGCCAGGAGTTCCCTGACCTTGACCTGACCGTGCGCGGCGCCATCTCGATTGCGCGGCGCTTGCAAGACCCGCTTTCGGAACTGGTGAAGGTCGATCCCAAGTCCATCGGCGTTGGTCAGTATCAGCACGATGTGGATCAGCGACAGTTGAACCAATCACTGGAAGCTGTGATTGAAAGCTGCGTAAACCGCGTGGGTGTCGATCTGAACACGGCATCGTGGACACTGTTGCGGTACGTCGCCGGTATCAGTGAGCGCATTGCGCTGAGCATTGTTCAGTTTCGCGATACGAATGGTCGCTTCCAGTCGCGTAAGCAGTTGCATGAAGTAGCCGGTATCGGCCCCAAGACGTTCGAGCAGGCCGCTGGATTCCTGCGTATCCGCGATGGAGAGCAGCCGCTGGATTCGACCGCGGTACATCCCGAATCGTATGCCCTGGTGGAGCAGATTGCGTCGTCGCTAAACACTTCGATTGACGATCTGATTCGCAAACCGCAACTGCTGACCGGTGTGAAAACCGATGCGTTCGGTGCAGGCACGTACACGCTGAACGACATTCTGGAGGAGTTGAAGAAGCCCGGGCGCGATCCTCGCGATACGTTTATTGCCCCCACCTTCAACGAAGCCGTCCGCGAAATTAAGGATGTGGAACCGGGCATGATCATGGAAGGCGTTGTGACCAATGTGACGAAGTTCGGTGCGTTCGTGGACATCGGCGTGCATCAGGATGGACTCGTTCACATCTCAGAGATTTCGCACAAGTTCATCAAGGACCCGAGCGAAGCCCTCAAGGCCGGACAGTTGGTTAAGGCCAAGGTCCTGAGTGCAGATACAAAGACGAAGCGCATCTCGCTCTCTATCAAGGCGCTGGAACCAGCCCCAGGCGGCAAAGGGCCGCAGCGCGGAGGCAACCGCCCGCAACAACAGCGGCAACCCGAGCCATCCTCCATGTCAGATAAGCTGACTGCGCTCAACAACAAGTGGCGCAGCAATGCTCCGACAGGTAGATAACCAGGCAAGATAAGTGCACTGCCGGAACGGCAACGTGCTCCCGCAGCGCAGGGTTATCTCCGGGGATGACCTGCTATCGCTGTGTTATTTCGCACGGGCGGGTGCGCTAGTGGGTTGCTGTCATAACAACGAATCTGCGCATCAGAGGATATGATGTCCTTTGGGTCTTTTACGGCCTTGCAGATTGAGAGTTTTTACATGATGGAATCGACGTACACTCCTGAGAGCTTTTATGAGCATGCAATGAGCAGCGCGCGTGCCCTGGCCGCCACGCTGGACCACACATTGCTGAAGGCTGATGCCACCCGGGCGCAGGTGCTTCAGATCTGCGAGGAAGCGGCACAGTATCGTTTTGCCTGTGCCATGGTGAATCCGTTCTGGGTATCTACGGCGGCCGCGGCACTCGCTGGGACAGGTGTACCGGTAGGAGTCGTCATCGGATTTCCGTTGGGCGCATCCCTCTCCGAATCGAAGGTGGACGAGGCAAAACGCGTCATCGCACTCGGTGCCCATGATGTCGACATGGTGCTGAATATCGGGGCTCTTAAAGGTGGCGAATATGACACCGTGGCGAATGATATTCGTGGCATAGTTGATGCGGCGCATGAGCGCGGAGCCATCGTGAAGGTCATTCTGGAGACGGCCCTGCTGAACTTTGAAGAAAAGCTGCGCGCCAGTGAGATTGCCGTAAATGCCGGCGCAGACTTCATCAAAACCAGCACCGGCTTCTCCACTGGGGGTGCCACAGTGGATGACATTGCGCAGATGCGTAGTGTGGCTGGGCTACGTTCTGGCGTGAAGGCATCGGGCGGCATCCGTTCTCTGGCAGACGCGAAAGCGATGTTGAAAGCAGGGGCAAACCGCATTGGCGCAAGTGCCAGCGTGCGCA
Source organism: Terriglobus sp. RCC_193 (assembly GCF_041355105.1). Lineage (NCBI taxonomy): Bacteria > Pseudomonadati > Acidobacteriota > Terriglobia > Terriglobales > Acidobacteriaceae > Terriglobus > Terriglobus sp. RCC_193. The sequence continues at coordinate 850,044 of NZ_JBFUPK010000001.1, read as the reverse complement.
TTGTGCAGGAGCTGACGGGAACGGCCAAGGGTGACTCCGGCGGTTCCGGCTACTAAGAAAGACCGCACCTCTGCTACAAAGGCAAGCAGGTACATGGCTGCACATGGAGACAAAGGAAAGCGCGAAGATAAACCGCTGCGTGTGGTAACGCGGTCGCGCGCCTCCGATGCTTCCGAGGTACGGCTGCAAGCTGCCGAAGAAGCCGGGACACCTTCCCATCACTTCGAAGGCGACTATCGTCCCAGCCCGGGTGCGCAGGCAGACGATACTCTACGGGTCGACATTCCGAATCACGACATGGTGATTGACCCGGTTTCGCCTGGACACCCGGAAAACCGCATCCGCGTGCATTCGGAACATGTGGACTTCCTACAGCGTCTTGCCGATGCCCTGAACAATACGCTTGATCTGCAGACGCTGATGCTGCGTGTGGCAGAGTTGGTGCGGGCCGTGGTGGATTACCGCATCTTTGCCATCTTCCTGCTGAACGATCGTACACAGGAATTATGGATGCGCTTTCAGGTGGGCCATGCCCCTGAAGTGGAACGCATCCGCCTCAAGATAGGTCAGGGCATCGTGGGACAGGCCGCAGCCACGCGCATGTCTGTTTTAGTGGACGACGTCGCGCATGCGCCGCATTACATCTCTGCCAATCCAGCGGTACAGAGCGAACTCGCCATTCCTCTCATCATCAAGAATCGCGTCATTGGCGTGATCGATCTTGAAAGCGAACAAGCGAGTGCGTTCACGCAGGACCAGCGGCGTCTACTGGAATTGGTCGCTTCACGTATGGCGGTGGCGGTAGAAAACGCTCGGCTGTATACACGACTCTCCCGACAAGCGCAGACACTGACTGTACTGGCTGAAATCAGCCGCGAACTGACGGCCATCCTTGATCTCGATACACTGCTGGAGCGCATTGGTACTCTGTTGAAGCGTGTTGTCGATTTTCAGATGTTCACTATTTTGTTGTGGAGCGAGAGCCGACAGCAGTTTATGAATCGGTTTTCCACCCGCTTTGGCGAGCGGGTGCAGCGAGATCGCAATGCGGAGATGGGCAAGGGCATTTTTGGTCTGGCAGCGGCGGAACGCCAGCCGATTCTGGTGCCAGATGTGCGCAAGGATCCGCGCTATCTGGGTGATAGCACTTCTGGCGGCGAACGAGGCTCTGCTGAAGTGCGCTCCATGCTTGCTGTACCGCTGATCTACAAAGAAAAAGTCACCGGCGTCATTGCGCTGGAGCACACCCGCGTTAACTACTACAACGAAGATCATCAGCGCACGCTGACAACATTGGCCGGTCAGATCGCCATTGCCATCACCAACGCGCGGCTGTATGAGCGCATCTTCGAGGAAGAACAGCGCATGGAGCGTGACCTGCAAATGGCGCGTGAAGTGCAGATGCGCCTTCTGCCGCCGCCACCGCAACCGCTGCCACATGCGCAGTTTGCGGCAACATTTCTACCTGCACGTTCCATTGGTGGTGATGTTTACGACTTCATCGACTACGGCAATGGTCGCGTCGCCATCGCTGTGGGTGACGTTAGCGGCAAGGCAGCACCTGCCGCCCTCTATGCTGCACTGGTCAGCGGCATCCTGCGCTCTGTGGCGACGCAACATCTCTCCCCTGCAGCCATGCTGGCGGAACTCAACAACCAGTTGCAGGAGCGCAAGCTCGATTCGCAGTACGTCACCATGCTCTTCGCCGTGTGGAATGACGACGAACGAACTCTCAGCATTGCGAATGCTGGGTCCGTGCAACCCATGCTGGTCTCAGGCGATGGCGAGCAGATGCATACGCGCGTGATTGAAGCAGAAGGCTTCCCACTTGGTCTCTTTCCCAATGCCGAGTATGAAGAATTTACGATCAGCACACGCCCCGGCGACCTGCTGGTCTTCTTCTCCGATGGCATTGTCGACGCGGAAAATGGCGCCGGTGAGATGTTTGGCAATGATCGTCTCATTGAAGTGCTGGACAATCTGCATGAAGCAGATGCGGAAACCGCAGTGAAGACGGTCCTGGAGAGTGTTTCTACATTCCAGGATGGCCACGAGCATTTTGACGACGAAACCCTGCTGGTACTTCAGGTTCGCTAATCGTTCACTCACAACCAGTAGAATGGTATCCATGTCACACAACGGAACCACAGAAGTTGTGCGTCCAGCACGCACCGTCCGCGGCAGTGTTCGACTGCCCGGCGACAAGAGCATCTCGCACCGCTATGCCATGTTGGCAGGGTTGGCCAAAGGCACCTCGCGCTTCGCAAACTTCTCCACTGGCGCAGATCCGCATAGCTCGCTGAGCTGCATGGAAGCACTGGGTGCGACTGTTGTAAAGGGTCCCGACGGCATCATCGAAGTCACCGGCGTGGGTGGCACATTTCAGCAGCCCACACGCGACCTGGACTGCGGTAACTCCGGTTCCACAATGCGCATGCTCGCGGGTTTGGTTGCAGGCCACAAAGGCACGTATCGTTTTATCGGCGACGCTTCCCTCACCAAGCGCCCCATGCAGCGCATCAAGGGGCCACTGGAGCAGATGGGCGCACAGGTCGAATTGACCGACGGCCACGCGCCGATGACGATTCACGGCGGTACTCTGAAGGCCATTGAATTCAATACGCCGATTGCCAGTGCGCAGGTAAAAACGGCCGTACTTTTTGCCGGACTTGGCGCAGAAGGAACCACTACGCTGCAAGAAGCCGTCCGCACGCGCGATCATTCCGAGCACGCCCTGCGTGCGTTTGGCGCGGAGTTGGAGCGAGGCAAGAATTCCATCTCTATTCGTGGTGGACAGCAGCTTCAGGCTATTGAAGCCACCGTTCCGGGCGACCTTTCTTCCGCTGCGTTCTTCCTCTGCGCAACCATTCTCTTTCCCGATGCGCAGCTTGTGCTGGACGACGTGGGCATGAACCCATCACGTTCCACGCTGCTGGATGTGCTTGCCTCCATGGGACTGCAGGTAAAGGTGCTGAACCTGGAAGAAAAGCATGGAGAAATGATCGGCACCATTCAGGTAAATGGTGCTACAGAACTTAAAGGTGCTGAGATCATTGGTGATCTTCCGGCGCTCATCATCGATGAGCTCCCTGTCCTTGCAGCAATCGGACCCTATACAAATACCGGCGTGACCATTCGCAATGCGAAAGAACTTCGCGTGAAAGAATCTGATCGTATTGCGCTTGTGGTTCAGAACCTGCGAGCCATGGGCGCGGAAGTAGAAGAATTCGAAGATGGTCTGCACGTTCCGGGAAATCAGATGCTTCGCGGCGGTATTGTCGACTCTGCTGACGACCACCGTATTGCGATGGCATTCGCCATTGCGGCACTGCGCGCGGAAGGTGAAACCGCCATTCACGGTGCTGAAGCTGCTGCCATCTCTTTTCCTGAATTCTTCTCGTTGCTTAACCAGATTTCGGAGCGATAGATCGCATGACGAACCTGCCGCCGGTAGAGATTTTCATCGCAGAGGTGGAGGCTTTTGGCGGCGCAGAACGTGCCGATCTCGCTCTGTCACGCTGGCTCTATGAGCATGGCATTGCCAATCGTTTTCTTACGTATCGAGATGCTATCGGTCTCGCAAAGTACGCGGCCCATCCCGTCGAGGTAATTACTCTCAATCCGAACGGTGGTTTTCGCAGCAAACTCGCGACACTGAAACGGCACTTTGCGGGCGTTTCAACACAATCGCGACTCATCGTCTCCGGCTATCAGCCCGCACTCCATGCCACTTTGGTTGGAGTGCGTGGCTTTCATTGCCTCATGCACGACACCCCGGCTCTTTTCAGTGATGCGGGCCACCGTTCCCTGAAAGCGAAACTGCGCATTAAGCTGCAAAGTTTCCTGACGGCGCGGGGCCTTCGCTCGGGAGGCACAACCATCGTCACCAGCGAGTTTCTTCGTGCAGAGTGCCGCAAGGACTTCGGAATCGAAGCACAGATCGCGCGTATGGGTGGCCTTACTTCCACGGAAGAGTTTCGCGAACGCTCTTACTCCGGAACGCTGAACCTTCTTTCTGTTTCGCGGATTGAAAAGAACAAACGCATCGACTGGATGCTGCAATCGCTCGCAGCGCTTGAGCATGAAGCGATTCCCTTGTCATCACACTTTGACTGGCAACTTCGGCTTGCAGGTAAAGGCTCACAGATCGACGCGCTGCGAACCATGGCCGAGTCGCTCGGCATCGCACAGCGCGTGCATTTCCTCGGCTTTGTCTCTGATGACGATCTGCGGCAGTTGATTCGTGAGTCGCATTTGTTCCTGATGCCTGCACTACAAGGCTTCGGTATTCCTGCAGTGGAAGCGCTGCAATCCGGTATGCCTGTGCTTCTTCATCGCGAAAGCGGCGTCAGCGATATTTTGCTTGATACTCCGTGGGCAACTGTTTTTGACGGAGGTATCGAAGCCATGGCACCTGCACTGCGACAGGCGATGTTCAGTGCCGCAGAGGGCCGTCACTTTGGCCGGCCTTTGCCTGCCATCAGTTCCGAAGAGGAATGGGCTGAACGTGTAGCAAAGCTTTGCCACTGGGTTTAATCGCGAACAGAGTACGCGATTAATGTAGTTCGTTCACGAAACGAACTACATTTTATACTGTCCCATATCGTCATCGCCCAGGCCTTCGAGCCAGCGACGGAGCTCGTCCGAGTTCACATCACGGCTCCCTTTCTGCCCTGCGCGCGCCACGTCCATCACAGACCGGTTGACATAGATCGGGCAGTCCGCACGCATTGCCAATGCCAGCGCATCAGAAGGCCGGGCATCTACTGTCAAGGTTTCGCCATTGCATTCCATCCAGAGGATTGCGAAGAACGTATCATCCTTCAACTCTGAGATCACAACGCGTGTTATGCGTACAGCGAGCGACCGCAATAGATTGCGCACCAGATCATGCGTCATCGGCCGCGGCGGAGCATTTTTCTCAATCTCCAATGCAATCGCGTTCGCTTCGAAGATGCCAACCCAGATCGGCAGCACGTCATCGCCGTTGACTTCTTTCAGCACCACCATGGGCATGTTCGTAACAGGATCCATCATCAGTCCGCGGATGCGGACTTCGATCTCCTCCCGCGTATTCTCGGAAGCAATGGAATCACGAAGCTGCTGTGCGGAATCGCTCATGCGGTGCTCACTGCCTCGCCCACGAGGCTGTTCGGATACGTCTTCGTCACACGCACATTCAGATAGCTGCCGATTGCCGGCAAAATGGGCAACGTCGTCGTAAAGTTCAGCGTTTTATTCTGTGTGGTGCGGCCAGTGATCTGGCCTCGCTGATGGTTATATCCCTCCACCATCACTTCTACGGTTTGACCGAGATGGCGTTCGTAGCTCACACGCTGCCGCTCGCGCTGCGCTTCCAACAAACGCTGCAGACGCGCAGCCTTCACCTCGTCGGAAACTGTTTCGGTCATTCCCACAGCCGGCGTATTAGGACGGGGCGAATACTGGAATGCGAACACGCCGTCGTACCCAACAACATCGAGAAGACTCATCGTCTCCTCAAAGTTTTCTTCGGTCTCCCCGGGAAAACCGACGATAATGTCCGTCGTCATGCTGATATCGCGCTTCGCAGACTTAATCCACGCAATGCGCTCCAGATACCACTCACGCGTGTATTCACGCTGCATGGCCTTCAATACAGTTGATGATCCACTTTGAACCGGCAGATGCACGTGATCACAAACGGTAGGCATGCTGTCGATTACCTGCACAATGTCTGGCGTAAAGTCTCGCGGGTGCGATGTGGTGAAACGCACACGACGAACACCGGGAAGCTCGCCCACCATCGCCAGCACATCGGCAAAACTCTTCTTGCCCAGAGGATCGTGGTAGCTGTTCACGTTCTGCCCCAGAAGCTGAATATCCGTATAGCCAGCTTCCGCCATACGCTTCGCCTCGGTAAGAATGCTCTCCGAAGCGCGCGACCGCTCCTTGCCACGTGTGTAAGGCACTACACAATATGAGCAGAACTTATCGCAACCTTCGATGATGGTGATGTAGCCGCGATGTGGATTAGACCGTGCGGTGAATTCGGTATCGAAAGTCTCTTCCGTCTGACGATCATCCAGTCCGGTGATGCGTTTCTCACCTGCTTCGAGGCGCACCAGCATCTCCGGCAGGTTGCGATAGGATGCCGACCCCGAGACAAGCGACACAAATGGCGCCTTGTCAAAAATCTTGTTACCTTCCTGCTGTGCCACGCATCCCAGAACGGCAAACTTCTTCCCCTCGCCCTGCATACGTTTGTATTCGTTCAGGCGATGGAAGACCTTCTGCTCCGCCTTGTCGCGGATGGAACAGGTGTTGTACAGGATGAGATCGGCAGCCTCTTCATCCTCCACACGCGAATAGCCCTCATGCTCCAGCGTCCCAATAACTTTTTCCGAGTCATGGGCATTCATCTGGCAGCCAAAGGTTTCGATATAGAAGGTCTTCGCGGGGGTACTCATCACATTTAAAGTATACGTCCCGTGGCGGTCCGAAGGCGAATCTGCGGCGAAAACATGGCCTCGTTCAAGCAAAACCACCACTCCCTATACGATCTCCTCTGCAGTCCTTCGACTAACCAGCAGCTTGTAATTACAGATGAGTGGGCGTCGTCCATTTGCTACATACAAATGCGACGTATGCTTTAGACGCACCTACCCCCTGCAAGAGCGATAGAACCACAGGAGTTGCCTTGGCAGGATGCACATACGCTCTGTAGGAGATGTTGATTTATGGCTATCAGCTGGAATCCAAGCCGGCGACAGTTCCTCGCCGGTTCAGCGATTTGCCTCGCAGACCGTTTGCTCTCTCCTCCTGAGCGGACACCTCGTCAACAGTTGATGTTGAATCTCGCCCCATCTTCTCTTGAAATCGCGAACAATCGATTTGTCACTACAACCAGCTATGCAGACTATCAATCTGGCGCAGTAATTCGTTTGCAACCAGACCGTCTTACTGATGTTCGGATTTGCAATAACACAAGAGAAGAAGAGTTTGTTCACTGGCATGGCCTGCGCGTGTCTGCTGCACTGGATGGAACGCCGGAAGAGGAAAGTCGCAGCGTAACGGCCGGAGGCGTGCTTACTTACACGCTACCTCCAAGCGAACCGGGATTTTATTTCGCACATTCGCACGCTATGTGTGAGCACGATCTCACGCGCGGTCCTTATAGTGGACAGTTTGTTCCAATGGTCATTGGTTCGCTGGAATACGCTGAGCCTTTTGATCGAGAAGTCTTTATCACCAGTCATGAATGGGAACCACGCGTCTTCGATACCGCAGGCAATGAGCGGTCACTGGAAGAGATGCATCATCTACAGATCGACTCCGAATCCGAAGAAGGGGAAGATGTACCTGACGATGGATGGGACATCGTGTATCGCGCTGCCACCATCAACGGCAAAGCTCTGGGGGAAGGTGAACCCATACGTGTTCGCAACAACGAACGCATCCTCTTTCGTATTTTGAATGCCAGTGCAACAGAACAATTGCGGCTATCGCTACCAGGACATCGCTTTCTGGTAGTTGCGCTTGATGGATATCGTGTCCCCAAGCCAGCTCTTGTTGAAGTACTCGATCTGGGTGTGGGCGAACGCCTCGATGCAATCGTTGTTATGGACACTCCTGGCATATGGGTTCTGGGTTCACCGGATGACCAGCGCCGCGCACTCGGAATGGGTGCTGTCATCGAATATGCGGACCGCAAAGGAAAGCCAATCTGGAGCCCTCCTGCGGACACTGCTCCCTGGAACTACCTTCATTTTTCTTCCGGAACTAAGAATGAAGCACAGTGCAATCAGAACCTTTCGTACCGCATAGAACGGCGCCCTTCAGGCTCTGACGGATTTGAACGTTGGGCGATGGTGCTCCTGTCATCTCAACAAGAGACTCTGCGCGTGGGCGAGCGCTGCCGCATCACTCTTTTCAATAGCTCCGATGAAGCTCACCCGATGCACCTTCATCGTTTCCCGTTTGAGTTGACCAGCATTGCAGGACAACCATGTACCGGCATCCGGAAAGACACAGTAGTTGTGCCTCCCTTTCAACAAGTTCGATTTAATGTTCAGCCTGATAACAGTGGGCCCGCGCTATTGCATTGCCATAACCAGATGCACATGGATTGCGGTCTCAAGACACTTCTCTCTATCTCTTAGAAAGTATGCCTCTGATGAATTCATTACGCGCTACGTTGCTTCTGACTTTAGCTGCCTGTTCTGTCTCTGTCTTTGCACAGCAAAGTAAGACCCTGCTTCCTGAACTGACCCGTACGATTCCTGCACCCTATCTCGAGGAGTTGGAATCACTACATCCCGATATCCCCGCCGAAGAACAGCAGTCAACGCTAAAGAAGATTCCCGCTCAACCGGAAGCGGGATTCATCCTTGCGCTGAAATACATTGGCCAGCAGCCGCAGGCATTTGATTTTCTGACAACGCAACTCGCGAAAGATGAGGATGCGCAACATCGCCTACTTATCCTCACACAGAGTCTCCGCGGACAGGTTCGTTCTCTGCAGGCTTCCAACCGTCCCCTTCATTCGCCCTCTGCAGTTCATGCTGAGATTGCGGAACAGCCCGCGAAGCGCCATCAGCTACAAGCCATCCTAGAGCATCTGGTCGCCACAGACACTAATGCAGACGTGGCTCTTGAAGCAGCGCGCGATCTCCGCAAGCTGAACTGGGGTGTCAATGGGCAGCTCCTTCTCGAAGCCGCCGAAAATGCTCACCAGCGAAAGGATTCCGCCGGAGAAGCTGTACTGCGCAAGGAAGCCTACGATTGGCTCACCTACGACGAGCAGGTCAATCTGCCAACATTCCTTCGCACACCACCACCTGTTTTTGCGGTGGCACCTGAAGGTAAGTCCATCCGCGTTCTGGCTTTCGGTGATTTCGGCAATGGCTCTCCTGCACAAAAGCAGCTTGCGGCAACAATGATCACCTACAGCCAGCAACACCCTTTCGATTTCGGTATCACGGTTGGCGACAATTTCTATCCACGTGGAGTCTCCAGTCCCAATGATCCTCATTGGGAAAATGACTGGGAGAAGGTCTACGGTCCGCTTGGGATATCGTTCTATCCCACCCTTGGTAACCATGATTATCTGCAGGCCGACGGACCTGCAGCCGAAGTGATCTACACGCACAAGAGCAAAACATGGCACATGCCGGCAACCTTCTATACGTACACCGCTGGACCTGTTCAATTTTTCGCAATCGACACCATGGAGATGTCGGATACGGCGCTATACCAGCAACAGTTGGCATGGCTCGATGCCGAAATCGCTAAAAGCAAGGCCCGTTGGAAGATCGTTTACGGTCATTACCAGGTATATTCGGCATCGCGTGGCGATGAGCAGAACCTGATTGACCGTCTTATGCCTGTGCTTCGCAACCGAGTCAATCTTTTCCTGTGCGGACACGATCACAATCTGCAGGAGTTGCAGTCAGACGGCGGCGTGAACTTCTTTGTAAGCGGAGCAGCTGGCGCCTCTCTTTATGACTTTACGCAGAAGAACTACACGCGCTCAACATTTCAAGCGAAGCAGAATGGCTTCAATGTGATCGAAGCGGATCAGAAGAGTCTAAAGCTATCAATCGTTGGTCTCGATGGAAGCATCCTGAAAAGCGTGGATATCCATTAGTAAATAAGGGCCCGTGAACGTTGCACGTCTTCACAGGCCCTCTTACGTTTGTCACTAACAATTTTGGGGGGACCGAAATGGCTGCCTTGCAATCAGGTCTGACGCGTCGAGGTTTTCTGGTTCTAGGAAGTGCTTTTGCCAGCGGTCGTTTTTGTAGCGCGCTTGAACCGGAAATTAGACAGATTCCGACTCAGCCCTATTTCGCCGCTGTGAATCGGGCAATTCAAGCGCTGTCGCATCTTGGTTCCCCTATAAGCTCAACGGATGCAGAGCAGATTGTGATCCTGACGCAACGCAACGATGTTGCAGCAATCAATAAAGCAGAGGAAATACTCAGCCACTATACGTTGGCTCAGCTTTCCCTTAGTGCTGATGGCGCACCGCAGATCACAGCGGGCAACGCACCAAGGCAACTTGTCGAGCAGGGATGGCGCATGTTTCTGGTTCGTATCGAAAACGAGAGGGTCCAGAAAGGCTCGCTGGTCTTCACGAGTGGAACGCGTACCATCGGCAACCTGGAGATTGTCAGTAAGGGAGCGGCACAGCGCACGGCTCTTGCTGATGTTCTGAATAAGGGGCCAATGATTGAAAAGATGTGGTTCGCCATGGAGTTGTACGAACCAACACCGGTCGTCAGCGGCGGCATTGAAGTTCAGACGATACCACTTCCGGAAATTCCAATTGAGTATCACGTTGTCCAGTTATTCAGCCGCGATCGCGGACAACGCACAACTAGTTTTTCCTTGAACGCCCTGTCTTCGTCGAATGATCGTGTGTTCCATCCTGCACGTCGTCAGTTTGATTTCGAGTGTCTTCCTTCTCACGAAGTCCAGTTACGTATTCTCGATACAAACGGTCGTAGTTGTTTCGCTTCTCTCATCATCAAGGACAAGCTCAACCGCCTTTATCCCCCCAAGGCGATGCGCCTCGCTCCAGACCTGTTTTTCCAGGAACAGATCTACCGAGCCGATGGAGAAACCGTACGTTTACCAGAAGGTGAGTACATCATCCAGTGTGGACGCGGCCCCGAATACCTACGCATTATGCAAACCGTAATCATTGACGGCCCCTCTTCAATGATTGACGTGAAGCTGGAGAGATGGATTGATCCTTCGAAATGGGGCCTCTATTCGGGCGACACACATATCCACGCTGCGGGCTGTTCTCACTATGAAAGGCCAACAGAGGGTGTGGGTCCCGAAACATTGATTCGCCACATTCGTGGCGAAGCTTTAACGATCGGAGATGCTCTTAACTGGGGTCCAAGCTGGTATTACCAAAAACAATTCTTTTCAGGTAATGCTGAAAGTCCCACTGCAATACTGGAACATCCTGAACTGCAAAAGGCATACGGCGTCACTCTGCAGCCACAGACGACACGCGAAGATACAGAAAGCATCATTCGCTACGATGTCGAGGTATCTCAGTTTCCATCAAGTCATGCTGGGCACCTGGTTCTACTGCAACTCAAAGAGCAGGACTATCCGGATGCCCCGTTGATCGAAGATTGGCCTTCGTGGAACCTGCCTATTCTTAAGTGGGTAAGATCGCAGGGTGCCTACGGCGGCTATGCGCATTGTGGACTCGGAATGGAAGTGGAATCAACGGAGCTTCCGAACTACGAAATCCCTCCCATGGACAGCATTGGCACGCAGGAAGCGATCATCGATGTAACTCATGGATATGTCGACTTTCTTTCCGGATGCGACAGTCTTCCTGTTGCCGAACTCAACGCCTGGTATCACATGCTTAACTGCGGTTTCCGCATGGCCATGCTTGGAGAAACGGATTTCCCTTGCATGAGTGACGGCCGCATGGGAGCAGGACGTAGTTACGTAAAGCTGGCAACGCGCCCCAACGGTAATCTCGGTTATACATCCTGGATCGCAGGTCTATTCAAGCCGCATCAATACTGCGGCGATGGACGCAGCCATATCCTGGAATGCAGAGTTAATGGCAAGCCTCTCTCGGATTCCGACTTGGTACTTGAATCTGGTGGAAATATCAATGTTGAGGTATTAGTAGCTGCCCGACTGGAACCAAAGCTTACGTCAGAGACCAAGGCGCGCCGAGCAAACGAATCCGGCTACGACATCGAAAAGGCTCGGATAGGCAACACACAGAAAGTACCACTCGAACTGATCGTCAACGGGGTGCCTGCTGCAACCGTCAACATTGTGGCCGACGGCGTACCGCGCATCGTTAGATTGAAGGCCAACATCACACGCAGTTCCTGGTGGGCCCTTCGCATTCTTCCTTCCCTGCACACTCATCCCTCATTCGTTCAGGTGGATCACAAGCCTATCCGGGCTTCGAAAAGGAGCGCAGAATGGTGCCGTGCATGCGTCGATAAAGTATGGGAAGTAAAGTCGCCATTTATTCGCGAAAGTGAACATCCGGAAGCCGCAGCGGCGTTTGAACATGCTCGCAAAATCTACGAAAAGATTGCCACGGAGTGCGAGGTGGCATGACGTTCTCCTCAAAGTTCGTCCCAGCATTATTCCTACTGGTGCCGCTTTGGAGCAATGCGCAGGATCACGTTCATCGCGACGGGAAGCCTGTAGATACAGCACCGATCACGATCACGATTAACCCGGAATCGCGAGTCAGTGTTGTGCTCTCCGGACGACTCCCAGATCCAACTCCGTGTGGTGTGCTGACGATCATTCCGATCAAAATCATCAATCAAAGTTTTTCTACTCTTCAGCTGGAAGCAAGTCTCATTGACGATTCGTCATTTTCAAACATCACCATCGATTTTCATCCTGCATCTTTGAAGGGGATTCCGGAAGAGTCCCGCAGCCTGGGTATTAAGCTCAGTCACCCCGGCCCCATCGACGTGACTCTTTCCTTTGGAGCGCGATACGTCGCTCACGATCTTGGCGGACGTGACCGAATTCACTTTATGATGCGTTGCTTGTCACCAAACTAAGCGAACGCGGTCGAGGTGGAGGTCGAATAGCTTTACTTCGCTCTACCTGAAAACTACCGAAACTACGGATATTGGGGCTGTGAGTGTTCGCCTTGAAACGAAAATAGATGCCATCATTGCTTTATTGCGAGCCCTTGCCATCTGCGCCGAATCTCCACTCTAATAACACAAGGCTTCATATCATGCAGCAAGGCATGATATGAAGCCTCATCAATAGAAGTGTGCCTGTGCTGCCAGATGTCTATCTGGCAGCACATTTCAGAACGTACTCAGTGTGCTAAGCCCGGGTTCTTCTTGGCGCTGATCAGGTTAGCCATTATGCGGAAGCTTCCTGGTACTCCTTCTGGCATTTGCCGGAAGAATGCGTAGGCAAGATATACGTAATAGCCTTTTCCGGATTGCGCATAGACCAGGCCGCCCTGCTGCGGATCTTGCCCTTGATCGTGCACTTCGGTCAGCGCAATATACCTTGGATCGAACGCTCCGGGGAATCCGTGACCGCGTTCTTCTACCCAGCTGTCGAAGTCAGTGGAAACGATATGGTTTGGCCAAGTAAGCAAAGGGTCATTCGGCTTCAGGATGCTCACCTTAGCATCTTCTTCCACTACCTTCTCCGCCTCGCGGGTCACGGGAATTACATAGGGGGCAAAGTCTCGCTCATACTCCGGAGACTGATACTCACTTACCACGACACCACCATTTTTCACGTAATCCAGCAGGCGCTGATTGTAAGTGCGAAGCTCCGGTCGTGCCGCATATGTGCGAATGCCCAGGATGATGCAGTCGTATCCATTGAGGTCAGCCTTAGCGATGTCGTCACTGGAAAGCTGCGTTACCTTAATGCCGATGTCCTTCAACGACTGCGGTACTTCCTCGCCCGTTCCCATGATGTACGCCACCTTCAGATCGGGGGCCACCGTTACGTCTACGCCCGTCGTGCGAAACTTCGCCTCTCGGTACTGTGGATAGGGTGTAATACCGGGATATCCAATAGTTTGAAATCCGCTCGTATATTCTTTGCCGGCATACTTCGCCACGGCGGCAATTTCGTATGTCTTCGCTTCCACATTTTTCGGTGTGATCACGAAGTGCAGGTTGGTATCTTCTCCTTCACGCTTGGTAGCAAAGGTCTGTGTCGCAGGAGAAGCTGTCCATCCACTTGGCAGCTTCAGTTCCAGCGTTCCCTGTGCTGTTCCCTTCACGCTGGAATGTACCGTCACGTCCAGCGACACGCTGCCAGCCTTCAAGGGCATAACACCGGCTGGCGGGGTCACCCGCACGCTGATCGCAGGAGCCACCAGCAGCGGTTCCATCACGACGCCAAGACCGTTGTAACGATGCGCCGTCTGCACTACGCTGCGGAGATTACCCTTCACCCCGTTATAGGTGTAAGTGGCAATCGCTGTGAGTGGATAGGACATCACCGGCAACGTGACATACTGCGGCGACGTCAGGTTGTAGTAGCTCTGCTCAAGATTGGGGCGCTCAAAGTAAGGCGCAGTGTATGGTGCATTCACCGGTACCGTTGCAGCTACATACGCATCCTGCGCTGTCCCTGCTGCGATTGTGCTGGTAATTCCCTTCTGCTCCGTCAATTTCCAATCGCCACCAGTATTGGGTGACAATGCAACGGAATCGACCTGCAATGGCTGACTTCCCTGCGCCGCGACATGCACGCCCACCAACAGCGCCTGTCCCGGAATTGCTGTCGGACTGCCAGACGCGGTGGAGAAGACATTGTCGCCGCCCCCCATTGGACCAGATCGCGCTGCTCCCGTAGCTGACGTCTGCACACTCGCAATCAGCGACACACCAAGTGCCTGTCCCAGCGCGAAGTTGAACTGCCCTTCCTTCACCTGCAACTCGTGCAACGCGTTGTGACGAGCCTCATCCGGCAGCTTCGCAGCCTTCAGTTCCGTAATCAGATCCCGCGTCAAAGACAGGCCTTTTGCCAACGCCGGTGCGCTCGTCGATGGATCATTCGCGTTGTACTTCTGTGTCGCCTCGTCAACGGTTGCAGTGATCGCCTGTAGTTTCGTGCGTACCGTGGCCTGCGCGCCCGCTGGCAGATATCCTGCGATACCTGGCAACGAAGTATCGATGCCGTCGAAGAAAGACTCTTCATGCGTAGGCAACGTCGACGTTACACGCGATGCATACAGGTGATACGGGCTATCAAATTTTCCCGGTGGCGGAATTGCCACGCCCCCTGTCTGCGATTTCTGTTCATTCAAACCTTCGCGCGCCACCTGCAGATAGTTGCGACCGTACAAAGCGTTGTACTCGCTCTCCGGAACAGTCACAGTTGTCGCCGGCACGCCCTGGATTGGCTCTCCAGTGACGTAGTTCTTAAACGCGACAGGCTCCCATTTGTTGGTTGCATAGTCGAAGATGCCCTTCGGCGTAACCTGCGCGAAGGGAACGCGCGCATATACCTTCAACGGCTTCCACGGCAAAAGACCTTCTTTGATCTGATCCGGAAACATCTTCGGATCGGCCGCAGCATTGAACACTTCCTGCGCCATCACACCAGCTGTCTGATGATGCCCGTGTCCGTCAGAAACATACCCTGCGAAGACGCTGGTCACAACCATTGGGCGCACCGTTCGTACGACGCGTACCACATCTTCCAGAACGCGGTCGTGGTTCCACTGCTTCAGAGCCTCTTCAAGCGTTTTCGAAAAACCAAAGTCCGCCACACGCGTGTAGAAGAGGTGCGATCCGTAGTAGCGGTTGGCTGCCTGATGCTCCATGGTGCGCAGGATGCCAAGCTGGTCCCAGAAGTCACCCGTCATCACATTCTGACCACCCTCGCCACGATTCAAGGCCAACAGGGATACATCCGCACCGACACCACGGCTTTCGTAGGCCAACATGCCGCCGTCCTCGTCATCCGGGTGGGCGTTGATCTGGATCAGGCTTGCCCGCGTATGCAACTTGCGAAGTGTCTCCGCAAGCCCAGGAGCACCTCGTTCAATCGGCAAGGGCTGCGCGTAAGACGCGTCCACCGCAATCTTCATCGGCTCAGGCACAGGTGTTTGCGCACTCGCCTGCACCGCGACGACGGCGAGCGGTATGCAGCAAACGAACATCTGTACAGATCTTTTCCAGCTTCCACTGCTCACAAATCGCTTCATTGAACGCGCTCGCCTCCTTCAGATCGATTCCGCACCTGCTGGAACGGAATCACTTCGTGACAACCTTTTTAAATGACAATTAAAAAGTTTTCACCAACTTTCTAAATATTCCTTATAATCCGTTTCAAATCCTGTGAAACGCCGTTTGGTTCCAACTCGTCGCCGTCCTTCGACTCGTACCACCGCTCCTCTGCGTTCAAAAACAGAAGTGATGGCCGAACCCGCGCGTCCGGCGCAGTTGCGCAAGACCAATCAACGGCTGCTGCTGCACCTGATTCGGGAACATTCCCCCTGCTCTCGCGCCGACCTTGCACGTATCTCCGGATTGGCTGTCCCTACTGTCACGCTGGCAGTATCTGACCTGATCGAGCGTGGCCTTGTAGCGGACGACGGAGAGGGCATCTCCTCTGGTGGTCGACCGCCGGCCATGCTGCGCTTCAATGCTTCGCACGGTTACGTGGCCGCAGCCGACATTGGCGGTACGCGAGTGCGCATGATGCTTGCGGATCTGAACGGCAATCCGGTTGCCGAGTGGGAAGACAATCTCACAGAAAAAGGAAAGACGCCGCGCGGCGTCATCGCTCATATCCGTCAAGGTCTTGATGCGATGCTGAACACGCTGCCGGAAAAACGCAAGATCCTTCACATCACCGCCGGTGCTCCCGGCATCACTGACATTGATCGCGGAGTTGTACTGGCCGCCCCCAATCTCTCAGGCTGGAACGACGTTTCCTTTAAGACTTTGTTGGAACGTGATCTGAACATCCCTGCTGGTGTAGACAATGATGTGAACCTCGCTTCGGTGGGTGAGTATGCGGAGGGCGTGGCACGCGGGGTTGATGACTTCATCTTCATTGCAATCGGGACAGGAGTGGGCGCCGGTATCTTTCTGCGAGGCGCACTTCACCGCGGTGCAAACTGGTCCGCGGGAGAAATTGGCTATCTCCCTGTCGTAGGCATGAACCGTCAGCGTGTTCGCATGCGCGATACAGGACAACTTGAGCGCGTCATTGGTGGCGAAGGAATTGAGCTTCAATGGAGGACGCTTCTTCGGCAGGCGGGAGTAACCGACCGAGCACGCATGCAACTGCGCGCAACGCAGATCTTCGATCTCGCGCAGGAAGGCGACAACATAGCCGAACAGGTTCTTGAGAACACGTCCCGAGTATTGGCGGACAGTCTCAGCAGTATCTCGCTGCTCTTTAACCCGGAACTGATTGTGCTGGGTGGAGGCGTGGGTGCACACCCGGCGCTCTGTAGCGCTACTGATCGATGTTTACGCGAAAACGATTTCGCGCTGCCGCGCTTGCGTTCTTCTTCTCTGGGCACAAAAGCCCAGTTGTTCGGAGCCATTTCGCAATCTCTTGCTGCGACCGAAACGAAGCTGCTGTTCTGACCGTTCACGGTATTCGCCCTTTCGTTCCGCCAGGAACAATCGGCATTTCTCACATCACTTGCAGTTGCCGCACCCGGTTCATTGTCTTGTCTCTCTAAAGGAGGAATTTATGTCCAGGCTGTCCAGATTTTTTGTCTCATCCGCAATTCTTTTATCAACGGCTCCCGCTGCATGGAGCCAGTCACAATCCATTAACGGAACCATTCGCGGACGGGTCGCAGACCCGACTGGCGCGGCGATCGCGGGGGCGACCGTCACGATTACGAATCCCTCAGTTGGCGTATCACGCACTGTAACCACTGGCTCTGATGGCTATTATGTGCTCATCAATTTGCCGTTGGGCGTATACACGGTGAGCATTACGTCCACTGGTTTCTCGCCACTGACAGTCTCTTCTGTCACCCTGAATGCAGGTACAGAGTCTGTAATCGATGGCAATCTTAAGGTCGGTTCCGCGGATACTGCTGTTACTGTGGAAGCATCCGAGACATCAATCGATCCAACAAACCTGAATGTTCAGCGGACACTTTCCACTGCTGAAATTCAGAACGCGCCGCTCACCTCGCGCAACCCCTATAACTTCATCGTTTTCCAGCCGGGCGTTTCGGGCCACCCGAACCCGGAGCTTGGTATTCCGCGTACGCTGAACACCAACGGCCTCATGGACCGCATCAACTACCAGATGGATGGCATGGTAAACACCGAAGCTGATCGTATCGGCCTGCGGCTCTTCCCCATCGGCAATATCTTCGTGAAGGAAGTACAGACCATCTCGAACCCGGCTGCTCCTGAAAATGGATGGACGACAGGTAACGTATACAACGTAATCTCAAACTCAGGCAGCAATCAGTTCCACGGTAAGTACGAGTTCATCAAGCGCTGGGTGGACGCAACAGCATTCCCGTTGTTGCAGAACAAGGTAACAAATCCGACGAAGCCAAACCTGATTCTGGAAGATCATGCATTCAACATTGGCGGCCCCGTGAAGAAGGACAAGCTCTTCTTCTTCGGCTCTTATGAGCATGTCCTTCGCGGAAGCCCGGCCGTGGTCACCATTACTCCGGCAAACGCTGCGGCAATTGGTCTTCCGGCATCCGAGCTGGTTACGGCCCCCGGCCTTCTCCACGGAACCTTCATGGACTTCCGCATTGATTACAACGTCAACTCCAAAAACTCCGTCTTTCTGCGCTATAACTACTTCAAGAACAGCTTCCCGTTCAACACGCAGGTCGGCGGCATCAACGCCGCCAGCGCAGGTGTCGACTATACGGACCGTGCCCACGTGGCTGGCGTTCAGTGGATCTCAACCATCAACGATCATCTGCTGAACGAGCTACGCTTCTCCGTGCCGTATCGCACCAACACTCACTTTGCCGGCCCCGTCACGGGGAAGGGCCCAGCCATCGTGATTACCGGTATCGCAGCCTTCAACGGCACCAGCAACGCGGGTGATATCTACACTGACAAGCAGCCATCAGGCTCTGAAAACATCAGCTATATCCGTGGAGCACATACATTCAAGGCAGGATTTCTGCTGGCTCAGATTCAAAACCGTAAGCGTCTGGTTTCCTATAACCGCTATACCTTCGCTTCCGTTGCGGCCTATCTGAGTGCAAAGAATGGCACGAACCTGTACTCCTATGACAATTTCGCATCACAGACCGATGCAAACGGTATTGGGTATGCTTCGCTGTTCTACGGTGGATATGCTCAGGACACCTGGGCGTTATCCCCGCGTCTAACCGCGGTATATGGTCTGCGCTGGGACCGCTTTGCCTCTCCGAAGGCAAACCCTAATGCGCCGTATGCCGATTCGCGCAACTTCAATGTCCCGAATACGGACTTTGCACCGCGTCTTGGCCTCAGCTACCGTGCAACCAATATGACGACCGTAAAGCTTTCGGCTGGCATCTTCTATGGACAGACGCCGACTGATCTTTGGGCTAATGCGTTAAACCTTGATGGTTCAAACCGCACGTCGTCGTACACCTACACATCTACCACCGCCGGTGCTCCGGCTTATCCGACAATTCCATCCAGCGTTGGAATAGTTGCAACCCAGAACGTAACGACCGTGAGCCCCCGCTTCAAGAATGAATACACCTGGAACGCAAACTTGCAGGTCGCTCAGCAGCTTACGAATAAGACATCCGTCACTGTGGGCTACATCATGTCGAATGGCCGCAACCTGATGTGGATGCATAACATCAATGCGATTCCAACGGGTACTTTGGCAGATGGTCGTCCCGTTTTCGCCAGTGCGATCAACAGCGCTACCCGTTATGACACTCGCTATAACCAAGTCAATCGTGTGGAATCCGGCGCGAATTCAAGCTTCAATGCGATGTTCGTGAACTTTGTGATGGCGCCGGTACGCGGTATGTCTGTGAATGCAAGTTACACCTGGTCGCACACGATTTCGGATGCACCGGACGTAAACTCATTTGAGCAGAACGCAAATGTTACGAACACGTTGAACCGTAAGTTCGATCGCGGAAACTCCAACGTCAATCACCCGAATGCGTTCAATGTAACGGCAGTTCTGGAGCCGCAGTTTAACTTCAACAACAAATTCGGTCGTGAACTTGCCAACCACAACATGTTGTCGGTCCTCGGAAACCTGATGTCAGGTGACCAGGCAACGATTCTGTCCTCTAGCCAGACGTTCTACAACGATGCCTCGCAGACTGTTGCACGGCCAGCCTTCGTTGGACGCAACACGCTTCGCAGCCCCTCTGTCTATCAGGTAGATGCTCGTTATACGCGCACCTTCCCTAAGATATGGGAGCGGATTGCGCCTTCGTTCCTGCTTGAAGCGAACAATATCTTCAATCACAACAACATCACAAACATCTCCTACACACAGGCGGTAACGGCTTCAACAGGTGTCGCCACCAGCGCACCACCCGCTATCAACCGCACCACTGTGCTGGAACAGCGTATCGTGCAATGGGGCGTTGCGGTCCGCTTCTAATCTGTTACAGAACGAGGAGCGGTAACCACCGCTCCTCGTTATTCTCCCTAACGAAAAGCAACACCGGCGGAGTTACCCCGTGTCGAACACAACTACTTCTTTTCCCGCTCCGATCTACCGCGAACAGGTTCTTGCGCATATCTTTGCCGACGCCCAGCATCTCTTCCTGCCGTCTCTGCTGAAGATTGATCGCGCACACGCAGTCATGCTCCACCGCAGCGGCATCATTACCGGTGAAACCGCATCCGCCTGCCTGCAAGGCATTGACGCACTGAATCTGGATGAACTGCGTTCTGCGCTCTACGATGGCTCCGTGGAAGATCTTTTCTTCCTCGTTGAGAAAAAGCTTGCCAGTGTTGCTGGCGAGGAACATGCAGGAAGACTACATACCGCACGTTCGCGAAACGATATCGACCTCACCATGTATCGCATGGTGCTCCGGTCAAATCTGCTTGGCATCCTCAACGCATCTTTTGAGTTGCGCTCCGTATTGCTGACGATTGCCACGCAGTACCGCGATGCGTTGATGCCCGCATACACACACAACCAGCCCGCACAACCCACGACACTGGGCCACTATATGATGGCCATGATCGAAGTTCTGGAACGGGATGCGGAACGCCTGATCGCCTGCTTTGCTCGAGTGAATCGCAATCCTCTTGGTGCCTGCGCAATCACCACCACCGGCTTCCCCATCCGGCGCGATCTCACCATGCGCCTGCTCGGTTTCAATGGGCTGATTGTGAATAGCTATGGGGCCATCGCGGCCGTCGATTATGTTGCTGAGGCATGCAGCGTCTTGGCAACCGCCATGCTTAGCCTTGGCCGTTTCGCACAGGACATGTTGTTATGGTCCACCGCTGAATTCAACTTCCTGCGCCTGTCCAACGGCTATGTGCAGATCAGCAGCATCATGCCGCAAAAGCGCAACCCCGTGCCGCTGGAACACACACGCATCCTGGCATCCCGTGCGCTTACGGAATCGCAATCCATTCTCGGCTCACTGCACAACACGCCCTTCGCCGATATGAATGATGGAGAAGATTCGCTGCAGCCGCTCGTCGCACTTGCCTTCTCCGATGCGCAGCGCGCACTAACACTTCTTGCAGGTGCCCTCTCCGAAGCAAGCTTCAACACGGAAGAGATGCGGCAACGCGCAGGCAGCAATTTCCTTCCCGTCACTGAAGTTGCTGACACACTCGTCCGCCAGACAGGCATTTCATTCCACAACGCTCATACACTCGTCTCTGCGGCGGTGAAGTCCGCAACCTCGGACAATGTTTCCGCCTTCGTGGATGATCTATTCCAACGCGCCCAGGAAGCCGGCATCGACATCACAAAACAGCAACTGCAACAGGCAATGGATCCAGCGCACTTTGTTGAAGTCCGCTCCGTCGTCGGTGGCCCAGCTGCCTCCGCAATGCAGCCACAGATCGATTACGCATCCCAGCAGCTGAAGCTCGATAGGCAGTGGCTGACCACGGCGCAGAGCAATCTCGTCGAAGCAGAAGCAATGCTTCGGCGCGAATGCCAGATAATCGTACAATCCCATCCATAAACCAACGAACGCAGGAGATGGAAACGGGGCGTCATCCCACCCCCTCCCTGCAGCGTTCCACCAAGAGAGCCAGATGAACGCAACCAATCCGTCCGAGACAAACCTCCGCCGCCAACTCGGATTCACGGGTGCACTCTCCGCCAACATCATCGATATGGTCGGTGTTGGCCCATTCATCACCTTGCCGCTGATTGTGTCTGCGATGGGCGGACCACAGGCGATGCTGGGATGGCTGCTGGGAGCGTTTCTCTCTCTTGCCGACGGCTGCACATGGAGCGAGCTCGGTACTGCGTATCCCGAAGCAGGTGGCTCGTATGCCTACCTCAAATCTGCCTACCCTCTAAAAACCGGTAAGGCATTGAGCTTTCTCTACGCGTGGCAACTTATCTTTTCCGCGCCACTTTCGATTGCCTCTGGATGTATTGGTTTCGCGCAATATGCCACATGGTTTCTGCCCGGCTTTAGTCATACCGCACAAACTGTTCTGGCCCTTCTCGCTTGTCTCAGCTGTACAGCACTTCTCTTCCAGCCCATTCGAAAGATCGGTACGGTGACGCGTGTTTTGGGCGGTGTGGTCATCGCGACTCTGGTTGGTGTCATCGCCATCGGCTTTACACACTTCTCGCCATCGCTGGCATTCAGCTTCCCCCCCAACGCCTTTCATCTGAACAGCTCCTTCTTCAGTGGCCTTGGAGCGGGTCTACTGGTCGCTGCATATGATTACTGGGGCTACTACAACGTCTGCTTCCTGGGCGCTGAGGTGCGCGATCCCAGCCGCAACATTCCGCGCGCCGTCATCGGAGCCATCGTCATCGTTGGCCTCCTGTATCTACTGATGAACATTAGCGTGTTGGGCGTTCTGCCGTGGCAGTCGCTTACCCACAGCAATAGTGGCGAGCGGCAGTACACCATGGCCGTTTTCGTGCAGACGGCCTTTGCCTCACATGCATGGGCTCACGCTGCCGCATCTACCGTAGTTATTTTTATTGCCATCGCATCATTGGCCTCAGTTTACGCACTGCTGCTCGGCTATTCGCGCATCCCCTTCGCCGCCGCACGCGATGGCAACTTCCCTGCGATCTTCGCACGATTGCATCCTCGTCACGGTTTCCCCGTGGTCTCGCTCAGCGTGCTCTGCCTTGTCACGTTGGTCTGTTGCCTCTTTCGACTGCAAGAAGTCATCGCATCGCTCGTAGTGCTACGCATCGTCTTCCAATTCTTACTGCAAGGCATTGCGGTTCTGCTTCCAAAGCACAGGGCCGAACGTGCACGCGCCGGACGGTTCCGCATGCCGCTTTACCCGTTGCCCAGCCTCATTGCCACGGGTACGTTTGTCTTCATTCTGTTATCTCGCCCGAAGATTGTCACAGAGTTCCGCCTGGCCCTCTTCGTACTTGTCAGCGGCCTTCTTATCTATGCCATGCGACACCTGCATCAACGAAAAAGCCAAAGGATGGAAGCGTAGGGGACCCAGAACGACAAAAAGAGCCCTTGCGGACTCCCCATAAACCTTTGATTTTAAGTGGGTTTTGGTAGCGATATCGGGGCTCGAACCCGAACTCTTCGCCTTGAGAGGGCGACGTGTTAACCAGTTACACCATATCGCCACTTTGGGATGGCTGTCACTTACGCGACCTTCTTACTATACCGCAGCAGCAGCCAGATTCCAAATGCTTTGCTTGCAGCTCCTGCCGCCTGAAGATGCCTCATTCCAATATGGATTGAAGCGCACCATAACGAAATACCGCTTTTCGCGAGAAACTCTCAGTCCAGGCTGTTAACAGGCGGCCGTTACAGGCGAATTTGCTCTAAATTCCCAGCCGTTTTACTTCATCGTTGTAATACTTGCGGTACAGGATGTCCCACTCCTGCGTGCCTTCCAGAATGATGCGCTGCTGGGAGGTGATCTTCTGGCGCGCCGCGGCGTCGATTTTCACTTCTTCCGCAAAAAGCTGTTCCAGAATTTTGCGCGCCTCCTGGCGGATGGTGTTGCGATCTTCCAAAAACTCCGCTTCGTCGGTATCAGCCAGCGTGTCGGCGATCACGTGGGCAAGTTTGTTCACCTTATCGCGTGAAATGCGCATTACAGCACCGCCTTGTACTGCTGCACCAGGCGCAGCTTAATCTTCTTAAACATCTCGGGGTAGCTGGCGCCGACTTTAGTCATCTCGCCCTGCAGCTGCTCCAGGATGAGGCGAGCCTCTTCGTTGATGCGATCTTCCAGCGAAAGCTCGTCAACCAGGCCATTGTTAATGCGTTCTGCCAGGACGGCAGGCTTGTCCGTGCGTACGACCTTCGCTTCCTGAAGCCGGCGCACCACCTGTCGCGAGAGATATCCGACGTAATCCTTTGAAAAGAGCATGGGCAAGAGGAGGATAGCACGCTACTTAGTCGCGCTTCACTGCCCTTCGTTCCGCATGTGCCAGATTGGCGGGATTATCGTGCAACAAGCGCTCCACTGGACGGTTGTTCAGCAGGTGTTCCTGCACGATCTCCTCGGCGTCTTTCGCCTTCACAAAGCTGTACCAGACGTTATCCGGATAGATAGCGCAGACCGCGGCATGTTCGCACTGGTCCATGCAACTGGTCTCCAGTACGCGGACACGGCCTTTCAGCCCGGCATCCTTTACCAGCTCCTTCAGTTCATCTTTCAGTTTTCTTGAACCTTCATTACGGCACGAAGGACGCGAGGCGCTGGGATCACGCTCGTTAACGCACACAAGAATCTGCCGTTCCGGAACCGCCATCTTCCCATGCTAACGCCGCTCCGAAGTGAGACAATAGAGCAGAAATGCACCCTGACGATCTGCTCGGCCTCAAAGACGACATGATTGCGTTCATCGCGGGTAACGGCCTGCGGACGGTGAATGCGTATGTTCCGGAAGATGTTCCCTCTGTGATGTTTGAGGAACACGGCCCGGATGCCTGGAAAGACTTTGTCGAACACGCCAAGGCCACGAATGTCGCTTTCGTCACCATGAGCGAAGTTGTGCTGGAAAAGCAGGACATCGAGATGCTGATTGAGCGCACCCGCGTTCATCGCTTTCCGGACGAAGCCGGTCAGGATCTCGATGATGCGCAGTACCTGCTGCAGCACATCGGTAAAACCGGTTATTTGCAGATTGGCTTCGCCTACAACGGCGTCATGTTCCTCTACGAGACGGCAACGGACTGGTATGACCGTTACCAGCAGTGGATGGAAGCAGTGGCCGATCTGGGCAGCATTGTTCTGGATGACAGCGACGAAGACTAATCCCCGCAATGTCAGAGCCAGAAGAAATCACAACCGCGCGAAACGCACACTGGGTCTTGCCAGACGAACCTGGCGTTGAGGCACACGGTCTTGCCGCGGCCCTGGAACAACCGCTTTGGTTTGCGCAGATACTTGTTTCCCGCGGGGTTGAAACTCCCGCAGACGCGCGACGTTTTCTTGTTCCTGACATGGCGGCATTGCACGACCCCATGCTGCTCTGCGGCATGAAGGAAGCCGTTGCACGCGTACTGCAGGCCGTTGCGAAGCGCGAACCTATCCTCATCTACGGCGACTACGACGTCGACGGCACTACCGCCACCGTCCTGCTGAAAACAGCGATCGACCGTATCACACCGGCGGGCGTGCCCTCGCTGGTGCGATACCACATTCCGCACCGCATTCGCGAAGGTTACGGTATGCAGTCCAGCGTGCTGGCCGAAGCTACCACGCAGGGCATTCGCCTTGTCATCAGCGTGGATACCGGCATCCGCGCCTTCGCGGCGGCGGCGGAGTCGAAGCGTCTGGGACTGGACCTTATTGTCACGGACCATCACCTTCCCGACGGCATGCAGGGTATCCCCGAAGCCATTGCGGTGATCAATCCTAACCAGGCCGGTTGCGACTATCCGTACAAGGAACTCTGCGGCGCGGCGGTTGCCTTCAAACTTGCACATGCCCTGCTCCACGCCGCCACAAAACCTGCCGACGATCCCAACGCCTATCGCACGGTCGACTTCCTGGCACTGTGGGACAAGCTGATTCCCTCGCTGCTGAAACTGGTGGCCATTGCCACGATTGCGGATTCGGTTCCGCTCACCGGCGAAAATCGCGTCATCGTTGGGCTTGGTCTGAAGGCCCTTCGTGATCCCCGCCAACACGGCCTTCGCGCACTTTTCGATTTCGCCGGGGTAACTTCTGACCAGGAACGCGGCCCCTCGGCTACTGATATCGCCTTTCGCATCGCGCCGCGCATCAATGCTGCCGGTCGCATGGATGTCGCCGGAGATGTCGTCCGCATGTTCCTCGCACGAACACCGGAAGAAGGGGCTGCGCTTGCCGGGAAGCTCCACCAGCTCAACGAAGAGCGTCGCAACGTGGAATCCAGCGTACTGGCCACGCTTGAGACGCAGATGGAGACCCTGCGCGCAGATGAAGCCTCTCTCAGCACGATGGGCTGCCTCGTGCTGGATGGCGAGGGCTGGCACCGTGGCGTCATCGGTATTCTTGCTTCACGTGTCGTGGAGCGGATGCGACGTCCCGCGTTGGTCATCGCACATGAAGACGGACAAGCTCACGGTTCTGGTCGCTCCGTCTCCGGCTTTCACCTGCTCGACGCCATTACTGCCGCACACTCCGAAGAAGAGCCGCTCCTTTTCGACCGTTTTGGTGGACACGCGCATGCCGTTGGCTTCTCCCTGCCGTCGGAACGCGTTCCCCTGCTGCGTAAACGCCTGTCGACGTACAGCATGGGCCGGCTTTCTCCGGCCCTGTTGCAGGAACGAATTGCAATCGACGCAGAACTCCCTTCAGCGGAAATTAATCCTGACCTGATAAAGAAACTGCATCTGCTGGAACCCTTTGGCCAGGGCAACCGGGAGCCTATCTTCCTGTCACGCGATTGCCAGGTGGAAGAAACGCCAAAGACGCTGAAAGAGCGACACATCAAACTCCGTATCCGCATCTCGCCGGAAGCAACCGTGGACTGCCTGGGATGGAGCCGGGAGATCCTGTGGCCGGAGAGGATAGCGGACATGGGAATCGTACTGGGTTCCCATGTGGATGTTGCGTATCGTGTGCGTGAAAACCGGCACCCACAGTTTGGCGGGGTGGAAATGGAACTGTGCGATCTGCGGCTAACATCCTCCTCGACAACAAATTGAAGCGCCAACCGGGCGAGAGGCGTCCTATACAATGACGATTCGGGCATGAGCGAACAAGCAAGCGTCAACGGCGGCAAAATCGCAATTCGGATTCTGATTGTGGCAGTGGTCGTTTCGGCCCTTGTCTTTGGTATTCGCTACTTCACGCGTAGCGAAGTAGAGATTCGTGTTGCAAAGGCCAGCCATGCCAACCTGGTGAGCAATACGTCCACCACTGGCAAGGTAGAACCCACGCAGAATTTTCAGGCACATGCACAGGAGCCCGGCAGCGTTCAGGCCGTTTACGTGCATAACGGACAGCAGGTCACTGCGGGTACGCTCCTTCTCAAAATGAGCTCCGCCACGGCGGAATCGCGTGTCGAAACGGCGCGCTCTGCCATTGCGCAGGCACAG
This sequence comes from Terriglobus sp. RCC_193, assembly GCF_041355105.1. Lineage (NCBI taxonomy): Bacteria > Pseudomonadati > Acidobacteriota > Terriglobia > Terriglobales > Acidobacteriaceae > Terriglobus > Terriglobus sp. RCC_193. Next base: position 822,893 of record NZ_JBFUPK010000001.1, on the reverse strand, counting down.
GCCGCACAAGCCGATATCCACAACGGCGGGTCGAAAGACGAACGCATCGCTATCCTGGGCGATCTGGATCGCGCGAAACTGCAGGTGCAGCAATCGCAAAAGGATCTCTCCGCATTGCAGGCGCTTCAGGCGCGCGGTGCAGCCTCCACATCCGAGGTTGCCGCAGCACAATCCCGCCTGTCGTCCGCTCAAAGTTCGCTGGAGTCTCTCCAACAACGTTCGACCTCACGCTATTCATCGACAGACTTACAACGCGTACAGGCACAGTTGAATGACAGCCACGCTGCTTTGGATGCTGCACAGCAACAGCTCGCCCAGGACGTGGTTCGCGCCCCATTTGCGGGTACGGTCTATTCCCTGCCCGTCAAGGCTTATGACTTCGTTGGCGCGGGAGAAGAACTCATCCAGCTTGCCGACCTGAACCACATGCAGGTGCGCGCTTATTTCGATGAGCCGGAGATTGGCAAACTGAAAGTGGATCAGCAGGTGACCATCAAGTGGGATGCGCGACCGAATCAGATGTGGCACGGCCATATCATCCGCACGCCTACCACTGTCATCACGTACGGCACTCGCAACGTGGGTGAATGCCTCATCTCAGTGGATGATGCGACTGGCGATTTGTTGCCGAACACGAACGTGAACGTTAGCGTCATCACGCAGGAAGTGAATCACGTCCTTAGCATTCCCCGTGAAGCACTGCGCACCCAGGGCAGTTCGACAAACTTTGTGTACCTGATCCAGAAGGGTGTTCTGGTAAAGCGTTCCGTAGGAATCGGGAACTTTAACCTACTGAATGTACAGATCCTCTCTGGCTTGAATGACGGTGACACAGTAGCACTAAATCCGACCAGCAGCTCCGTTGACCTCAAAGAGGGGCTCCAGGTCAAGGTTGTGCAGTAATGAAGCGTTCGCTCCAATTCGTAGCGCCTATCCTGCTGGCATCGTTGTGTGCCGCCGCACAGGTTCCCGTATCTGCAAAAGCCGATGCGCACAATGGCCGCGTGGACAGTGCGTTTGGTGCGTTGGGTAATGCCAGGAGCGCCGATGCTGAATTTCTGCGCTGCGGACTGTATAGCTCCATCGAAGACCGCGACCACGCCATCCAGGCCTGCGAAGCGGCGACTACAGCAGCACCGAACAACAGCACCTACGAACTGGCACTCGCTCGCGTTTATGGCGACAAGGCAGATCACAGCGGAGCCTTCACCGGCATGCGCATGGTGGGCAAGATTCGCGGCGCCTTCGAACGCGCCGTACAGCTTGATGGCTCCAACGTAGAAGCTCTGAGTGACCTCGGTCAGTTTTACGTGGAAGCTCCGGGCATTGTGGGGGGCGGCACGGACAAGGCAAAAGAACTCGCCACAAAGCTGCAACCGCTTTCTGCAGCACGCGCTCATCGCCTGAATGCCATGATCGCCAGAAAGAATCATGACGATGCTACGGCTGAAACAGAATACAAAGCAGCGCTTGCAGCGGGGCATACGCCGGAGGCATGGGTCGATCTGGCTCGCTATTACCGCGACCGCAAGCAATACGACGCTGCCGAAAATGCAGCGCGGTCGGCAATCCAGATAGATAAGGAACACGGCCCCGACACACTGGATGCCGCAAAATTGCTCTTGCAGCTGCATCGTGGCGTTCCCATCGCACAGGCCGGTCTGCGCGGCTATCTGGCAACACCACAGGAGCATGTTGCCGCCTACGCGCAGGCTCATGTGCTGCTTGGCGATAGCCTGAAAGAGTCCGGCGATACCGACGGCGCACAGAAGGAATATGCCGCTGCCCTGGCACTGGCGCACAACTACGAACCGGCACGGAAGGCCGCCGGCAAATGAAAATTTCCTGTCTCCTCCTCTCGTTTGCATTGCTCTGCTCCGCAACTGCGGCGCATGGCCAGGTGTCGCTGTCGACTGTAGTCAATCTTGCCCTCAAAAACAGCCCCAAAGTCCGCGCCGCGAAGGCCGACCTGGATAAGGCAAAGGCGAATAAAAGCGAAGTTCGGGATGCCTACATCCCCGTCGTGACCACCACCTCCGGATATGGCCAGTCCACCGGCGCTCCTCTCAACGTGCCGACGATCTTCTCGATCAACGCGCAGAGCCTGCTTTTCTCCTTCTCGCAAAAGGATTACATCCGCTCCGCCAGTGAAGGGATCAGGGCTGCAGAGTTTGTCCTGCACAACGCTGAGATCGAAGTCGTAGAAGATACGACGAACACCTATCTCGCACTCGATTTCGCCATGCAACGGCGTACAGTGCTGCTTCAATCGCTCGATGTAGCAGATCGCCTTGTCAGTGTCACCAGCGACCGGATCACACTTGGCGTGGACCCGAAGGTGGAGGCTCCTAAGACCCGCCGGACCGCCACCCAGATTCGGTTGCAGGCGCTTCAGGTAGACGATGATATCGCGTCGAATCGACTGCACCTGGCACAGTTAACGGGGCTTCCCGAAACATCCCTCATCACGGATATCAACTCCGTGCCTGCATACCACCTGCATCCAGGAGCTTCAACAACAGATACCGCAAGCCTTCAGGACAGTGACGGAGTGCGCGCTGCCTATGCCAGTGCGCATGCTCGGCAGTACACGGCTTTCGGCGATAGTCGGTACCTTCTGCGTCCGCAGATCAGCCTTGCCGCCAATTACAGCCGCGTCGCGATTGGATTGGCCGATTACGCGGCTTACTACCCAAAGTTTGGATCTCCGGGAAACAGTGAAAATTCCATGAGCTACGGACTTCAGTTCAACATTCCCCTGCTGGACATGGCACACCGCGCCAAGGCCCGTGCCTCTGCCGCCGATGCGGCCCGCGCCTATGCCGATGCCGACATGCAGCGCTCTGTGTACCGTGAAGGTCGCGCAAAACTGCAGAATGCCGCACGCGAACTGGACTTGCGCGCCCAGCTGGCGCGCGATGATCGTGAAATTGCTCAGGACCAACTGGAAACGCTGCAACTTCAGTTAAATCAGCAGGGTGGTAACAGTCAGGGACCTCAGGTTACACCGAAAGACCAGTTGAACGCGCAGCTTCAGGAGCGCCAGAAATACCTCGACGTACTCTCTGCCGACCTACAGCTCCGTCAGACGCAGGTGAATGTGATGCGCCAGACAAACACCCTTGGAGACTGGATTTTGGGTGCAGTCGGCGGAACGAGCACACTCACACCGTCAATTCCTCCGGCAGCGGGAAACAAGACTCCTGACGTTTCTGGGACACAGCCATCGGGCGCTTCCACGACACCGCTTCCCCAGGCGCCAGGTCGCTGACAATCTCTTAAACTTCTCACCCCTGGAACACCTCCGGGTTCCCTTTCTCCGGAAAACAGCGCCAGGGGTGAAGAAATGGTAAAATCGGGCTATTGCCATGGTATTGAAGACACTGCTTCTGAACCCGCCCTCCTTCGAAAACTTCGACGGCGGCGCCAGCTCTCGTTGGCCCGCGACCCGCGAGATTGAGTCCTACTGGTATCCCGTGTGGCTCGCGTATCCCGCCGGTATGCTCGAAGGCTCGCGCCTGCTCGATGCCCCACCGCACCACATCTCCGCGGATGAGACCATCGAGATCGCCAAGGGCTATGAGTTCCTGGTTCTCTTCACCTCTACCGTGGGCTGGGCAGGCGATCACGCGCTGGCACAGGCCATCAAGAAGGCCAACCCGACGATCAAGATTGCCTTCGTAGGACCGCCAGTCACCACGGATCCCGAGCGCGCTCTGAACGAGTGCAGCGCCATCGACTTTATCTGCCGCCGCGAATTCGACTACACCATTGTCGAATACGCACAGGGCAAACCGATCCACGAGATTCTCGGTCTCTCCTACAAGGATGAGAACGGCGTGATCCAGCACAACCCGGACCGTCCGCAGGTGGAAGACCTGGACGCAATGCCCTGGGCCACCAAGATCTATAAGCGCGACATGGATGTGACGCGTTACAACGTGCCGTTCCTGCTGCACCCCTACATCTCGCTGTACTCCACACGCGGTTGCCCGGCTCAGTGCACCTTCTGCCTCTGGCCGCAGACGCTTTCGGGCCACGCATGGCGCAAGCGTTCCACGGACGATGTGGCTGCAGAGTTGAAGTGGGCCAAGGAAAACTTCCCGCATGTGAAGGAGTTCTTCTTTGATGACGACACCTTCAACATCCAGAAGGAACGCACCATCGAGCTCTGCGCAAAGCTGAAGCCGCTTGGCATCACGTGGTCCTGCACCAGCCGTACCACCACACACCGCGACACGCTGAAGGCCATGAAGGAAGCGGGCTGCCGCCTGCTGATCGTGGGCTTTGAGTCCGGCGATCCGCAGATCCTGAAGAACATCAAGAAGGGTTCCACCGTCGAACGCGCTCGCGAGTTCGTGAAGGACTGCCATGATCTCGGCCTGATCATTCACGCTGACTTCATCCTTGGTCTGCCAGGCGAGACGAAGGAATCCATCCGCAACACCATCGACTTCGCCAAGTCGCTCGACTGCGAAACCATTCAGGTCTCCGTGGCCCACGCCTATCCCGGTACAGAGTTCTATGAGTTTGCCGAGAAGCATGGCTACATTACCAACGAGAATATGAACGACGGTGGCGGTCACCAGATGGCGCACATCGAGTACCCCGGTCTGCCTACGGAGTACGTCATGGAGATGGTGCACAAGTTCTACGACGAATACTACTTCCGCCCGAAGGCCGCGTTCCGCGTGGTGTGGAAGGCAATCGTGAACCGCGACGTTCCCCGCCTGTACGTTGAGGCAAAGAGCTTCATGAAGCTCCGCAGCCAGCGCAACAAAGCTGCTCGCGCCAAGAAGGAAGAAAACGCACTGAAGCAGCAGGAATCCGTCAGCATGAACGCGTAAGCGTCATCCTCGGCATCAACACGAAGGGATCTGCTTATCGCAGGTCCCTTCGTTGCATTACCTTTCAGGATCATTCGTGAAGCACCGCCTAAAGTTTTCGCAGTACCTCATGCTCGTCTTCATCATGCTGGGCGCATCCGTCGGCGATGCTTTGTTGAGCCGTGGCATGCGTGAAGTAGGCCCAGTCTCCTTCAGCCATCTTGGACTCCTGCTGGACGCCCTTCTGAACCCTTGGGTTATCGCAGGCATTGTCGTGCTCATCAGCTTCATGGGCAGTTACATGACAGCGCTGTCATGGGCCGATCTCACCTTCGTGCAGCCTGCTACTGCGTTCGGCAACGTGGTCACTGCACTGATCGGCTGCCTCTGGCTGCACGAGGCCATCACTCCCATGCGCTGGGCGGGCATTGCCTGCATCGTCATCGGCGTGGGCTTTGTCGCCAATGGCCCATCGAAAACGGAGCATAAGCACACGATCGCGTTAACGGGAGGCGAAGGCGCATGACGCATCTCTCTGCCGACACCGTGATCACAATCGTCCTCATGGTCGCCGGAGCCACGGTCGGTGAAACGCTGATCTCCGCCGCCATGACACGCGTTGGCGATCTGGATGAGATCCGCGCAAAATCCGGCCTCGCCGGCGCGATCAAAGCCGTCGTTACCTCGCCCTACCTGATCGCTGGCATTGCCTGCATGGCGATCAGTTTTTTTTCGCTGCTATTTGCACTGTCAGGAGCAGACCTGAGTCTGGTCGCGCCAGCAACCAATTCCCTTACCTTCATCGCGACAGCGGTTGCCGCAAAGTTCTACCTGAAGGAAAACGTAGATCGCCGTCGCTGGCTTGCTGCTATCTTCGTGGCCGCAGGCGTTGCTCTTCTGACGCGTTAAAGCATCGTCCGAAAGGCCACGCCCTACTGCACCGTGACAGACACGGCTGCGGTATGGCGTGCGGCCACTGGCGCATCGATGGCGGCTCCCACCACCTGGAAGGTCAGCGTTCCCAATGGCGTACCTGAGTTCGCCGTCCCGCCATCTCCATTGTTTGAGTTTGAGGCGGAGTTTTCCCCACATCCACCGCTCAGCAATCCAACGGCTAACAGAAGCACCAGCAGCGCAGCTACACGCCGCCTGCGTCCGCCCGCAAGCAACAGAGCAAACACGCCCGCAGCAGAAGCGCCAAACGCAATACGGCTGGCACTCTTCGTAGACGTCGTCGCCTTGGTTGTGTTGATCGTCATTACCGCAGACGACCCCGTGGCAACGCTCGCAGGCGCGATGGAACACGTGGTTTCCGTACCGGCCGGTGGCGTGCATCCCAGCGCAATGGTCCCGCTGAAACTATTCACTCCCGAGACAATCACGCTTATCTGCGCCGAGCCACCTTGCGAAACCGTTGTTGTCGAAGGCAAGAAAGACAACGCGAAATCACCCATGTTTACGACTGTGGCCGCGGTGGTTCCTTTGTTGAATGCAGTATCGCCGGAGTAGATGGCAACGATGCTGTGCGAGCCAGCCCGCAACCCCGTTGTGGACAGAGACGCATAAGCCGCGTTCAAGCCGTTGGACAGCAGCGCGGCGCTTCCCAGATTCACCACGACGCCGTTGTACGTGTCATAAAAAATCACTGTGCCGGAAGGCACCAACGTTGCAGTCGATACTCCAGAGGCGACGGTAGCAGTCAGCGTAATGTTCTGCCCCACGATGCCATTGGTCGTACTCGGCGTCACGGACACCACAGCATCCAGCGGCAGCGGCACCACGGTGATCGCGTCGGAAGTGCTTCCATTCCAGTTCGTATCGCCGCTGTACACCGCAGTCACGCTGGTCGCGGTAGCGGAAGTGAACGTAACCGATGCCGTAGCAACTCCGTTCGCCACGGCGCCCTTGCCCAGATACTTGTTTCCCGCGTAGAAGCTGACCGTGCCGCTATAGGTATACGTGCCCGTACCAGTGCCGGAGTTAGCCACCGTGGCAGAGATACTCACCGGCACGCCGGCCTGCGGTGAAGAAGGTACACCCGTAATCGTCGTCTTGGTGTGTCCCGGTATTGTGGTCAGGCTCACCGTCGCCGTATTGCAGGTGATGTTTGTATTGCAGGTAATCGTAATGGTGTATTTGCCCGGCGGCGGCACAGGGAAAGAGATACTCGCCGTCGAAGTCGTTGCACCGGCACCTGTGGCAGCAAGCGTCCCCGTATAAGTACCGTTGTTTCCGCTGATCGTCGCAGTCACAGTACCAGCCGGGGCAGCACTACCGCTCGATGCTGTCGCGCTGATATTGATGTTGGCGTTATATCCGTAAGGCACCGATCCTGTCGGCGAGATCGTCGCTGTAATCGTCGCTGTCACAGGCGTGATCGTGATCGTAACCGCAGGCGAGCTTGTCGATGCTGCATAGTTCGTATCGCCGCCATAGGTTGCTGTCAGCGCATGGCTGCCCACGGCCAGCGTGCTGATCACAATGCTCGCAGAGCCACCGCTCAGCGTTCCGGTACCCACGACACCGCTGGCGTCGCTGAGCGTAACTGTGCCACTTGGCGATACACCAGACGCAGCATAACTCGCCGGTGTCACCACCACGTTCAGCGTAAAGCTGGTGCCATACGGCCCGGTATATCCAGACGAGGAAGTCAGCGCAGTCGTCGTCGAAATCAGCGTCGTCGTTGCATCTGCCGTCACTGCATTCGAAGTCGCTGCATTGAAATTCGTATCGCCGCCATACACTGCAGTCAGCGTATGCGTCACAGTGGACGTGACAAACGGCCGCACCTGGGCAGATGTCGATACACTCGCCGCCAGCGAACCAGAGAACGTGGCAGTGCCGCTTGTATTCAACGTGCCTGTGCCAATCTTCGTGGTGCCGTCCATGAATGCGACCGATCCTGTGGCGATCGTGGAAGAGGTGCTTGTTACTGCTACGGCCAATCCGACCGTTGCGTCCGTCGGTGACGATGCAGTCTTCGTCAGCGTCACGGTCGGCGTGATCTTGCTTGTATCAATCGCATTGGAAGTTGCAGTATTGAAATTCGTATCACCGGCGTAAACAGCGGTCAGAATGTACCCGACTCCGGAGGTATAACCGCCGGTATACGTCGCCACGCCGGAGCTATTCAGCGTTGCAGTGCCCAGCGCCGTGCTGCCATTCAGAAACTGCACCGTCCCCGTGGGAATAGTGGATGTTCCCGAAGGAGGCGTCACTGTCGCGGACAGACTCGTACCCGCCGTTACGACTGCAAGCACCACGCTCGGTGTCACCTTCGTGGTGGCGTTCGCGGTGGCGGTTGCTGTGTTGTAATTTCCATCACCGCCGTATGTCGCGGTCACTGCATGGGTCGCTCCGCTACCCAGTGCGCCGGAATAAGTCGCCACACCAGAGCTGTTCAGCGTGCCGTTTCCGATGGCCGTTCCGTTATCCAGAAACTGCACTGTTCCCGTCGGAGCAACCGTTCCAGTTCCCGCTGTCGTTGGCGCAGTCACCGTTGCTGTCAGCGCCGCAGCGGTTGATGTTCCGGTCTGCGTCAACTTCATCGCAGGTGCGCCCTTGCCCACGGTCACGGAAAAGGTGATCGGTGAGTGGCAGGAAAAACTCGCGTCCGCAGTGCAATTCGCCTGGAAGTTAAACGTACCCGCATTCGTCGCAGGAACACTCACGCTCGCCGTTGCCTGTCCGCTTGTCGAAGTTCCCAACGTCCCAGTGAATGAGCTTGACCCAATGGCCGTTCCATAAGGCCACACCGTCACCGTTCCCGACGGCGTACCAATACCACTGGTCGAAGAAACTGCCACCGATATCGACATGGTGGTCCCTACAAGAGGCGTGCCATTCACCCCGGCAACCACTTTCGCCGCTTCGGGCTGAATCGTCGCCGTATCGACATTCGTGGTGCTGCCCGCATACGTGCTGTCGCCGCTATACGTGCCATAAAACCCGTACAAACCACCCGCAAGGCTATTCGTGGAATACGTGGCGACACCATTCGTCATGGCCACAGAGCCCAGCGTGCCGCCCTGCGAACTGGCAAACGTCACCGTTCCCGTTGGCGTTCCAGAACCACCTGTAATGGTCGCGGTAAGCGTGATCGTTTGCCCGTGCGTAAGGTCGCGCGACGACAGCACAATCACGCTGCTCAACGGGTTCGTCGAACCCACCGCCAGTGCCTTCACCAGCTTCGCCACATCCACCGTGCCCAAACCATCCGCAGCCGTCCATGTGCCATCCGCCACGGATGGATCCGCATGCGTGAACACGCCCGGTTCCGGCGCAACCTGGTAAAAGCGCGCAGCAATCTCGCCCTGTCTGCCCGAAGTGGTCGTCACAGAGGCCAGCCCCGCAGCAAGTGCCGCAACATCTGTCACCGCTGCATCCGGCGTGGCACGCAGTCCATTTGCGGGCAATCCCTGCGCTGTCTGCCAATCCGGTCTCGGTGTTTCTTCTTCCGCATCGTCCGTGGCAACGGCTGCCGACTTCACCACCAGCAACGCCCGTTCTGGCACCAGCAAAGACGAGGAGCCCGACAGAACCACAGTCTGCCCCTGCGCCGCGGCTTGTTCCAGCACTGCAGTCAGTTCTTCCGCAGAAGCAGACGTCTTCGTGAGATCCGCCGTCAACACCGCGGATGTATTCGCATCTACGGAATCCGCAAGAGCAGCCACGGAATCCGTCGAAATCGCTGTCGTTTCCAAACCGGAGACTGACTCCACAATGCCTGCCAGTGCATTCGGAATACTCGGCGTTCCCGTCACCGAAACCGCGTCACCAGAAGCTAACGCCATCCGATGCAGCGACACGGCAAAAGCCGCTTCCGTCTGCTGCGCTGTTCCGCTCACATTCAGCCGCATTCCACTGGCGGCAACCGAATTCACCTGCAGCCCCTGCGATTGCAACCATGTCATTACCTGCGCCACGCCGTCAGAAGAAGGTGCAAACCGTTTCGCGAATGCATCCGGGGTTAGCCATTGGTGATACTGGCTGTTCCCTTTCGTCTTTACATCCGCAAAAAATGCGTCCAGGTCCGCCTGCTGTGCCACCGTCCGCTTCAGCGTGATGGCAATCGACGGCACCTTCTGTGAAGCCGCAACTTCACCCGCATCCGTGCCCAGCGACGCACTTTGCACCTGCGGCAAGGCAGTTCGCCCATCCTGGGCAATGGCGACGCACGGAAGCATCATCAGCAACGCCACTCGAAGCAGCACACGAAAACCGGCAGGCATAACACGAAGGAAAGATTGCATCAATGGCATAAAGGGATGACAACCCAGTTTCCCCCGCCGGTCGGTCTCAAGGCAAGCACCATCGTTTTCAATACATCGCAATTCCACCACACCCTGTCCGTCGTAGCATCAGAACATGAACCACTTCGGCATCGTCATCATGGCCGCGGGCAAAGGCACCCGCCTGAAAAGCGCTCTCCCCAAGGTCCTCCATACGGTCGGCGGCAAGGCTCTTTTGCTGCACGTGATCGACGTAGCCAGGACTGCCGTCACCGCCGAAAACATCCTCGTCGTTGTGGGGCATCAGGCAGACCGCGTGGAAACAGCCGCAGCTCCTACCGGCGTGCGTTTCGTTCTGCAACCGGAACAGCTTGGCACCGGTCACGCGCTGCAATGCGTACAGCGCTGGTTCCAGGACAACAAAGTCGCACCGCCAGAGAACCTGCTGGTACTCTCCGGCGACGTCCCGCTCATCCGCCCGGAAACCATCGCAGAGCTACGCGACATGCACCTGCGCGAACACGCCGCCATGACCATCCTGACCGCCATCCCGGAAGACCCCTCGGGTTACGGCCGCGTCCTTCGCAAGCAGGATGGCTCCGATGATGTTGCGGGCATCATCGAGCAGAAGTCGCTCTCGGACGACATGCTGGCCACGCCGGAGCGCCTCCGCGAGATCAACAGTGGCATCTACGCCTTCGATACGCAAAAGCTCTTTGACCGCCTTGGCCGCCTGCAAAACACGAACTCCTCCGGCGAGTTCTATCTCACCGATGTCGCCGCAATGCTGGTCAACGAAGAGGAGCGCGTCATCGCCATCCCGGTCGACTCCGTCGACGAAGTGCTTGGCGCCAACACCATCGCAGAGATGATGCATCTGGACGCCAGCCTTCGCGAACGCACCACCGCAAAGTTAATGGCGCAGGGCGTCACCATCTTTCGCCCAGAAACCGTCACCATTGACGCCAGTGTCGAAGTCGCCGCAGACACCATTCTGGAGCCATTCACGCAGCTTCTGGGCAAAACAAAAATCGGTCCGAACTGCCGCATCCGCTCGTATTCTGTCATTGAAAACTGCGTCATTGGCGAAGGCGTTCTCATTCGCAATGGCAGCATCCTTGCCGACTCCATCATTGGCGATGGTGCGCAGCTTGGCCCCTACTGCCATATCCGCCCGGAAAGCCACATCGGTGCAAAGGCGCACGTTGGCAACTTCGTTGAGACAAAGAAGACCACGCTTGGCGAAGGTTCCAAGGCCAACCATCTCGCCTACCTCGGCGATGCAGTGATCGGCACTGGCACCAACATCGGCGCAGGCGTCATCACCTGCAACTACGACGGCGTGAATAAGCACCGCACGACCATTGGTAATGACGTTTTTGTAGGCTCTGACTCAACTCTGGTCGCGCCTCTTACTGTAGAAAGCGGAGCGTATATCGCCGCAGGAAGCAGCATCACCGATGACGTCCCGGCAGACGCACTCGCGCTTGCACGAGCCCGCCAGGTGACCAAACCAGACTGGGCAAAACATAAGCGAGAAGCCCTAAAACAAGCCCGCAAGTCCCACACCTAGTCAGTTCGAGTAACGGAGTCGACAACTCGTCCTAGAGCGACGTCATCGGCTCTTCGCTCACATATGTGCTTCCATCCGGCAGTTCCGAGACGATCCACACGCCATGGAACGCGCCGCGCAGTTCCGGATAAGCAGCGACGATTGCCTTCGCCGCAGCTGTATTCCGCGCACGCGAGGCTACTGGATCATTCAACACAGTATCCGCCTTCACATGTGCCAGTACGTCCAGCCCCGCGTTAGCCGGTGCATTCTCCGCGCCGAACGCTGTCACACGCACTTCCGCACTTTTACCATCACCAATCACCAACGGCTGTTGCGTGGTGATCCCTGAAGATAGCGCCGGCGGCGCAGACTTTCCGCGCTCCTCCTGCAACTTATCCAGATGCGTGCTCGAAACAAACGACACGGGCTTCAGCAATTGCTCCGCCGCGGAGTAATACACATACGCGTTCCACGCCTGTCTCTTCGCCGCATACTCTCGCGCTGTCTTCCAGTACCAGAGTCCATCGTGGCCAGCCACAGTTGTCGCACGAGGAAACAGTCCACCAAGCTGCCACTGCCCCGGAGCACTCTCACGCAACAACAACGCAACCTGCCACGGTTCGGCAACACCCACCGTATTCAGCACCACCAAACCGTATTTACCCGACGGTAGCGATGGAATCAAAAAACTGGTCTGTGAAGCGCCGCGATTCAGGCTGCAGAAGAACTGCGCGTCCTGCGCATCACCCCGCAACGACGAGGCATCCAGTAACCACACTGTCTCTGGCGCGAATTTTGCGCCCTGCAGATGCGATGTCGACCGCTGCATGACGCCTGCGATGCCGGAAAAATCGCTGGCAAACTGCGGCATCGTCTGCGCCTTCACGCCGTCGGCGTTGTTCGCCGCTGCCAGGATCGCAAGATTCTCTGCCGCGCGTACCAGTCCGTCGCGCACAGCGGGTTCCATGGCCGCCTGCGTCGTGCAGGTTTCCGCAAACAGAGGAGCTGCCCCAAGCAGGAGCACAGGCAGCCATCGAACACATCGCATCGTAACTTTCATGGACCTCAGCAACGGCAATCCCTCACCGTGGTTGCTAGTCTAGTACAGACGTTCTCCATTGCCACCGTGTGAGCCGGACGGCAATACGAAACGTCTTATCGGAGGAATGGCAATGCGACCCGCGCCAATTACGTTCTTCCTCTTCTGCGTGCCTCTCCTTGGTGCACAGGTCAGGCCCTCCGCGGCTCTTCCGGCAACCGCGCCGACGCAGTCCGTCTCGAATCTGCCCTCAGCCCAGCCCAATGCCGTCGCAACCGCCCCCGGCGCAGAAAGCCAGGTCACCTGGGATGGGTCGCTGCTCACCATTGAAACCAGCGGTGAAGCCATGCCAGAGCTTCTTGGACGCGTCGCCCGCCAAACTGGCATGAAGATCACAGGCGGTGTACCCGACGAACGCGTCTACGGAAAATATGGTCCAGCATCAGTGCAAACCGTTCTTGCCCAGCTTTTCGACGGCCTGGCCATCAACATGATGCTGATAAACGAAACCTCGACCAAGCCCAAAGAATTATTGTTGACCATCCGCTCTGGCGCTCCGACACCACCCTCCACACGCCAGGTGGCGAACGATTTCGAGCCACGCCGCCCGGATCCAGTCCGCGCGGTTCCGCCACCACCACTTGCCAATCGCACACAACGGCCTCCGCAAAATCCATCCAGCGGATCGCAATCGGCCTTCCCGCCACTGTCGCCACCGCCCGCTGAAAACACTGCATTCACGAATAACGGTAATGCTGAGACCACAGCCCCCGGCAACACAGATAATGGCAACAGTTCATCGAGCACTACGGACAGCAGCCAGCCGCAGTCACCTAATGGCGTGAAAACCCCGGAACAGATATTTGAAGAATTAAGAAAGCGCCAGCAGAAGAATCCGCAGTAGGCGCAGAAAAAGGCGGCTGGATGAGCCGCCCTTCGGGGATGAAATCTCTATTGGGTTAAGCCAGGTCCACCGCGGTGGCAGCCGCCATGCGCGTCGCCTCTCGCTGTGCAATTCTCTGCTGTGCCACCTGGATGGAATGGATCCGAAAGACGTGGAACATGCCCACGCAAAGACCATATGCCAGCAGAACACCAAAGCTAAGACTTGCCAGAACCGCACACATCAACATCAACGTCGTCACTGCCGTCTACTCCTGTCCTGAAAAAGAAATGCAATCAAAGTGCCAACCTGCGACCGGGGGAACGTAGTCTCAGGCAAATTCAGTGATAATCCACAATTTCGCCGCGCGGGAGTACCTATGCAGATACCTTACTCCCCGACATTCCCAGCGTTATCGCAAACACTTCCAGTATGCCGCATCTGCAAGAGTGGCGCGGATAAAGTACCCTAGAATATGCGGCCCAACACCGCCGCCACACGCTATGAGCATCTCTCAAATTACCGTACGCGGCGCGCGGCACCATAACCTGAAAAATATTGACGTCACCATCCCGCGTAACTCGCTGACGGTGGTCACCGGCCTCTCCGGGTCGGGAAAAAGTTCCCTGGCGTTCGATACAATTTACGCAGAAGGCCAGCGCCGCTACGTAGAAACTCTCTCCGCGTATGCGCGTCAGTTCCTCGATCAAATGGAGCGTCCGGACGTCGACTCCATCGACGGCCTCTCCCCCGCTATCTCCATCGAGCAGAAGACTACCTCGCGCTCGCCGCGTTCCACCGTCGGCACCATCACGGAAATCTACGACTACCTGCGCCTGCTCTGGGCCAGCGTCGGCAAGCCCCACTGTCCCCAGTGCGGCCATGAGATCAGCCGCCAGTCGGCCGACCAGATCGTGGAGCGCATCGTCGCGCTCAAACCGGGTGAACGCATCACCGTCCTCGCACCCATCGTCCGCGGACGCAAGGGTGAGTTCCGTGAAGAGCTGGAATCCCTGAATCAGCAGGGTTTCCGCATCCGTATCGACGGCGAAATCACGGAAGTCACCGAAGGTATGCGCCTGGAGAAGCGCAAGAACCACACCATCGAGGCGATCGTCGACCGCGTCATCCTGAAGCTGGATGCCGAGGGCAAGCCTGACACGCGTCGCCTCGAATCCAGCGTGCAGAAGGCGCTGCAGATGGCCAATGGCCTTGTCGTCATCGCCATCCACGGCATGGACGAGACGCTGTACTCCACCTCCATGGCCTGCCCGGATTGCGGCATCAACGTCCCCAAGCTGGAGCCGCGTTCCTTCTCCTTCAACTCCACATACGGCGCCTGCACCGAATGCAACGGCCTCGGCAGTATCTACGACTTCGACCCCGGCAAGACCATCACCGATTGGTCGAAGCCACTACTCGATGGCGCGATGGGACCTGGCTCTGGTTCGGCCTACTTGCTCCGACTTATCAAACTCTTTGCAGACAAGAACAAGATCAACCTGAAGGTGCCATTCGAGGACCTCTCCGAAGCCCACCAGAAGCTGCTGCTCTATGGGCCGCCGCGCGCCGAAGCCGGGCGTACCGGCTTCCATGGCATCTTCGGCTACCTCCGCGACACGCTGGAAGAGTCCAAGTCCGATACCTTCCGCGAGTACTACATGCAGTACATGTCCGCGACGGAATGCCCTGCCTGCGGCGGCAAACGCCTACGCCCGGAATCGCTCGCCGTTAAGGTCGATAGGCAGTCTATTAGCGACTTCACGTCGCTCGCACTGGACGAGGCCATGCAGAAGGCGAAGACCTTCCACTTCACAGGACGCGAGAAGCTCATTGCCGACCGCCTGCAGAAGGAAGTGATCGAGCGCCTTGAGTTCCTTAACGCTGTCGGCCTCAACTACCTCTCGCTCAACCGCAGCGCCGCAACACTCAGCGGCGGCGAAGGCCAGCGCATCCGTCTGGCCACACAGATTGGATCGCGCCTGCGCGGCGTGCTCTACGTACTGGACGAACCCAGCATCGGCCTCCACCAGCGCGACAACATGAAGCTCATCGCCGCGATGGAGAACCTGCGCGACCTTGGCAATACCGTCCTCGTCGTAGAGCACGATGAAGACACCATCCGCAAGGCCGACTACGTCCTCGACCTTGGTCCCGGTGCGGGCAAGAACGGCGGCTACCTCATCGGCGCTGGCACACCGGCGCAGATTGCAGCGAATACCGAATCTGTCACCGGCAAGTACATCTCCGGCGAGATCGATATCCGCAGCAACGACGCTCCCCGCGCTCTCAGCGGCAAGGAGATCGTCGTCCACGCTGCGCGCGGACACAACCTGAAGAACGTTACCGTCGGCTTCCCACTCGGGGCTCTCGTGGTTATCACCGGTGTCAGTGGCAGCGGCAAGAGTACGTTGGTCAACGACACCCTGTACCGCTCGCTGGCGAAGCATCTCTACCGCAGCAAGGAAGAGCCACAACCGCACAACCGCATCACCGGCATTGAGCAGATCGATAAGGCCGTCGAGATCGACCAGTCGCCGATTGGGCGTACGCCGCGCTCTAACCCGGCGACGTATACCGGCGTGTTCACGCAGATCCGCGACTACTTCGCCATGCTGCCCGAGTCACGTGAGCGTGGCTACAAGTCCGGGCGCTTCTCCTTCAACGTGCAGGGTGGACGCTGCGAGGCTTGCCAGGGCGATGGACAGCGGCGTATCGAGATGAACTTCCTGCCGGATGTTTACGTCCTGTGCGAGGTCTGCAATGGCCGTCGCTACAACCAGGAAACGTTGTCGGTGAAGCTCAACGGCTATTCCATTGCAGACATTCTGGACCTGTCCATCTCCGATGCGCTGGATGTGCTTGGCGATATTCCTAACATCAAGCAGAAGCTACAGACGCTGGTGGATGTTGGCCTTGGATATATTCACCTTGGCCAGTCGGCAACGACGCTCAGCGGTGGCGAAGCACAGCGCATGAAGCTGGCGAAGGAACTCTCCAAGCGCCAGACGGGACGCACACTTTACCTGCTGGATGAGCCAACGACAGGCCTGCACTTCGACGATGTGCGCAAGCTGCTGGAAGTGCTGCAAAAGCTTGTCGATCTTGGCAATTCTGTTCTTGTGATCGAGCACAATCTCGATGTGATCCGCAACGCGGATTACCTGATCGATATGGGGCCTGAGGGCGGTTCGGGTGGCGGTACTGTGGTGGCGTCCGGTACACCGGAGCGGGTGAGCAAGGTGGCTGCGTCGCACACCGGGCAGTTCCTGGCCAAGCTGTACCGTGGGCGCCCGGGCAGCGAGCGCGCGGCTGCACCAGCTTATGTGGAACCAGTGGTGGTGAAGACCGAAGTAGCAAACCCGACCAAGTTCGCGCCCTCCGCGGAAGAACGTGCTGCACGCCGCAAGGCCGCAGCGAAGAAGTCTGCCGAGAAGAGCAAGGCCAAGAAAGCCGCTGCCAAAACTGCCGCGAAGTCAACTATAAAGACGACAAGGAAGAAAGCCGAGTGACGGAACCTCAACCGAATGAACCCAGCGTTGCGCATGATGGCTTCCGTCCGGAAGACCACTTCGTCATCCGCTCGCAAACCGATGAGGCATCTTCCGCTTCCGCACAGCATTCCGATGCATTCCCGAACCCGGCGTTCACCCGTCTCTCGGACGATGTGCCTCAGGATCTGCTGACGCATCAGCCGCGCCAGCCCAACCTGGGTTATTCCGCTGCCCTGCTCTGCATTGGCGTTCTGGTGCTCTTTGGCGTGTCGGTGTTCATCGGGTTAGTCGGTGTCGTCACGCACGCTAACCTGAACGTCAACTCTGCGGCTGTGCCTCGAGCCAGCATCCTGATTGAGGCGTTCACCTTCCTCATCACCTACGGCATCGCTTACATTGCGTTCCCACGCTTCTGGCAACGGTCATTCGGCCAGGTGATCCACTGGAACCCGGCGGCGATGAAAGAGCATGTGCCGCAGCTCATCGGCATCGGCATCGCCTTGAGTGTTGTGGCGCAGGCGCTGGAAAGTCTGCTGACGCTGCCCAAGGAGATGCCGGTGGATGCGTTCTTCAAGCAGCCGTCGACGCTTTGGATCATCGCCATCTTCGGCACGTTTGTGGCTCCTGTCTGTGAAGAAGTCTTCTTCCGCGGCTTTCTATTGCGCGGCTTTGCCATCTTCTTTGACTGGATTGCACTGCCAAAGACCGATGAGGCGCGCGAGTGGTGGCGATCGACCAGTGGGCTGTCGCAGCGGAGCATGATCCTGAGCGGTGTTGTAACCAGCGGACTGTTTGCCGCTATGCACGCGGCACAACTTGGATGGGCATGGAATGCGGTGGGCGTGTTGTGGATTGTCGGCGGTGGACTGACTTACGTCCGCATCCGTTACAACTCAGTTGCCGCAAGCTCTGTGGTTCATGCGGCCTATAACGGGCTGCTCTTCGCCATCATGTTTGCGATTACGGGCGGATTCCGCCATCTGGACAAGCTGGCAAACCACTGATTCCTGTACCCTCCCCCTTCCCCCTATTTTTCTAAAATCGTCTTTTGATTGGGGTTAGGGTTTTGGTGGCTGTAAAATCGTCTGCCTGTTGGGGTTAGGGGTAAAATCGTCTTTTTAAAAGGGTTAGGGCCGCGCTTTGCGTGGCCCTTTTCTGTTCTGTTTCTATTTTAGTGGTTTGGTGGAAATAACCTGCCAACTCCATTTCTTTTGGTTTGTTCGGGTTGGGTGGTTTGGGGGCTTGACAGGTTCTGACGCCTTCGGCGTGGTGCCAGCCATGGTCTTCTGTGGGTGCGCGGGGTTTGTTTCATGCTCCTGTTTGTCTTTTTGGCCGCGCAGTTTTCTTGGTTTGGGTTTTATGGCACGGCTGAAGCCGTGCCCCTTCAAAGAAGACGCGCTTTGCGCGTTGGAGCTTCGCCTTGCGAAGCTGGTTCTGGGTTTGAGGCTGGAAGCTTGTGGCGATCTTGGCGGGATGAGGGTTCGTCGGGATTCTTCGCTGCGCTCAGAATGACGGTCTTGGAGAGCATGTGATTTCGCTGGAGCAGCAATTTTCAGCAATTCACGCCTGCTAACTAATTCCTTAGTACCTCGTCCATCACAATAGGACGCATGCCGAGGAATCGCTCCAATACGTTGACCGAAGCCGAACTGAGGCTGATGCGCCTGCTTTGGCAGATGGGCGAATGCTCAGTGCAGGACCTGGTTTCTGCCATGCCGGAGGCGCAGCGGCTGGCGTATACGTCTGTTCTGACCACGATCCGCATTCTGGAGACCAAGGGATATGTGGAGCATCGGCAGGAGGGACGCGCGTTTGTCTATACCGCTACCGTTGCCGAGCAGGATGCGCAGCAGAGCGAAGTTCGGCATGTGATGCATCGCTTCTTTGGCAACAGTCGCGAACGGCTGATGCTGGCCCTGCTGGGCGATGTCGATGTGAGCCGCGATGAACTGGACAAGTTGAAACAGGCCATTGCCGAAGCAGAAGCCGCTGCTGCGAAACGCGGTGCGGAACAGGAGGATGCGGAATGACTCCTGTGTTGGCACACATCTCTTCTGTGATGGCGACATCGTGGGCTGCGAGCCTGTGGCAGGGGCTTGCGCTGTCGTTGCTGGCGGTGGCCCTGCTGCGGTTGATGCCGAAGGCTTCCGCGGCGCTGCGTCATAGTATTTTGCTGGCCGTATTTGCGGCGGCGACTGTGCTTCCCCTGCTGCATATGCCGATGCATGTGGCGGCAATGGCACCGCAGGCCTCGCCTGCCGCGATCCGCATGGCACCGTGGTTTGCAGTGGCGGTGGCAGCGGTTTGGCTGGTGACTTCGCTGTTCCGAGCGATCAGTCTTGGCATGGCATGGATGCATCTGCGACAGGTTCGTCGCGATGCGACGCCGATTGCAGTAGAAGCAATGAACATCTTTACGGCGGGGAATCGCCGCGCGGTCCTTTGCTCTTCTTCCCAGGTGAGTTCGCCGGCGGTGCTGGGATTCTTTCGGCCAGTGTTGCTATTGCCGGAATGGCTTGTACCTTCGCTGTCTCCGGATGAACTGCGCCAGATTGCCGCACATGAATGCGAGCATCTGCGCCGTCGCGATGACTGGATCAATCTTGCGTTACAGATTGGGCTGGTTCTGATGCCGCTGAATCCGGCGCTGCTGTGGCTGAATCGTCGCATTGCCGAGCAGCGTGAACTGGCGTGTGATGCGGCAGTGGTTGCATCGACTGCGCAGCCACTGGCGTATGCCGCTTCGCTGACGCGCATGGCGGAACAGCGGATGCAGCAGAATGGGTTGCGGCTGGCCCTGGCGGCGCTGGGACGCAAATCAGAACTGGCGCAGCGAGTACATGCGCTGCTGCGTGAGCCGGTGGCAGGATGGTCTCGCAGGCAGTCTGCTGCGGCGTGCAGTATGGCTGCGTTTGCCCTGTTGGCAGCGTCTGCTGGTTTGAGCCGTGTGCCGCGATTGATTCGTGTGGCCCCTGCTGAGATTATTCAGCCTGAGGTGGCGGTAACGACGCCAGCCAAGGCGATTGAGCTGTATCACCAGAAGAGTGTGGCAGCCGCACCGGAAGGGCGCATGGTTCCTGCTGCGTTTGAAGTCCCGCTAGTGCGCAAGTCTGCGCGTCATGCGGTGAAACAAACAGCGGTGAAGCATGAAGCAAATGCGACTCTTGCACCGAAGACGAATGCGCCGCGTCTGCTTCGCACGGCAACGACTGCAACACGTGGGCCGCGCATGATCGACACGGCGACGCAGGACGATATGCAGCAGCCACGCTTCATTACCACCGAGTTTATTCAGCCCTACGTGGCCGTCCCCGTTCGCGGCGGATGGCTGCTCATCGAGTTGTAGTTCCAACCAACGTTACCCGGAGAAGAAACACTATGTCCGCAACAACTAATTCCTTAGTAGACAAGAAAAAAGTTCGCCGCTTTGCTCTGCCTGGATCGCTTGCCGCTGTTGCGGTGCTGGGTTCTGCGATGGCTTTTCATGGCATGGGTGGTGTGCATGCCGGCGCGGTGACCGCTGCTGCGCTGGATGACCAGAGCGTGTCTTCCCTTTCCGCGTTGGATCAGGATATGGAACGCCTGGCTGCGCGAGTGACGCCTGCCGTGGTCAATGTCGCCGTTACCAGTCGAGGAGGCGAGGAGGAGGAGGACGACAATAACGATGGTCAGGCACAGCAGCAGATCGATCCGTCGCAGATTCCTCCGCAGCTACGCCAGTTCTTTGGCTTAGGTGGTGGCCGTGGACAGGGCCGCATGCAGCCGCAGCAGCAGCCGCTGCGTCATGGTGTGGGTTCGGGCGTGATCATTTCGTCGGACGGCTACATCATCACGAACAACCATGTGGTGGAGGGCGCAACGCAGATCAAGGTGACGCTGCATGATCGCCGCGTGCTGAACGGCAAGGTGCTGGGTACGGATAAGCTGACGGATATTGCCGTGATCAAGGTGGACGCGCATGATCTGCCTGCGATCTCGTGGGGCGACAGCGGGAAGCTACAGCCGGGACAGACGGTGCTGGCGTTTGGCAGTCCGTTTGGCGTGCTGCAGTTCAGCGTGACACGCGGCATTGTGTCAGCGGTGAATCGTTCCCCCATGTCAGGCGATGCACGTACGCCGGGTGGTTTGATTCAGACGGATGCTGCGGTGAACCCCGGCAACAGTGGTGGTCCGCTGGTGAATGCGCATGGCGAACTGGTCGGCATTAACCAGATGATTGCGACGAACAGCGGCAGCTTTGCGGGTGCGAGCTTTGCGATCCCGTCTTCGACAGCCAAGGCGATTGCTGACCAGATCATCAAAACAGGTGCGGTGCACCATGGCTATCTGGGCATTGCGATGAACGATGTGACGCCGGAGAATGCGCAGTTCTTTAACCTGACAGATGCGTTGGGGGCGATTGTGTCGCAGGTGACGCCGGGTTCGCCTGCTGCGAATGCTGGCATGAAGAACGGCGATGTCATCACGAGCATCAACGGCAAGCCGGTGGAGAATGGCAGCGCGTTGCAGGTGAATGTGGCGCAGATGACGCCGGGAACGAAGATTGACCTGGGCATCAATCGCAGTGGCCAGCACCAGAGTGTGAATGTGACTCTGGGTGAATACAACAAGGACAAGGAAGTTGCCGCCAATGATGGCGACAGCAACGGAAAGCAGGGCAACAGCGGCAAGTTGGGTGTTGCTATGAGCGACCTCACGCCGGACATCCGTCAGCAGATGAACATCCCAGCCAGCGTGAACGGGGCAGCGGTGGCGCAGGTTCGTCCGGGGTCGCCCGCGGAAGATGCGGGGCTGCAACCGGGTGACGTGATCATGGAAGTGAACCGTAAGCCGACCACTTCCGCAGACCAGGTGGCAAGCAATATCAAGGCCGCGCCCAATGGCAAAAATGTGCTGTTGCTGGTGTGGTCCAACGGTGGCGCCAGCTATCGCGTGGTGACGCCAAACGCGGGTTAATCTTCCATTAACGCCGTGACAAGGGGCTGGCTTCGTGCCGGCCCTTTGCTTTCCCGCGACGTTGTAGGCGTAGGAGAGGAAAGCAGGTCCTTCGACTTCGCTGCGCTTCGCTCAGGATGACGATTTGAAAAGCCGAGATGGCAACAACGAAGTAGACGAAACGCTACACTAGCGTTATGGCAACGCTTTCGATCCGCGACCTCGATCTCCACGGCAAGCGCGTTTTTCTGCGCGTCGACTTCAATGTTCCGCTTTCCAAGGATGGCGGTGAAATTCTGGATGACACGCGTATTCGCGAGACGCTTCCTACGATTGAATATGCGCTGCGGCATAAGGCTCGGCTGATTCTTGCGGCGCATCTTGGACGTCCCAAGGGCGAGCGCGTGGAGACGATGAGTCTGCGGCCGGTGGTGGATCGCCTGCGTATGCTGCTGGATGCGGACCTGGGCGCTTCGCGCAATGTGGCTTTCTCGCCGGACTGCGTGGGCGAGATTGCCGAAGAGCTGGTGGACAAACTGGAGCAGGGACAGGCGCTGCTGCTGGAGAATCTTCGCTTTCACAAGGAAGAGGAAAAGAACGATCCGGCATTTGCAAAGAAGCTGGCATCGCTGGCGGATATTTACGTCAACGATGCGTTTGGCGCGGCGCATCGCGCGCATGCATCGACGGAAGGCATTACGCATTTTGTGAAGCAATCGGCCAGCGGCCTGTTGATGGATAAGGAACTTAACTATCTGGGTAAGGCGCTGGAATCGCCCGATAAGCCTTTTGTGGCCATCATTGGTGGAGCAAAGGTCAGCGACAAGATTGAAGTCATCGACAACCTGCTGAACAAGGTGGATGCCATCATTGTGGGCGGCGGCATGGCCTATACGTTCCTGAATGCGCGGGGACAAAAGACCGGCAAGAGCCTGCTGGAGGCCGACAAGATTGATGTGGCTGCCGCTGCGTTGAAGAAGGCCGAAGAGAAGGGTGTGAAGTTCCTGCTGCCCGTCGATCACATTCTGGCGGACAAGTTTGCACCCGATGCGAAGACGGAACTCTTTGACGGTACGGGTGATTTCCCTGCTGACCTGATGGCGCTGGACATTGGCCCGAAGTCGATCAAGCTGTTCACCGATGAGATCAAGGAAGCGCGCACGATCGTGTGGAATGGGCCGATGGGCGTGTTTGAGATGCCTGCGTTTGCGAAGGGCACCATGACGGTTGCCCATGCTGTGGCGGACAACATGGATGCTACGAGCATCGTCGGTGGGGGCGATTCCGTTTCGGCCGCACACATGGCGGGCGTGACCGACAAGATCACGCATATCTCCACCGGTGGCGGCGCTTCCCTGGAGTTTCTGGAAGGCAAAACGCTTCCCGGAGTAGCGGCACTTACACAGAAGTAACCGTACAGGGTGGCGAAAGATGCCTTTCGCCACCTATCATGCAAGCTGCTTTACGGAGAGAACACTCGAGTGTCTACACGCAAGAAGATCATTGCCGGCAACTGGAAGATGTACAAGACTCCACGCGAATCGCTGGAGTTTCTGAATGCGTTTCTGCCCAAGGTCCACGACCATGAACGGGACGAGATCATCATCTTTCCGACGGCGACGTCGCTTTCTACCGTGATTGACCGCGTACGCGGCACGCATCTGCGCGCGGGTGCGCAGACGATGCACTGGCTCAACGAAGGTCCGTACACCGGCCAGACTTCGCCGAACATGCTCACCAGCATTGGCGCAACACATGTGCTGCTGGGCCATTCCGAGCGCCGTCTGTACGCCAACGAGACGTATGAACACGTGAACCTGAAGATCAAGGCCGCCATCGTGCACGATCTGATTCCGGTGCTTTGCCTGGGTGAGCAACTGGTGGATCGGCAGGGCGGATTTACGCGCGACATCATCATGGCGCAGATGGGCGCCGCGCTGTCCAACATTCCTGCAGAAAATGCCACGCAGATTGTGATTGCCTATGAGCCGGTTTGGGCTATCGGCACAGGATCGACGGCATCACCTGAGATTGCAAATGAGGTACACAGTATCATCCGTTCACAACTGGAATGGGTCTTTAACGCCGAGATTGCGAACAATGCCCGCATTCTTTACGGTGGTTCTGTGAAGCCGGAAAACAGCGCTGCATTATTGACGCAACCGGATATCGACGGGCTTCTGGTGGGTGGCGCGAGCCTTGATCCGGCCTGTTTTGCGAAGATCGTTCACACGAAGTATTGAGTCCCGACACTGTTCTCTCGCAAATGCAAATGCCTTCCAGCCTGCATATTTTGGCTGGAAGGCATTTGCATTTGCGACAAAATAAGCCTGGGTGGAGATCCTTCGCTTTGCTCAGGATGACAGTCCCAAAACCCGGCTCGATTAGCGTGCGTGACGATAAGTGTGATGGACGCGGTGATGACGGTGATGGCGCGGCTGGGCAGAAGCGACAGTTCCGGCAACGGTAAGAACGAGAACGGCAAGAAGTGCAAGGATGCTGCTACGAATCATCTTCAAAAGGGAGAAACTCCACTGGCAGAAAGCCATTGATGGAATTTTCTGTGAGAACCGCGGAAGCGTGGCCTGTGAAAATGAATTTATGTGCAGGGGTGTTCCCTGCGTGGTTCCCCACGCGAATGAACTTTAGTGAACGACGCCAGCCTGATCGAAGGGCCAATAGACGAAGCTGGCCTTGCCGTAAATCAGGGTGCGGTCCACGGGGCCGAAGTCGCGGCTGTCCGAGGAGATGGAACGGTGATCGCCCATGACAAAGTATTCGTTCGCCGGAACGGTCATCTCCGGCTGCGAGCGCTCATCTGCGAATCGCAAGGGGACGTACGATTCCTTGAGTAACCTGTCGTTCACGAACACGCGGCCATGCTCGATGCGCAAACGGTCGCCGGGAAGCGCAATGACCCGTTTGATATAACTTTTGGTGAGGTCGCGGGGATAGTGGAAGACGACCACATCGCTGGGATGGATCTCTCCCACGTGATAGGCAAGCTTGTTAATGAACAGGCGATCCTGGTCCTGCAACATGGGCACCATGCTGGTGCCTTCCACGCGGACGGGTTGGTACAGAAACAGAATGATAAAAACTGAGACTGCAACGGAGGCTAATACGTCTCTCAACCATGCCCAGGAGACGGCTTTGCGTACCGGAGTTGTCTCTTCCACGTTCTGCTGCTCTGTGTCGTTCATTGCCCTTCTACTACTGTATAAGACGGGCGAGATGACACAATAGTCACAGTTCTGGAGCGATTCCAGCAGATATCTGAAAGGATTTTCCCGGCATCGAAATAGCTTGGACTAGAATGACGATGGCGAAGGACACAGAAGATCCATGCCTGCACTCATGATCGAAGAACAGAACAATACGGCCCTGCAAGATAAGCAGGGCATCCGCTCCCTGGCCACCGAGCGGCAAAACGAAGCTTCTGAGGGGTTCGACACCAAGTCGGCTCTTGAGATCGCACGCATCATCAATGCGGAAGATGCAAAAGTCGCCGCAGCGGTGAAGAAGGCACTCCCGGAGATTGCGCAGGTTATCGACGTGGTGGCGCGCTGTCTTCGCGATGGCGGTCGGCTCATCTACGTGGGTGCCGGTTCGTCTGGACGCATTGCTTCGCTGGATGCGGCGGAATGTCCAGCCACCTTCTCCACGCAACCCGCGCAGGTGCAGTACATCATGTGCGGCGGCCCCAAGGCACTGGCCAGCGCTGCGGATGTGAATGAAGACTCGCCTGATATGGGCCAGCGCGACATTGCCAAGCGACGCCCCACCCGGAAAGACATTGTGATCGGCATCTCTGCGTCCGGGCGTACTCCATATGTCGTGGGCGCGGTGGAATATGCGCGCCTGCGTGGCGCCCAGACCGCGGCAATTGTCTGCAATCAGGGGACGCGACTGGCAGATGCAGCCGATATCTGCATGGTGGCCGAAGTGGGGCCGGAAGTCATCAGCGGGTCCACTCGCCTGAAGGCATCCACCGCGCAAAAGATGATCACGAACATGATCACGACCGGAGCGATGACCCGGCTTGGATATGTGTACGACAACCTGATGGTGAACGTGCACATGAAGAACGAAAAGCTGGTGGAACGCGGCATCAATGTGCTGCAGCGCGTTACCGGCGTCGATCGGGAAACAGCGATTCGCACCATCAAATCCGCCGGCAAGTCCATTCCGATTGCGGTGGTGATGCTGAAGGCGAGCGTCGATAAGATGGAAGCCGTTCGCCGACTGCAGAAGTCAGATGGCAATGTTCGTCGCGCGATTGAAAATGCACCGCTCGATCTTTAAAGTAAGACTTTCTATTTACGACGTAAGGGCCAGCATTTGCTGGCCCTTCGTTCTGTCCTGAGGTGGATTCTAGCTCACTGGGACAGCGTCGGATGCAGAGCTATCCAGTTCGCCGTCGCTCCACGCCTCTGCCGACACGTCTGGAAAGAACATGAAGAAACAGGTGCCGGAATGCTCGCCTTCGCGGGTGCGGAGACGTACGGAACCCCGATGTTTGCGAATGATCTCTTCACTTACCCAGAGGCCGAGTCCTGTGCCGGTTGCATGCTTGGTGGTGAAGAAGGCTTCGAAGACCTTGCGCGCGGTCTCCACCGACATGCCATGTCCCGTGTCTGCGACCGTCAGCAGCAGACCATTGGAAGCAATTGCCGTGCGGCGTATACGGATGGACAGCGTTCCTCCACCTGACATGGCGTCCAGCGAGTTGGCCACCAGATTTGCCAGAAGCTGCCGCATTTCCCCGGCAAAACAGACAAGGGAGACGTCGCCACGACTTTCGCGCAGGACGTTGATGTTGGCACGCAGCAGACGTGGCTGGTAAAGCGCGAATACTGAATCCACAATCTCATTCAGATCGACCCGGGCTCGTGAGACCGATTGCCGATAGAAACGCAGCGTCTGTTGCGTTACCTGCGCTACGCGTGTGAGTTCTTCCTGCGCCATCTCGATGAATCCCAGCGCGCTGACATCCATCGGCTGATGATGGCGAAGGATGTAGAGCAGGTTCGTGACGGATTCCAGCGGGTTATTGATCTCATGCGCCACGCTGGCTGCCAGGCGACCTGCAGCGGCCAGCTTTTCGGTGCGCCGCAGCGTCTCTTCGGCCTTCAGGCGTTCTGTGATTTCGCTGCAGACGACGCCTACCCAGCGCACATTTTCCGTGGAGGTTCGCACCGGATAGAACTGCATCAACCAGGCACGCGGCGAGTCCTCGCGCCCATTCCGCAGTTCAAGATTACGAATGCCCTGCCCTGTTTTAAAAACCTCTGCGACGCGGGCCCTTACGTCTGCGGCTAAAGAACCGGCCAGGACGCCGCCATCCGCGTCCTGCGTGCCGAACATGACGGAGAAGAAGTCGTTCTGGCGCACAATCTGAAAGTTCGCATCCAGAAAGGCAAATCCGATGGGCGCGTTGCCCAGCATGGAGTCGAGCAATGCCAGTGTTTCCAGCAGGCCGCTGCGCTGCTCTTCCAGTTCACGGACCATGGTGTTGAAGTTTTCCGTCAATACGCCGGCTTCATTTTGTACCGAGACGGGTAATGGAAACTCAGGATTGGGCAGGGTGCCACGTAATACGCGGTGCGTCGCCAGGCTCAACGTCCGAATAGGCTTTGTCATGCGGCGAACGATCAGGAAGATGGGCAACAGGTTGGCCAGAAGCGCCAGTGCACCATACATGAGCGCCATGCGGACAATCGGACTGACCGTGTTGGTTGCGGAAACCGGGTTAGGCTCCAACCACAGCAGAGCTACGGGTTTGCCATTTTCCAGCAGCGGTGTGACGGCCTCCACCTGGCCGCTTTTCGCACGGAAGATGTGCTGCCCGGTAACGGTAGGAAGAATTTTCCGTTCCTGCTCGTCCAGTTCGCGATTCATGCCGCCCTTGCTGGCAGCGACGGTGTTGCCAGCAAGGTCCGTTAACCGCGTGGACTGGATGCTGGGCGCGATCTCTGCCAACTCCAGGAGCTCATGGAGGGCCTCGTAATCACTGCGCCGAATCCGTTCGGTACAGGCAGCGGCCAGTCGGTCAATCTGGCTGGAGATGCGTGCTTCCAGGTTCTTGCGCGATACCTGTCTGGTAGTAGCGACGACGTAATAGAGATATCCGCCGAGCACAAGTGTTTGCGCAAGGATAATTCCGAGTACAAGCTGGGCAAAAAAGGTTCGCGGCACAAGGCGGCGCATGTACGTGATTATCATGCACGGACAAGCCTACGCCAAAGGGCTGCGGGAAAGCACCCTTCCCGTTTTCGGACCCGACTTATTGTCAGACCGAAAATGGCTCCGTCAGAGACGGACTCTGCGGCGTGAAGAGAACACCGCCGCCCGGTGTGATATGCATGCAGTCCTCAAGGCGGACACCGAACTCGTTTGGAAGGTAGATGCCGGGTTCGTCGCTGAAGCACATGCCTGTTTCGAGGATGGTCTTATTGCCGCGTACAAGGTAAGGCCATTCGTGGCCGTCCATGCCGATACCGTGGCCGAGGCGATGTGTGAACGTCTTGTAATCCGGGCCGAAACCGGCAGCGGTGATGATGTCTCGCGCGGCCTTGTCCACGGCCTGGCATTCATTGCCTGACTTGGCGGCATCGCGCGCGGCAGCCTGCGCCTTGTGCACCGTGTCGAAGACGCGCTTCATCTTGTCGGAGGGTGTGCCGTAGACGAATGTCCGCGAGATGTCCGCGGCGTAGCCTTCCACGGTGCAGCCGTCGTCGATGAGAACGATATCGTTTTCCTTGATGACCTGCGGCTTGATGGAGCCATGCGGAAGTGCGCTGTAGATGCCTGTTTCGCAGCTTGAGAAGCCGGGGAATCCACTCTTGACGTACGCTGCGCCCATCAGCGCGCTGAAGTCTGCGGTGTTCATACCGGGGTGACCGGCCTTCCACGCTGCCTCATACACAGAGAGCGTCACCTGATTCGCCAGCGTCAGCAGATCCAGTTCGTGCTTTGTCTTGATCCGGCGGCAACCAGCGGTGATCGGCGTTCCATCCACCACTTGCAGATTCGGATTTGCTTTTGCAATTTCCGATGCGTAGATGTAGGGTGTCTTCTCTTCGATGCCAAGCTTGCCGGTGCGCAGACCGGCGTCCGCCAATCCTTTGCCCACCAGAGCGAAAGGACTTTCATCTTCGTGCCATGTGTAGATGCGCACGTTCTGGCCGCCCGGGATGGTATCGAGACGCTCGCGCATGCGGTCCTCTTCAAACGACGGGCAGACGAGAAATGCCGCGCCTTTAACGGGGATGACAAACGCGAACATGCGTTCGCTGTTGCCGCTGCGGATGCCGGTGAAATACACCATGGACGTTCCACCTGCGAGCAATACACCGGCGAGTCCCTGCCGCGCCATCAACTCCTGCGCGCGGGCGATGCGTTCGCCGCGTTCCGCCACGGTGATAGGCGTTGCTTCTGCCTTGCGGTTGGGAAGAGCCGCGATAGATGGCGGCAGGGGACCCTTCACAGGAGCCTGTGTCTCGGGGCGCTGTGCTTCCGCCATCAACGAAGTGGAAGCTGCAGCCAATGCGGCTTGCGAGAGAAAATGGCGGCGGTTCATGAAGATTCTCCTTCGCGCCGGGTCGTATGACGCGATGGCGCTTCCCTGCAGAAATGTTTGAGTAACAACAAGATATCAGCAAGTGGCGTTCGCACCAGCAGTCGTGGCAAAAAGTTGCGCGCAACGATTGCGTACGGGGGTGTTTGTACCTGCAGAGCGAATGCTGATGTTTGCCGCTCTTGTAAGGAGTAACCCGTGATGAAACAGATCGTCCTCACCTCTGCCCTTCTTCTCTCGTTTACAGAAACAGCCGCCTTCGCGCAGGCCGCTGCACCGCAGACCTCTGCACTATAAACGCAGGTAACACACAAGCATCACCATCGCGCGCATAACCCGCATAAAGTTGCGCTGAAGATGGGTAAGAAGCTTGGCTTGTCGCAGGACCAGACGGCGAAACTGGAACCCATTCTGGCCGAACGCCAGCAGAAGATGAAGGCGCTTCGTAGCGACACGACCCTGACGGCTGACCAGAAGAAAGATCAACGACGCCAGGTTCAGCAAAACACCCAGACGGAGCTGTCTGGCGTGTTGACACCGGAACAGATGCAGCAGTTGAAGACCATGCGGCAGATGCATCGCCACGGCGCTAAAACTGGCGCTTAAGCCAACCCATAACGTGGTGCGAGCGCGGCAGCGAGTGCCGCGCTCTGCTCATTTCTCCGCAATCCATGTGTGGGCTGGCAGTGTTCTGCGGAATGCCTCAAACTGCGGCTGCAAACGCCGCGCCGCAGCGGGCGAGGTCGCATAGAAATCCACGCCGATGGTGGCGATCGGGCTGTCAAAGCGTTGCGGCGATTGATGCAGTACGCCGAGCTTGATCCAACCTGGCGGAGGATCGTCAAACCATGAGGCGTAGATCATGACAAGCCCAACGTTGTGTTCCCTGGTGACGCGATCCAGCCATGCTGTATCACGATTTGCCTCGCGCAGGGTTTCGAGGTTGGCCAGCCCGATCAAGTCAAGGATGTAGAACTTTCCGCGGGCGTTCAAACTGACCCAGCCGAGGTCGTTTACCGCAACGTTTTCTGAGCCCAGCTGCTGCACGAAGCGATGCATTTCATATTGCTGCCGCGCGATTTCAAGGGAGCCTCCCGGCGATCCCAAGAGCGGGGGCACAAAGGCCACGGCACTCAGCAGCGCAAGGAGCCATACCACAGGCGCAAGCAGCCTCTGCCCTTTCATGGCGTGAAACAGCAGTCCCAACGCGAGAAGCAGAACGAAGATGCGGAGTGCGACGTCGTAACGGAAGAACCAGTCGTACGGTCCGACGAGAGCCATTGCAACCGCTGCCAACAGGACTGTCATCATGGGCCACATCGCGTAGCGTCGCCGCAGATATATGCAGGATGTTGCAATCGCCACCAGGCACCCAAAGATCACGCGACGCGACGGTCGGAGAAATAAGCCCTTCGCGTTCTCAACAGTCAGCTCCGCAAGGTGGGCAAGGCCGCCTGTGTCGCCACCGCTGGCGTGCATGCCGCCTTTCGCCATGACGGAATTGGGAAAAGGTGGCAGGCCGTGTGCGTGAAGAAAGAGTCCTAATCCGATGAGAGGCAGCAGGCTGACCGCAAAAACAGTCAGGGCTGCGCCGTAGCGACGCTTGAACAGCAGCACCGCGCAAACCGATCCGGTGTACACCACGTTCTCGTAGCGGACGGCTGGGGCGAGTGCGGCGGCGGCGAGATATGGCCACGGAATCGAATCACCTTCATATCCGTGGAAGATTGCGATGACACATGCAACAACTAACAAGACCTGGAAGGAATGTTCCATTCCAGTCATGGTTAGCCCCGGCATATTGGCAGCCAGCACCAGGCAGATGGCGAACCCGGCGATGGGCAGGTTGCCGAATCCGGCAGATCGCAATCGAGGTTCCAGCCAGCGCCCCAGAAGGATGCAGGTCCCCAGTGAAAACACCATGTTCAGTACCAGCGGCACCCATTCGCCGACCACTGTGCGACTCAAAGGGGCGAGCAGCAACGGCCACAAGACACTCGAAGATGGAGACGTGGTTTCGCCCGGATTGATGCCGTAATGGCCCGCTGCGATGTTCTGGGCCAGCGCCAGATGGATATACGGATCATCCAGGGTGTAGCTGAAGTGGGGTGCGTGCAGGAGGACGATCACCAACGTCACGGCCACTGCCGTCAGATATGCGCCAATCATGACCGGGGTGAGAAGCCTCTGCGGGGCTGGCAACCCCGTGTGCTCCGGACGATGGCTTTCCGTCCGGCCGAAGGATTTCAACATAAAAAGGAACCTCTCCCGATAACCTGCAAACCTGACAAGTCTTCCGTAGACTTAAGTACATGGATAAGTTTGTTGTCCGTGGTGGCAATCCGTTGCTTGGCACCATCAAGGTTTCCGGCGCAAAGAACTCGGCTCTTCCGTGCATGGCTGCGGCCATCCTTACAGAAGAAGAAGTGGTTCTTGAAAACATTCCCCAGGTCCGCGACATTGAGACCGAACGCAAGCTGCTGGAAAGCATGGGCGCGCATGTGGAGCTGGGCTATGGCCGCGCGCAGCATCGCACCACGATCCAGTGCGCTGTGCTGTCCGATCCGGAAGCCAAGTACGAGATTGTGAAGACCATGCGCGCGTCGTCGCTGGTGCTTGGACCGCTGGTGGCACGTGCCGGCATTGCTCGCGTGGCGCTGCCCGGCGGATGCTCCATCGGCGACCGCCCCATTGACCTGCACCTGAAGGGTCTGGAACTGATGGGCGCGAAGATCACGCAGGAGTATGGCTACATTGAAGCCAAGGCGGATCGACTGCACGGTGCGCATATCTCCTTTGACAAGATTACCGTCACCGGTACGGAAGACCTGTTGATGGCAGCGACCCTGGCCGACGGCGAAACCGTGATGGAAAACTGCGCGCAGGAACCGGAAGTAACTGACCTGGCCGAGATGCTGATCGGCATGGGTGCGCAGATTGAAGGCGCAGGCACGTCCACCATCCGCGTGAAAGGTGTGTCGAAGCTGCATGGCGTACGCCATCGTATCAATCCGGATCGCATTGAAGCAGGCACATTCCTCATTGCCGGAGCGATCTCCGGTGGCGATCTGAATGTGGATTCGCTGAACCCCGCGCATCTGGGCGCTGTGATTGCCAAGCTGGAAGAGTGCGGCGTGCGTATGGATGTGGGCAAGGACAACATTCGCGTACGCAGCGAAGGCCGTGGATCGCTGAAGGCCGCGGACATTACCACCGTGGAGTATCCGGGCTTCCCCACCGACATGCAGGCGCAGTACATGGCGCTGGCAACGCAGGCGGAAGGCACCAGCATCATTACGGAAAACATCTTCGAAAACCGTTTCATGCACGTGCCGGAGCTGTCGCGCATGGGAGCGAACATCCGTGTGGAAGGCCGCACCGCAACCGTTCGCGGCCGCACGCCGTTACAGTCCGCCGCAGTAATGTGCAGCGATCTTCGCGCTTCAGCGTCGTTGGTGCTGGCCGCACTGATTGCCGATGGCGAAACCATCCTGGATCGCGTGTACCACATTGACCGTGGCTACGAGCGTATTGAAGAAAAGCTTCGCGGTGTGGGCGCGCAGATTCGCCGTATGGGCGAGGTCTTCAGTAAACGATAGGCAGCAAAACTAGCAACGTAGAAGGCCCGGCGATGCCGGGCCTTTACTTCATCTCCTGCGAAGTATGCGGCGGGTGACCTGCCCATCGGCTTTCCCCCGAAACCCCCTGAGCACGTTAGTATGGAAGCCACTGACACCCAATTCCCGCAGGAGTTCTCTGCCCATGCGTCGTCTATCGCGGCTTGCCGCTACGCTGCTCTGCTTTTCGTTCGCCTCGCTTGCGGCCTCCGCGCAGATTCCCCTGCTGAGTGAACGCAAGGACTGGTCCGGCCCTGCCGATGCATGGTGGGCGCATGTCTCGTATCTTGCAGATGACAAGCTGGAAGGCCGTCGCGCTGGAACTCCGGGCTACGAAAAGGCTGTCGCGTACGTGGAAGAGCAGTTCAAATCGATTGGATTGAAGCCTGCGGGTACCAACGGTTATCAGCAGTCATTTGCGCTTGTACCCACGTCCATTGATACGGCCGCTTCGTTCTTCCGCGTGAATGTTAACGGCAAGACCGTCGACTTTCCTATTGGCACCGATGCGACACTGGCTCCCGGCACAGAGAACACCTCGATCTCGAATGCTCCAATGGTCTTCATTGGCTATGGTCTGCGCATTCCGAAGAAGCATATCGACGACTTCGCCGGTGCAGACGTAAAGGGCAAGGTGGTTGTCTTTTTCAATGCACCGCCGATCAACCTGCAAGGGCCGCAACGCGCGTATGCTCGCGGCAACGATCAGCGCTGGAAACAGCTTGCGGCGGCTGGTGCGGTGGGTATGATTTCGCTGGCACCTGCACCACCGCAGAACAACGCGAACGGCCCGGCCCGTGCGGGCGGCGCACGTCTTCTGTTCGAAGATCCTGCGCTGAACAGCATGAAGGGTTTGCAGGTGAGCGCGACGATTGCCTACAGTGCCGCCGAGAAGTTGTTTGAAGGCAGCGGCCACAGCTACGAAGAGTTGCGCAAACTGGCGAATGCCGGCGAGACGCTGCCGCACTTTGCACTGCCCGGCACGCTGGAAGCCAGGACGACGATCAGCAAGGGCACGCCGGTCCACATGTCCAACGTGATTGGCCTGCTGGAAGGTTCTGACGCGAAGCTGAAGAAGGAATATGTGGTGGTCAGTGCGCATCTGGACCACCTGGGCATTGGTCGTCCTGTGAATGGTGACAGCCTCTACAACGGCGCTATGGACAATGCTTCCGGCTCGGCTTCCGTGATGGAATGCGCCAAGCTGATGGCGAAGTATCCGCATCCGAAGCGGTCGATTCTGTTCATTGCACTTGCGGGTGAAGAGTTGGGCGAACTTGGTTCTGCCTATTTTGCCACCAAGCCCACCGTTCCCAAGAAGGACGTGGTGGCCGACCTGAACATGGACATGTATCTGCCGCTCTTTCCGCTGCGGTTTATCGAGGTGCAGGGGCTGGGCGAGAGCACGCTTGGTAATGATGCCCGCGCTGCCTTCCAGTTGAACGATGCGGAAGTTCAGTTTGACAAGCAGCCGGATGAGAACCGCTTTGTCCGTTCCGACCAGGTGAACTTTGTGAAGCAGGGCATTCCGGCGCTGGCCTTCAAGTTCGGCTGGACACCGGATTCGCCCGAACAGAAAGTCTTCATGGATTGGGTCAAAACCCGCTATCACAAGCCCAGCGATGACCTGCAACAGCCTGTCGACAAGGTAGCCGCGGCACAGTTCACGGTAGTCCTGGGACAGCTCACCACACGAGTGGCCAACGGACCGCGACCGGAATGGTACCCGGAGAGCTCTTTTGCGGATCAGAGCGTTCCCACCAAATAGCCGGCAACGATCACCGCACACAAACGCCAGCCGGTATTCACCGGCTGGCGTTACTCTTGTAAGAGAGGAGACTTTCGATGGCGACCGCACCCGCGCTGATGACAATCGAGCAGTATCTTCACACGTCCTACAGCCCTGACGTCGATTTCGTCGACGGCCACATTGAGGAAAGAAACTTGGGCGAATTCGATCACGGCCATCTTCAGGTTCTACTAAGTTCCTGGTTCCTTCAACATATGTCTACGACCGGGCTCGTCCCGTGCAGCGAATTGCGTATTCGTGTTTCACCTTATCGGATTCGTATTTGTGATGTTGCAGCGGTTTCACGCGATATCAAACGCGAACAGGTAGCCGTAACGCCGCCGGTGGTTTGCATTGAAATTCTTTCCCCGGAAGATCGCCTTTCCCGTGCGGAAGCTGTCCTGTCTGATTACCGCGAAATGGGCGTACCAAACATCTGGTTGATCGATCCTGTACGTCGCGCAGCTTACTTCTTTAATCGCGATGGTCTTCATCACGCGCAGAACAACATTCTGCCCATCGCAGGCACCGAACACTCTGTAGACGTCAACTCTCTTTTTGCAGCACTGGATGAACTGAACGCATGAGCACAGAACTGGAATACGAAAACACGCAGCCCCCCGCAGCCATGCCCGGCGTCAAGGTGGCTATCCTGGGCACCGGCAAGATGGGCGGCATTCTTCTGCAGGCCTTCCTGAAAAACAACCTGCTGCACGCGGAGCAGATCATCGCCACGGTTGCCCATCCGGAACGTGCCCACGCTCTGTCCGCGCAGTACAGCGTAGAGGTCATCACGGACAATCTGGAAGCGGCGAAGCAGGCAGACGTGATCCTGCTGGGCGTCAAGCCGATCCAGGTTCCGGCATTGATTGAGCAGATTCGGCCGGTACTGACACCGCAGAAGATGCTGGTGTCGTTTGCAGCTTCGGTGAAGACCTCGGCAATTGAAGATGCTGCCGGCATCGAGATTCCCGTGGTGCGTTCCATGCCGAACACCCCGGCGATGCTGGGTGCGGGCATTACGGCGCTTTGCCGCGGACGCTTTGTGTCGGAAGATCAGCTTGGCATTGCGCAGCGCATCTTCGGAACCGTTGGCCGCACCGTGGTGGTGGATGAAAAACACATGGATGCCGTCACCGGTCTCTCTGGCTCCGGTCCCGCGTTCATTTACATCATCATTGAGGCGCTGGCCGAAGCGGGTGTCAACGTTGGCCTGCCGCGCGATATCGCAACACTACTTGCTGCTCAGACGACGTTCGGCTCTGCACGTATGGTGCTGGAAACCGGCTACCATCCTGCCCTGCTAAAAGACGCGGTCACCACGCCGGCCGGTTGCACGGTGGACGGCATTCTTGAACTGGAAGAAGGCGGTCTGCGCGTGACGCTGATTAAAGCTGTGAAGCGCGCGACGCAACGCGCGAAAGAACTTGCTGCAGGATAAACAACATTTAGTTAGGGAAACGAACTATGCATACCGCCGTTGCCACGCCCAGCCAGACACACTCTTTGAAGGGAGTGCGTCTGTGGGCGTGGGCTACGCTTGCGCTTTTTGTAGTGGTGGTTTTGCAGGGAGCGGTGGTACGGGCCACGTCTTCCGGTGCGGGCTGCGGCGCTCATTGGCCGCTGTGTAATGGTGAAGTACTCCCTCACTTCCAGCGGCTGGCCACGGTCATTGAGTTCATGCACCGGTCGCTGACCGGCATCTCAGGCACCATGTTCTTTGTCCTGACAGCATGGACATTCCTGGCTACACCGAAGCAGCATCCCGCACGCAAAGCTGCGGTGTGGTCGCTCGTTTTTCTGATACTGGAAGCGCTTCTGGGCGCGGTGCTGGTGCTGGGCCATTACGTTGAAAACAACACGTCGAATATGCGGGTGTTCGTACAATCCATCCACTTCACGAACACGATGATCCTGCTGGCGGCGACCACTGCCGTTGCTGTTCTGCTGGGGAATGTGAAGGCCGCGGCCTACAACAAACCGCTGCGACAGGCATCGTTGCTGACGATTGCGGCTGTTCTCATTACGGGTGCTGCAGGTTCGGTGGCAGCACTGGCGGATACGATCTTCCCATCGCACTCGCTTCAAGCCGCCATTGCAGCCGATTTCGCTGCGGATTCGCCGTTGCTGATCCGTATGCGCTGGATGCATCCCGCGGCTTCCCTGCTGATTGTTGCCGCTACGCTGCTGCTGGCGAAACGCCTCAAGCAGAACAACGCTGGCCCTGCGGCGAATCTGCTCTTCGCAAATCTTGCGTTGCAGATGTTGATTGGCGTTGCCGATGTGTTGATGCTGGCACCGACGTGGATCCAGGTGCTCCATCTGTTGGGTGCAGATTTGTTCTGGATTTCGCTCATTGGCATCAGTGTTCCGCTATTCCTTGCCGAGCCTTCCACCACATAGCGAACGCGCAGAAATGAAAAGCGGGGACGCTGAGACATCCCCGCTTTTCTGTGTTCCGATAAGGTCCTACTTGCCGTCGACCTTGTCGACCATCTTTTCGGTGCCTGTCTTGGTCTTGTGCGCAGCGACCTTGGTGCCATGTGCCGTGGCGTCGGCAGCTTTCACTGTGCCTTCCTTGGTCTTATGCGCGGCAACTTTGGTGCCGTGCTCTGTTGCATGAGCTGCTTTTACGGTGCCTTCCTTGGTCTTGTCGTAGCCGGTCTCGGTGCCCTTGGCGATGGCGTGTCCGGTGTTTTTAGTTGCCTTTACCGTGTCATGACCGGCATCCTTCAGATCCTGCCTGGCGGTCTGCGCCATGAGACTGCCCGCGGAAACCACCGCCCCTAAAGCCAACACTGCAAATCCTGTCTGTCGCATCATCTTGCCACTCCCTTTATGAAAGAAACGTCTTAGTGTTTCTTTCTATAGACTCTGAAACACGCATTCCGGTTGGACGTTGCGTGATATTCCGGGTTCGTTCACACATCTCTGATAGCCTTGCGCAGCATAACCGCATCTAACACAAGAGACACATGCCAACACCTGCACGCAAAGGAAAACCCGCTGCCACTCGTAGCGGAAGCGCAACATCCGCCCATAGCATCCAGCCGCGCCATTCCTTCTTCAATCGCGACGAATCCTGGTTGCGGTTTAACAGCCGCGTTCTGGAAGAGGCACAGGACACCACCAATCCGTTGCTGGAGCGCGTGAAGTTTCTTGCGATTACGGCTTCCAATCTGGATGAGTTCATTGAAGTCCGCGTGGCCGGTATCCTGCAGCGTATTGAAGACGGCTATCAGCAGCCATCCGGCGATGATGATGACGGTCTTACAGAGCAGGAACGATTGGATCAACTGGCCGATCATCTGCATCGTTTCAGCCGGGAACAATACTCCTGCTGGACGCGCGATTTGTTGCCCTCATTGCGTAAAGCGGGCATCGATATCGTTTCCTGGAAGCAACTGGATGACGAAGCCCTGCGCCACGCCGCGGAGTTTTATGAGCGTGAAGTCGATCCCCTGCTGACGCCGGTCACGATTGATCCGACACATCCGTTTCCGCGTGTGTTGAACAAAGCGTTATGCATTGGATTGCTGCTGCGCCGCAAAGGAAATAAGCGCGACAAACGTTCGTTGGGAGGCAGCACGCTGGGCGTGGTGACCGTGCCGCGTATGTTGCCACGGTTGATTCGCCTGCCCTCTCAGGAAGGGACGTATCGATTTCTCTTCCTGCACGAACTGATTGAAGAGCGCACGCAGAGGCTCTTTCCCGGATACGAAATCCTTGCGCGATCGCCCTTCCGTGTAACGCGCAACAGCAATCTGTATCTACAGGAAGAAGAATCGCGCTCACTGCTGGAGAGTGTGCGTGCGGAGCTTCACAATCGCCGCAAAGGCGATGCGGTGCGATTGGAGATTTCAGCAGGAGCGGATGAGGAGTTGATCGATCAGCTTCGCGTCAACTTCGAGCTGGATCGCTGGCAGGTCTTCCGGGTTGACGAACCGGTTAACCTTACGCGGTTGATGGAGGTCTACAGCGCCGTCGACCGTGCCGACCTTAAGTTCTCACGTTTTGCCGGACGAGAATTCGTACCACCCCCGCTACAGGATGGACGCCCGGGCTGCCTGTTTGACACCATTCGCAATCGTGACATCCTGCTGCACCATCCGTTCGACTCGTTCCGCACCGTCGAGAAATTTATTGAAGCAGGCACGGAAGACGAGCGAGTCATGTCCATTAAGCAGACGCTGTATCGAACGTCGCGCGACTCACCGCTATTCCAGGCACTGCTGGATGCGGCGCAGGCCACGGATGTAACAGTGGTGGTGGAGCTGATGGCGCGCTTCGACGAAGACTCCAACATCCGCTGGGCGCGCACGCTGGAAGACGCGGGTGTGCAGGTGTTTCACGGCATCGTTGGCCTGAAGACGCACGCGAAACTGGCGCTGCTGGTGCGTCGTGATCCCGATGGTGTTACACGCCGCTATGCGCATCTGGGTACGGGAAATTACAACTCCATTACCGCACGCTTTTATACCGATGTGAGTTTGCTGACGGCGAACGAAGCGGTCACCTCTGCTGTGCAGAAGGTTTTCAATTACCTGACTGCCGACGCGCAGAATGAAAACTTCCGGCCGCTGCTGGTGGCGCCCGTTACGCTGGCCACGGACATTCTGCACCTGATTGAACGCGAGGCACAGCACGCGCGTGCAGGCCGTCCCGCGCGCATCATTGCAAAGATGAATGCGCTGCTGGATGGCAACACTGTTCGCGCGTTGTATGCCGCTTCACAGGCTGGCGTGGAGATTGACCTCATCGTCCGAGGCATGTGCGCACTGCGTCCCGGCGTGCGCAAGTTGAGCGAACGCATTCGTGTGCGTTCCATTGTTGGGCGTTTCCTGGAACACAGCCGCATCTACTGGTTCCAGAATGGCAGCACAAGCGACAACGGAGGCGCCAACGACCATACCGAGGTTTACTGCGGCTCCGCGGACTGGATGCCACGCAACCTGTTTGAGCGATGCGAAGCGGTATACCCCGTCACGCAGCCGGACCTGAAAAAACGTCTGCGGCACGAGATTCTGGAGACCTATCTTGCGGACACGGTGAAGGCGCGGTTTCTGCAGGAGGACGGCAGTTATACGCGGCCTCCGCTGGGCGCTCGCCCTGTGAATGCGCAGGAACGTTTGATGGAACTGGCGGCACTGCCCTGGCCTGACTCTGCGTCTTCCGCGATGCCTGCTGCAAAGGCAAAGCCGGTTGTGCAAATAGCGAGCAAGACACCAGCGAAGAAAGCTGCTGTCAAGAAGGCAACGACAGTTGCGAAGAAGACGTCGGCTGCGCGCAAATCTTCAACGAGCAAAAAGACAAGCCGTCCCTGAGCGTATGCTCCACGGCTTGTCTTATGTCTTTTAGAAAGCGGCCAGATCGACCATGGCTGCGTAGATGTGTTCCGGCTGCGGCAGGATCACATCTTCCAGAATCGGCTGGTAGGCCACAAAGGTGTCCATACCCGCTACGCGGCGCACAGGCGCGTCGAGGTCGTGGAAGAGTTCGTCGCTGATGCGTGCGGCGAGTTCCGCGCCAAAGCCCCAACTACGCATGTCTTCGTGGGCAACGATGACACGGTTGGTCTTGCGGACGCTTTCGGCGATGGCCTCAAAGTCATACGGTGAGAGCGAACGGAGATCAATGATCTCTGCCGAGATGCCTTTCTCGCGTTCCAGTTTCTGTGCGGCCTGCAATGCACGCGGCACAACTGCGCCATAGGTGACAACGGTGAGATCGGAACCGGACTTAATCGTCTTCGCTTTGCCAAACGGAATCATGTATTCCGGGCCTGGGTTGGGGCCGCGGCCGTAAGATTCGCGGTAAAGACGCTTGTGTTCCAGGAACAGGACCGGGTCATCGCAACGAATGGCGGTACGCAGCAGACCTGCAAAATCCTGCGCGGAAGACGGCATGACGACGCGGATACCCGGCGTGTGCGTGAAGATGCTTTCGCCCGACTGCGAGTGATAAATGGAACCGCCGGTCAGGTAGCCACCGATGGGAACGCGGATAACCAACGGAGCAGAGTGGTTGCCGTTGGAGCGCCACCGGAAGTTCGAGAGCTCATTACGCATCTGGTGCACGGCGGGCCAGATGTAATCGAAGAACTGAATTTCAACGACCGGCTTCAGGCCGCGTGCGGCCATGCCAATGGCGCGTCCCACGATGTTTGCTTCTGCAAGCGGCGAGTTGAAGACACGGTCCGAACCGAAGTCGGTCTGCAGGCCAGCAGTGATCTTGAAGACGCCGCCCTTGCCTTTGAGTTCACCGGATTTCAAGTGCAGATCGCGCGTGGCGTCGGCTACGTCTTCACCGAAGATGACGATGCGTTCGTCACGCGCCATCTCGTAATGCAGGGTGCTGTTGATGAGATCCGCGATGGTGCGGTCGACACCGTCAACTGGCTTGGGCACGGTGGAGAAGACGCTCTCCGTGGGAAGCAGGTCTTCTGAATAGACATGCTTCGTGATGTTCTCAATCTTCGGCAGCGGCGCGGCCAGAGCTTCATCGGCAGCGTGGCGGACTTCGTCGTCCACCTCTTTCTTAAGCCGTTGAAGCTGCTCTTCCG
Organism: Terriglobus sp. RCC_193; assembly: GCF_041355105.1. Classification (NCBI taxonomy): domain Bacteria; kingdom Pseudomonadati; phylum Acidobacteriota; class Terriglobia; order Terriglobales; family Acidobacteriaceae; genus Terriglobus; species Terriglobus sp. RCC_193. The sequence goes on along the minus strand of NZ_JBFUPK010000001.1, from coordinate 781,383 downwards.
TGAGGATGCCTTCGCGCAGCAGCAGCGCCTCGGTCTTCAGGATGGGGTCGCGGAGAGCGTCGGCTTCCAGTTCTGAGGGATGACGATACCAGCGCTCGTCATCGGAAAGCGCATGCGAGTACGGACGGACGACGTGGCCGTGAACAAACGCCGGGCCTTTGCCGCTGCGGCAGTACGCAACTGCTTCCTGCATTGCCTCATAGCTGGCAATGGGATCGGTGCCGTCGATTTCCGCGAAATGGAAGTTGGGGAAGTTTGCCACGAGGCGCGAGATGTTGCCGCCGGGCGTGTTCGCCTCAACCGGCGTGGAGATGGCATAGCCGTTGTCCTCCACCACAAACAACACGGGAAGCTTGGCGTTGGACGCGGTGTTCAGCGCTTCCCAGAACTCGCCCTGCGATGTGGAGCCTTCACCCACCGAGGTGTACACCACTTCGTCGGCGTGGAAGTCAACGTCTTTGAAAGCGCGATAGTCGCCGGGGCCGTAGTTCCCTTTTGCAGTCTCTGGATGGTGGCTGAAGTAGCGACCTGCCTCAGCACAGCCGACGGCGTGGAGAAGCTGCGTGGCCGTGGCGGAAGAGGGTGACATGAGGCGCAGCGGTTTGGAGGTCCAGTGCGACGGCATTTGGCGGCCACCGCTGCCGGGATCGTCTGCTCCGACCGCCTGCAGAAGCTGATCCTTCACCGTCTGGCCGACGGCAAGGGCGAATGCGCGATCGCGATAGTAGGGGAAGAACCAGTCGTAACCCGGCTTCAGTGAGAGGCCTGCGGCGACGAGGAGCGCTTCATGGCCCGCGCAGGAGATCTGGAAGAATATCTTCTGCTGGCGTTTGAGCAGGATTTCGCGATCATCTGTCTTCCGCGAAAGGTACATCAGGCGGAAGAAATGAATCAGCTGTTCCGGCAAGAGCGATCCGAGTGCGCTCTGTGAAGACTTGAGTGGTGCGTTCGCGCGTGTTGCCATCGCTTTCCGGCCTGCCATCCTTACCTGCTGGAATCAGCGGATCGCCGGCGCGAGGGCACAACGTTCCCTGTTGATTGTACTGCTGTTGGGCGACGCGCGCTCAAGCGTGGAAATCGTTGGCCGATAAGGGCAGTGTCGCAATGTGAAACGGCCGTGGCTGTTTCTGACACAGTATTGACCCTGAACAGCGAGGCACCATGTCCGTTAGAACCGGTTTGCGCCGGGCGATCCCTTCTGCCCTGATGACGTTGATGCTGGCCGCATGGCTTTTACCTGCGGTGACCGCACAAACGGTCTCACCCCTGGCTGCAACGGCGCAACGCAAGATGCTGGTGGTGTATCGCGACGGCACGATACCGGCAGACGCGGACAGCATGGCGCAGCGAGCCGGTGGATGGATGCTGCGCAAGCACGCACGCTTTGGAGCCGCTGTGGTGAGCGGCACGGCAGCCTCAGAATCGACGTTGCGAAGAGATCCGAATGTTGAGTACGTGGTGGAAGATCGTCCTGTCACGGCGAGCCAGTTGCAGGTACGCGCCACGGATGCGAACCAGGTCAATGCGCCGTCCGTGCATGCCTCTGCGCCAACACTCGCTATGCCGTCGGATGGCCCGGACACGTTCTATACCAACTCGCCGCAGGGGTGGGCGGTGCGCGTGGTGGGCGGTGGCATTGCCGGTGGCTCGGCGACAGGTCCGTGGGCCACGTCCACAGGCAAGGGTGTGCGCATTGCGGTGCTGGACAGTGGCGTGGACCGTACGCACCCGGACATTGCGCCGAATCTTCTGCTGAACATCAGCGAGATTGACCAGACGCAGCAACCCAGCGCCTGCGATGATGGGTCGCCGCAGGATCAGAGTGGCCACGGAACGTGGGTGGCGTCGCTGGCCGCAGGTGCTGCCGGGAGTACCACCGGATTGACCGTGGGTGTTGCGCCGGGGGCATCACTCCTGAATGTGAAGGTGCTGCAACGGCTGCCGGGAGCAGGATCGACCACGACAGAACAATGTACGAATGGTCAGCCCTCCGGAATGCTGTCGTGGGTGCTTCAGGGCATTGATGATGCGATTGCTCAAAAGGCAGACGTCATTGTGTTGAGTATGGCCGTGACGCTGGATCTGTATAGCGGTGATGCGGCGGGATTGAAAGCGAGTTTTGACCGCGTGACCCATGCAGCCAGCGAAGCAGGGGCGATACTGGTGGCTGCGGCAGGCAATGATGCGTTCAACTTTGCTAATACACGCTATGTTTCCTATCCGGCACAGTCGCGCGATGTATTGGCGGCAGTCGCCTCAACGAACCCGGATTGTGCGGAAGACCTGATTGCAGGGGATGCGTGTGCGGCCGGACTGGTGACCGTGCCGTATTACAGCAACTACGGCGCGCCTTTAAACGCTGTTGCAGCACCCGGTGGGAGCTATCCGCAGGGAGGCAACTATGCCATTTCAGGATGGGTGCGGGGAGCATGCGCGACAGGCTTACCCAATACAACCGATGGCTTGCCCGCTGTCAGCGGACGCTCCTTCGGCTGCTTTAATCTTGGGCACATCGGATACATGCAGGCCATTGGCACGAGTGCATCCGCACCGCTGGTGGCAGGTGTAGTGGCACTGGTGAAGGCGACGCATCCGGACTGGAATGCCGCCACCATTGTTGCGGCAGTGCGCGCATCCGCCGTGCCAACGGCAACGATGCCGTATGGCGTGGTGAATGCAGCAACTGCACTGGCTTACAAACCGTGATGCCTACTGCCGCATCCGGTTTTTTACGGACTTTGCCAGCTTCTCAATTTCATCTGCCTGCCGGATGACCTCAATGGAGAGTTCATCCTTGCGGGTCTGATCCACTGCGACTTTCAATTGCTGCGCCTTCGCCAGAAGCTCCTCGGCGTCCGCAAGCATCTTCTTCTGGCGATCGGTTGCAGCCAATTGCGCCTGTGAATTTGCCATTTTTTTCATTGCGACCGTTTCGATGTTCTGCGCGCGGGCCGAGTTCATCGAAACGGTAATCAATACACCCACAGCAAATGCTGCGAAATGAATGTACCTCAACATCCCACACCATCCACACAATGGTCCGTAACGGCGGCACATCTTCGTCGTCATGCGGTCCCCCAGGTGCGCGTGCTAGTTGCGCATCTGGTCCTTCACCTGGCGCGCCAGCCGGGCAATCTCATCGAGTCGTTTCTGGTCCTCCGGGGTTGCTTCGCGCCCCTGAAGATCCGCTCGAAGCTGTTGCGTCAGAGCCAGCAGCCGATTGGCGTTGTCCACCATACGCTTCTTTCGCTCCAGTTTGCGAACTTCATCCCGGCGATGAACCACGGCGGGGTCCAGGTCTAATCCGTTTTCATCCACGGTGCTGCGCGGCAGCCCTGAATTGGCAGGGTTGGCAGGGTTGTAAGCCGTGCCAGGATTGCCCGTTGCATTCGCAGGATTACTGTTGCTCTGCGCCGCAACCGGAACAGAGAATGCAGCCACGCATCCGAACAAGAGCAGCCGTGCCGTTATCGTCATAGGGACACCCTCTCCTGCGGGAGTATGCGAATAGGTTGCAGCGCCCGGGTCTGTGCGCCATTCTTAAAGAGATCAGGGTTGCTGGTTTGGCCTGATTGTACCCCCGGCGGCATCTGCCGCAAGAAGGACATTTTGAGCATGATGCCTCTTTTCGCTCTTCTCCTGGCGGCTGCCACCAAGCAACCGGCAGAGTCCCATCCTCCGGAAACGTTCCACGATCTGGGACAGAGCTGGCACGCCGACATTGTGGACTTCGTTCGCTCTGACGTGCCGAAACTCGTCGTCATCCTGCTGATGGCGTTTGTGCTTCAGTACATCGTCACGTTTTTTGTGAAGCGCATGCGCCGCATTGCCGACGCGTATCCCGGAACCCAGCGGGCATCGCAGTTACGGACAATGGCGGCGATCCTGCGCGCCACTTGCTATGGCCTGATCGGCTTCATTGCCCTGCTGCAGATCCTGCAGTTGTTCAACATTGACCTGAAGCCGCTTCTGGCTTCCGCCGGTGTGGTGGGCCTGGGTATTTCTTTTGGCGCGCAGAGCATGTTCAAAGACATGTTGAACGGCGTCTTCATCCTGGTGGAAGACCAGTTCAACGTGGGCGACGTGGTTACGATCGCCGGGTTGACCGGAACGGTGGAGGACCTGACGCTTCGCTCGACAACGTTGCGATCCGGCGATGGCACCCTGAACTTTATTCCGAATTCGCAGATCGCAACCGTGTCCAATCTCTCGCGAGAGTATTCCGTTGCAACCCTGAATGTGGCAGTGGATGCATCCGCCGATCCAGACCGGGTGATGGCCGTGCTCAAGACAGTCGCCATGGAAGTGCGGAAGGATGATGAGTTTCAGGATGTTGCCATTGCCGATCCGGACATCCTCGGTGTGGACAAGATCAATGGGCGCGAGGTGATTTACCCCGTCAACATTCGCGTCAAGGCAAACAAGAAAGACCCCATCCTTCGCGCGCTTCGGCGCAGGGTGCTGCTGGCATTTGATAAAGAAGGCATCCCGCTGGGCCTTCCAACCACCAGCACGGTTGTCATGCAGGCGAAGGGCGATCCGACATTGGCGCAGCCTCCTGTTTCGATCACGGGAAACTAGCGTTTCCAAGAGTGTGGGAGCGGCAGGATGAAATCTGCTGCTCCCACGAATCGCTGATTTGGGCAACTCTCTAGTCCCGGTATCCGGAAGCTTTAGTGGATCGCCAGAGCCGCTTCTTCCGTTGCGCAGTTCAGTTGCGCAGCTCCCTTTGTCTGCGCTGCCTTGACCTCTTTGATCGCAGCCCTGACGTCAGCACGAAATTCCGGATTCGCGTGTAAACGGGCGACTGTTGCGGCCCCCATGATCCGTCCAGCATCGACGTCGCTTTGCCAATGTGCATCGCAGATCACGCGGCTTTGACCAAATTCGATCCCGCGCTTCAACAAGATATTCTCGCGGTCGGGATTGATCTCAGCCAGCACAAGCGCCCATGCCCAACCGACTGCAGTATGGCCGGAAGGATAGGAGCCGTCATTGCGTAACAACGGTTCCTGTTCTGGAAAGCAGGTGCCTTCATCATGAACAACGAACGGACGTGTCCGGTTGTAAGTGTTCTTGACGCCATAGGTGGACAAGCCTGCATCCGTGAGAACTCGTTCCATCAGACGATAGAGGTGCGGCGTGGTTTTCTCGTTGATTGCCATGCCCATCGCACAGGAAAAGTTCTTCGCAGGCTGCGGGAACCTCAGGTCTGCATCCAGTCGTGCCAATTCGTCGCGCGGTGTGCCGCGGAGCGGAATGGTTGCTGTCCTTGCTTCCTCGTCGCGAGCCAATGCAGCGCTTCCAGCAGCAGGCGGCGGCCCGAGCAGATCAAGGCTGTTCGGCAGCTCTTTCGGCGGCAGGTATCCGGGAGCAAGCTTGAAATGTGGGTCCGTGACTTTCGGCGCCGGGGCGCTTTGCGCTGCTGTTGGAAGTGCGCTCCCCAAACTTACCGCGAAGACTGACAGAAATGCTGTTTTGTAAAGATTCAATCGCACGAGGGAAAACTCCTGTGTCAAAAAAAACATTTGACGAAAACGCTGCGAATCGACTTTCGACGCGGAGTCTAACACGGTAAAAACTCGTATAAACCAGTCAATATTGACAGTTGAGCAGGTAACACGAGCGGTACTCTCAATGGCACTTGATTACGAAACATCCCGCGCGATGCTGCGGTCTGATCTAAACCTTGCGCGCCAACACCAGGGTGATGTCGTCCGGCTGTTCGGCGCCACCGATCCATGCGTCCAGCGCTGCCATCACTTCGGTTGAGATGACTTCCAGCGGCTGATCACGGTTGGCGCGGACCACATCCAACAGGCGGTCTTCGCCAAACTCGCCGAAATCATTTTCCGGCTCGGTCACACCATCGGAATACGCAATGAGCAGGTCGCCGCTTTCTAACTGCACGGTCTCCTGGTCGTAGCGCATACCATCCATCAGGCCGACCACGGTGCCACCCTTATCAAGTGCGCGTACGCTGCCATCCGGCTTCATCACAAAGGGCGGAAGCTGCCCCGCATTGGAATACGTGAGGCGTCCGCTGCGGTCGTCATAGTGCGAGAGGAACAGCGTCGCGTACTTTTCCGGCTGCGTCGAACGGTAGAGATGGCGATTGAGAAGCGCCAGGATACGTGCAGGCGATTCAAAGAGTTCTCCGCATTCCAGCGACAGCTGATGCGTGACGCTGCGGGCTTCTTCGGCGAACAGCTCTTCGCTGGCAAAACGATAGGCACGCACGGCCGCATGAAGCGTCGACATCAGCAACGCTGCAGAGATGCCTTTGCCGCTGATATCGCCAAGCGCCAGCCCCATGCCAGTGACTTTCCTGGGCTGATCCGGATCGTCATGAAAGATCAGGAAGTCATAGTAATCGCCGGAAACCGTGCGAGCCGGGCGGCTGAGGCCATGAAGCTGCAGTGATGGGATACCGGAAAGCGAATGCGGAAAGAGGTTGGCCTGCACCTCATGCGCAATGCTGAGTTCACTCTGCATGCGCTCCTTTTCCTTCTGCTCTTCAATCAGCCGGCCCAGCGACCACGCCATACGATTAAACGATCGTCCCAGGTCTGCAAGCTGGTCGTCCTGCTGCACATGGATGCGATGCGACAGGTCGCCACTGTCAATGGAAAGCGTTGCCGCATACAGGTCTTCCACTGAGCTGGTCATGGAGCGCGTCAGGCGCATGGCAACGTAGAACGCAAATATCTCCAGCAACGCGAAGATGATGCAGACTGCGATGAAGGAGAACCGAACTGCGTCGGTAATGGAGTTGGTTAGACCCGCGCCAAAGAGCTGCTGGAAAAGCACAGAGGGGCGCGAAGTGACGACCAGAGGCACCGGTCGTATCTCGCCACCTTCCCAGTTCAGGACCGGCAGCCGCGAGCGAAACACCACCTGGTAATCCAGCAGGTTGACAGACGTCGGGCGCACGCCACCGGCAAGCCGCTGCTGCTTTGTGTTGGAACGCACGCTGCCGGATGCCGCATCTTCCACCACCCCAGGCAGCAACGTCACCTGTCCCAGCCCCTTGGCCACGTTGGAGAGCAGCGGTTGCGTAACAGGCATGCTTCCAATCACGGTGATCATGTGGTCTTTACCCGCGGCCACGCGATCCACCACGGCCATGTACAAGACACCGCCGTCTTCCGCGAAGACTTTGAGCTGTCCGCCGCGACGTTGTTTAATCCACGGCGACAGGCGCATGGGACTGCGCGCATTGCCCATGAAATCGCGAAACTCTATCTCCTGATCATCCAGGTACACCGAACGCTGTCGAAGTCCCGGAGGACGCGCAACCTGGGACGGCGTTGCTCCTGCGGGCTGTCCCACAGGCTTCGGAGTGGTTGTGGTAGCGGCGCGCCCCCCTGCAGCAGTGCTCTGAGTCCGCCCCTCATCTCTCCCCTGTCCCAGATCGGCGGCTGTTGCTCCCTGTTCCACGCGGTGCGCAAGAGAAAATGCGAAGCCCGCATCGCTGGTACCCATGTTGTCCAGTTGGAGCTGCAGATGTTGCGATGCCAGATGGACCGCAAACTGCCCTGCCGCCACATAGGCAGAGAGGAACACCAGCGTGCAGAAAAGCACGACCGGCGTGAGACCAATCAGCAGGTAGGTAAGAATCAGCTTGTTTCTCAGCCGCCACAGCAAGCCGTGTTTCGTCGCGCGGTATAGGTAAGGCACGGTCACAATCAGCGTGACAGCCAGTGCACCCCAACGAAGAAGAAATGTCCGATCACCCAATGTCCCCGGAAGAAATGCCAGAACGATCAGCAGCGCAGTGATACCCCACAGGATCCGCAGATACAAAGGAAAATGCGAAACATTTGCAGAGAGAGGCGCGCTCGTGGTGGCGTAGAGCGGGTCAGACATGCTGTTCTGCTGGCGCGGACGAAGGATCAGCGGCATGCCTTACGACTCCTTCCGTGCCTGCAGAGCAGCCACACGCATTGCGTACCGTGTTGCAGAGAAATGTGCCCCCGCCAGCAGCAGCAGGCCGCTCAGAAATGCCCAGAGCATCAGACCCACCGAGATGTAAAACGGTCCGTAGACATTTTCAAGATCGAGATGCGGCAAAGTGAAGATATACAGATACTTTGCCCCTTCCCAGAGCAATCCCGTCACAATCGCCGTTGGAAGTACAGCCCTTGCGGGAATTTTGCGATTGGGCAGAATCCAGTAGATCAGGAAAAAGATGCCAATGGAACTGATGGTGGCCACAACGCTGAGAAACCCGCTCGACAGTGCGGTGTAAAACACGTTGTTGGTATGGCCAAAGAACACGAAACCGAGTACGGCTTTCTGCGCCGTCGACATGGCCACCGAAAACATGGCAAGCAGGCCAACAGAGACTGCCAGTCCCAGCGAAACAACCTGGTTACCAAGATAACTGCGGTTCTTTGGAGCTCGCCACACGTTGTTCAAAGCCACTTCCAGCGGCAGAAACACGCCCGTGCTGCTGACGAACAACATGATCACCGAGAAGATCTGCACGCCCTTGTGAGGATGGGCCAGCAGATTCATGTTGCGCATCACGAAGTCCTGCCCTGTTGGCAGGTAGCTGTGCATCAGTTCGCCGACAACATTCGCCATCTGCTGCGAATGGAAAACATTGCGCGACAGCGTGAGCAACAGAACGATAAATGGGAACAGCGACAGGATCACGTTAGCGGCGACAGAAAAGGCGTAGGTATGCACGTCTGTCTGTGTCAGATAACGCAGCAGTTCCATAAATTGTGCCGCGGAGCCGCCCTCCACCGGATCGGGCCAAAGCTCTCGCTCGCCAGGTGCTTCACTGAGCTTACTGAGCTTTTCCGCTGCCTCCGCCGGCACGGGTTCGCTTGCGTTTTCCTGCGGCGTGATGAACGGCATAGGGGCTGGTCTGCCGGCTCCTGGAAAGGCGGTTGGAACGATGCTAGCAGAGGCGGTGTCGCGGATGCTCGCATATCGTGGTTTAGCTGCAAACCTTTCGGATTGAGACGTGTAAGCGTCAGAAATAGCTGAGTCGCCGCCTATTGGCTCGCGAAGGTGATAGGCTCGTCGGCACCATGCTCCCCCACTCTCGCATTGCGCTCTCCCGCCGTACGTTCCTCACCGGAATGGCCGCCGCCGGTTGCGCATATTCGCTGAGAATGCGGAGCCAATCCGTAGAGAACCTTCATTTCAATGTCGCGGAATACGATCGCGACAACATTCTTGCCGCCGCAGCCGAAGCTCTCAGACTGCCGCCGCAGACCATTACGTCTCTGCCTGCGCCTAAGAAGCTGGCAAGTCCTCATGTGTATTTTTCGGAGGACACTGAGTGGTTCGCCACAGGGGACGATCACTTTGAACATCGCCCTGGGTACTCCAACCCCGCGGCGTTTTCTCAGCATCGCGATGCGCTGGTCCAGATGAATGGCACGGTGGCGGCCTGTGTTGCTGCGTGGCGGCTCACATCAGAAGCGAAGTATGCACAGCATGCCTTAAATCATCTGCGTGCCTGGTTTATCAACGCCGATACCCGCATGGAACCGAATCTCGACCATGCCGCCTGCATTCCGCCTTCCACAAACGGCAGTTATCGCGGTATCGAAGACACCGTGATGCTCGCGGAAACGGCTCGCTGCGCTGCGTTTCTATGCGCCTACAATGGCGCGGCAACGGACGAGGAAGCTGCCGCTCTGCGCCAATGGTTTACCGACTTCGCTACATGGATGAACGAGAGCAAACCGGGCTTCATTGCACGCGAGATGAAGGATCGCACCGCCATTTGCTGGACGCTGCAAGCCGCGGAGATGGCGCGCTTCACACGCAATGGCGCACTGCAACTGGATTGCCTGCATCGCTTCCGCGACAAGTTGCTGCGCGAAATGAATCTTGATGGTCAGTTCCCCCTGGAACTCCATGGCCCCGATGCTTATGCCGCCTCCATCTTCACGCTGGATTGCCTGTCGATGACATGCGAGGCGGTTTCTTCGCCGTTGGATCGTCTGTGGGACTTCAATCTGCAGGATGGACGCGGCATGCGATCGGCAGCAGCATGGCTGTTTCCGGTGCTGCTGAACCGTGGCGCATGGAAATTTCCCTCGGACGCGGAACACTTCACGGACTGGCCCGTGCGACAGCCGAGTCTTCTGCTTGCAGGGCGTGCATACAGCCGTTCGGAATACATTGCGTTGTGGAAGCGTTTGCCCATAAAACCGAAGAAGCCAGAGTTGCTGCGAACGTTTCCCATGCGGCAGCCCGCACTCTGGACGGTACGTCCTCCTGCTTGAAGGCTGCCAAATCATTTAGTTTGTTTGCATGGCCCTTGCCCCAAAGTTGCGCCGCCTGTCTTTCCCCTGCACCTTGATGTTCAGTGTCACGGCTTTCTCGCAGATGGCGCTGATCCCTACGCCGCGCGAGGCCAACGCTGTTCGCACGATTCCTCTTTCGCAGGGTGTCAGCATTATCTGCTCCGCGTGCAATGCGGACGACACCTTTGCGGTGAACGAACTCACGCGCCAGCTACGTGACAGCAACATTGTGGTTACGACATCCGGTTCGGCGCACATCACGTTACTGCGCTCTGGCAGCGACGCAGGCAGGCAGGCGCTGAGTTCCGCACATATTGCATGGTCGCCCGAGATGCAGGAAGAGGGGTATGCCATTGTTCCCGATGCATCGGGCATCAGTGTTGTGGCCGCGACGTCTACCGGCGTGTTCTATGGCGCAATGACAGCGAAGCAACTCGTCAGTGGCAGTGGCAACACGGCAACCTTGCAAACGGCCAGCATCCGCGATTGGCCAGCGATGAAGTATCGCGGCCTGCATGATGATCTTTCGCGCGGGCCGGTGCCGACCCTTGCGTTTCAGAAGGAGTTGATCCGTAAGCTGGCGTCGTACAAGGTGAATGTCTATTCGCCGTACTTTGAGAACACAATGCAGTATCGCAGTGAGCCGCTGGCCGCGCCGCCCGGAGGCTCCATTACACCGGAGCAGGCACGCGAACTGGTTGCCTACGCTGCGCAATATCACATCACCGTCATCCCTGAGCAGGAAGCGTTTGGCCATCTGCATTACATGCTGAACCAGGAGATGTATGCGCCGCTGGCCGAGACGCCACATGGGCATGTACTGGCGCCGGGACAGCCTGGCTCCGTTGAACTGACAAAACGCATGTACAGCGAGCTTGCTGCGGATTATCCTTCGCCACTTCTGCACATAGGCGCAGATGAAACGGTGGAGCTGGGCAAGGGGCAGACAAAAGCAGCAGTGGATGCGCAGGGACTTGGGCCTGTGTACCTGGACTATCTGCAGAAGACCGTCGCCGCGCTGAAGCCACTGAATCGCCGCTTTCTTTTCTGGGGCGACATTGCCATGAAGGAGCCTGCGTTGCTGAAAACGCTGCCGCAGGACTTCAAACAACAGACGATTGCCGTGGGTTGGGAATACAACCCGCATACCAGTTTTGCTCCGTGGATTAAGCCGTATACCGACGCCGGGATGGAATGCTGGGTGGCGCCGGGAGTGAACAACTGGAGCCGCGTGTGGCCCAACTTCAACAATGCTCTACCGAACATTCAGCAATTCACCGCGCAGGGACAGGCCAGCGGTTGCACCGGGCAGCTGAACACGCTATGGGAAGACGATGGCGAAGCGTTGTTCAACAACAACTGGTATGCCCTGCTGTTTGGTGCGCAGGCCGCATGGCACAAGGGTGAAAGCTCCATCCCGCAATTTCAGGACAGCTTTGCGCAGGTGTTCCACGGCGATGCAACCGGCAAGGTCAATGAAGCGCAGAAAGAGTTGATGGCTGCGCATGCTGTGTTGAAGAACGGCTTCAAGACAAGCGATGCTTCTGACCTGTTGTTCTGGATTGATCCGTGGAGTGCGGACGGCCAGATTTACGCGCCTAAGATTCGACCGTATCTGCACGAACTGCGCATGCATGCGGAACAGGCGATTGTGCTGATGGCACAGGCCCGTAACGCTGCAACACTGCGCGAACAGGATGCCCTGGATGCCATGGAACTGGGTGCGCGGCGCATGGATTTGATTGGACTGAAGTTTCAACTGACCGACGAGATGGCAACGACATATAGCAATGCCTATCGCCTGCAGACGGCGAAAGACAAAGACAGCCGCACAGAAGTATCGCGCGATCTGAATGACATCAATGCCGTAAATGGCAAGTTGCAGGATTTGCGCAACCAGTATTCACTGATGCGCGATCTGTATGAGGCCGCATGGTTAAAAAGCAATCGCCCCTACTTCCTTCGCAATAACCTTGCACGGTATGACTACACGCTGAACACATGGCTCAGCCGCATTGATAAAGTGCGTTCCGCGCAACGGCAGTGGGACCGCACGCAAACCATTCCTCCGGCATCTGAGATTGGACTGCCCGCGCCGCCTGCGCCTGGAGCTCCGCAATGACTGACGAAACAAAACTCGCATCCGGCACACGCCCGAAAGCCATCGCAGCGAAAACGCTGATTACGCCGCACTCGGTTATCCATGATCCGCTGCTGATTCTGGAAGGTGGCAAGGTGCAACAGGTGACCTCGCTGAAACACGACGTGTTGCCGGACGGCGCGCTGTATCTTCCGGATGCAACGCTCAGCGCTGGATTCTTTGATGTTCACGTGCATGGCGCGGGTGGACGCGATGTGATGGAAGGCACGCCGGAAGCCATTGATACGGTGGCACGCACGCTTGCACGCTACGGCACCACGCAGTTCCTTGCGACAACGGTCACCGCTGGCGTGGATCACACGCTCCATGCACTGGAAGCCATCGCAAATGCGATTGAATCTGCTGCATCGGAGCACGGTGCAGAGATCCTCGGAATCCACCTGGAAGGGCCGTTCCTTTCGCATGAAAAACGCGGCGTACATAATCCGGAGTTGCTGGAGAGACCCTCTGTCATCCTCTTCGATCGTTTTCAGGACGCAGCACGCGGTCATATCAAACTCATGACCGTTGCCCCTGAATTGCCCGATGCAGAGGAGATGATTGCGCACGCAAGTCAGCAAGGTGTCCGCATCAGCCTGGGACATAGCGATGCTGTGGCCAGGCAGGCGCGTGCAGGCATTGCGGCGGGCGCGGTTAGCGCCACGCACACCTTCAACGCGATGCGCGGACTGACTCAACGTGAACCGGGCATGCTGGGCGTTGTGCTGGACACGAAGGATTTGTATGCGGAGTTGATCTGCGACGGCATTCACACCACACCAGAGGCCGTCCGTCTATGGTTCCGCATGAAGGGTGAGGAGCGCGCCATGCTGGTCACAGACGGCATGGCCGCCACCGGCATGCCCGACGGCGAGTACCTGCTGGGCGACATGAACGTTCAGGTGAAGGACGGCGTTGCCATGTACTCAGGCGTGCTTGCAGGGTCGGTGCTGACGATGGACCGTGCCGTGGCCAACGTGCAGACATTCACTGGATGCGGGCTGGATACAGCCGTCCGCCTGGCCTCACGCAATCCCAAGCAGATGCTGCACCTGCCTTTGGACGAAGCTGCGGCCAGTTTCAATGTCTTCAACGCCGCAGGAAGCCGCGTGGGAACCATCCTGCGCGGAGAGGTTCTGTAACAGCGATAACGCCTGTAGACTCGAAGGCATGCCGACGCGGCTTCATGCCTTCGATCTGGGACTGATTGTCCTTTACCTGATTGCGATTACCCTGTTTGGCCTGCGCTTCCGTAAGCCTACAGACACATCGTTGTCGTCGTACTTTCTTGCAGCACGCAGTGTGCCGTGGTGGGCCATAGCGCTCTCCATCGTGTCCGCGGAAACCAGTACGCTGACCATCATCAGCGTGCCGGGCATTGCCTTTGGCGGCAACTTTACCTTTCTGCAGCTTGTGTTCGGCTACATGATCGGGCGATTGCTGATCTGCATCCTGTTTCTGCCGCGCTACTTTGATGGTGAGTTGTTCACCGCGTATCAACTCATTGATCGCCGCTTCGGGCCGGTGCTGCATAAGGTTACTGCGGGACTCTTTCTGTTGACGCGTGCGGCAGCAGAAGGCGTGCGTGTCTATGCCGTCAGCATTGTTGTGGGGATTGCGATTGGCACAAATGACATTGCCAGCATTGTCATCATCAGCATGTTGACGCTTGCGTATACGTTTGAAGGTGGCATGGCGGCGGTCATCTGGACCGACGTGGTGCAAATGTTCCTCTACATCGCCGGAACCATCATCGCCCTGTTCACGCTGGGTGCAAAGGTAGACGGCGGATGGGCTACGGTTCATGCCGTCACCAGCGCAGCGCATAAGTTGCAGCTATTCGACTTCACCGTGAACCTGACCTCGAATTACACGTTCTGGGCTGGTGTGATTGGCGGCGCATTCCTGACAATGGCTTCGCACGGTACCGATCAGTTGATGGTGCAGCGACTGCTTGCTGCAAAGAATCTGCGTGAGGCGCGTGTCTCACTGTTGGCCAGTGGCGGCGTTGTGTTTCTGCAGTTCACGCTGTTCCTGCTGATTGGCGCGGGCCTGTATGTGTTCTATGGTCAGCATCCGGCGCTTCTCACGGTGCATGGTTCTGATCGCCTCTTCCCCGCATTCATCGTGCAGCAGATGCCAACAGGTGTTGCGGGATTGTTGATCGCGGCCATTCTTGCAGCGGCGATGTCGAACCTGTCCGCAGCGTTAAATTCCCTGTCGTCCACAACCATCGTGGACTTCTACATGAAACTGCGGCCGAATGCATCGGATGCAAAACGCAATCTGCTTTCGCGCACGGCCACGCTCATTTGGGCCGTGGTGTTGGTGGCAATTGCTATCTATTCGGTGAAGGTCGGCGGTAAGGGGCACGTGGTCGAGATGGGATTGTCCATTGCATCGGTTGCATATGGTGCGTTGCTCGGCGTCTTTCTGCTGGGCACCCTGACGCGTTATGCAACACAGTTTGGAGCGACGATTGGCATGATTGCCGGGTTCGCCTTCAACCTTGCGCTGTATCTGCCGAAGATACTTCCCATCTCTCCCATTCACATTGGAGGCTTCTCCCTGTCTGACATTGCATTCACCTGGTATGTGCTGCTTGGCTCGGTTGTGACGTTTGTTGTGGGATCACTCTTCAGCCTCATGGGTAAGCCTCGTGCGAAGAGTGTTGCGGCATTGCTGGTGCTTGTGTTTTTTGGCACCGCTTCACTGCATGCGCAGAGTGCGAACTTCTCTGAGATCGATACGCTGATGGCGCAGGCATTGCACGACAAGCTATTGCCCGGAGGCGTGGTTGCCATTGGTAGCAGCGGACGCATTGTCTACGAGAAGACGTATGGCAATCGCGCGGAAGATCCGGCGACTGAGGCAATGACCGAAGACACCATCTTTGACATGGCGTCGTTGTCTAAGTGCATGTCGACTTCAGTTGCCATCATGCAGTTGTATGAACAGGGCAAGCTGCAGTTCGATGATCCGGTGGTGAAGTATCTGCCGGAGTTTGCGGCCAATGGCAAGAGCAGCGTGACCATCCGCGAGTTGCTGACACACTACAGCGGTTTGCGCGAGGATGTGTCGCTGAAGGATGCGTGGAGCGGCAAGGCCGAAGGCGTGAAGCGCGCAATGGAGTCGGACCTGTACGGACCTCCGGGAAAGACCTTCAAGTATTCCGACATCAACTTCATTACACTGGGCGCGATTGTGGAGAAGATCAGCGGTGAGCCGCTGGACGTCTACGCGGCGAAGCATATTTTTTCGCCGTTGAAGATGACGGAGACGGGATACTTCACCCCCCACTGCCCTCACCTGTACTGGGAACCTGCACCTGCCACCTGCCCTGCCGTGACAACTGCCGCGATGCGTGCGCGCATTGCACCCACCGCCCATAACGACGACAAGCCCATGGACGACGACCGAATGCTGCGGGGTGAGGTACATGACCCCACGACTCGGCGGATGGGTGGAGTGGCTGGTCATGCCGGGGTGTTCTCCACGGTGCATGACACCAGCCTGTTTGCGCAGGCGCTGCTGGATCGGCTGGCGGGACGCCCGAGCAGCTTCCCCCTGAAGCAGGAGACGCTGAAGCTCATGTGTCAACCGGAACAGCCCACCGGAGCGAAGGGGCTGCGTGGGTTCGGATGGGATATTGACTCACCGTACTCGCGCCCGCGGGGAACGATCTATCCCGTGGGCAGCTTCGGGCATACCGGCTTTACCGGTACGTCTGTCTGGATGGATCCGCGTAGCGACAGCTATGTGATCCTGCTGGCGAATGCGGTGCATCCGCGCGGACGCAAGCCGATTACGCCGTTGCGTGGCACCATTGCCACGGCTGCGGCCAGGGCGTTGGGGTTGGATCAGCCGCTGCCGGGTAAGATGACGCTCTCCGGCATTGACGTGCTGGAGCGGACCAACTTCCAGGCGTTACATGCTCTTCCAGCCAAGACGCCGGGACACCTGCGGATCGGGTTGCTGACCAACAACACCGGGCTGGACCGCACCGGCAAGCGCACCATCGACGTGCTGTATGCGCAGCGCGGCAACGGTATTGAGCTAACCACACTGTTTGCGCCGGAGCACGGCATCCTGGGTGCCCAGGACAAGGAAGGTCTGGGGAATGCCACGGATGCAGCAACGCATCTGCCCGTGATCTCGCTGTATGGAGCCAAGCTGGCCGACCGCTATCCGAAGGTGGAAGACCTGCAGAAGCTGGATGCTGTGCTGATCGACCTGCAGGATGTTCCGGCGCGCTTCTACACCTACGAGACCGAGATGGGTTACGTGATGGAGTCGGCGGCGAAGGCAGGCACGCAGGTTGTGGTGCTGGATCGGCCGGCGATGACGAGCGGTGTGCAGGTTGTGGGCCCGGTTGCCGATGCGGGTGCGCAGAGCTACATCGATTACATGCAGGAGCCGATGTCGCTGGGGCTGACGATGGGCGAACTCGCCCGGTTCTTCAATGGGGAGAAGCAGCTTGGTGTGAAGCTCAGTGTGGTGAAGATGCAGAACTGGCAGCGCGGACTTTGGTATGACCAAACAGGTTTGCCGTGGGTGAATCCTTCGCCCAACCTGCAGAGCATGTCAGCGGCAACACTGTACACCGGAATTGCGTTCGCAGAGATCACCAACCTCTCCATTGGACGCGGAACGGATGCGGCGTTTGAGCAGGTGGGTGCTGCATGGATTGCTTCCGATGCCGAAGCGAAGAAGCTGGCCGATACGCTGAACGCTCGTGCCATAACGGGTGTGACGTTTGCGCCGGTGACGTTCACTCCGGCCAAGCCATATCCCTTTGCCGGACAGGAGATTCATGGCGTTCGCGCAACTGCCACCGATCGTACGCGCCTTGATGCTCCTGCAATGGGCGCGGAGTTGCTGGCTGCGGTCCATGCGCAATATCCGACGCAGTTCCAATTGGCAAAAGCCCAACGGCTGGTGCTGAACGATGCGACCATCCAGGCGCTTGCGGCGGGAAAAGATCCGCATGACATTGTGGCTGCGTGGGAACCGGAACTCTGGAAGTTTCGCGAAGCCCGGCAAAAGTATCTGCTCTACGGATATCTGCCGGAGTAGGGTTCATCCGCTTATCCGGCGGATGAACCGGCATTTCTAATACCTCTTAGTGTTACCCGAGTTGCTCGCCAGGACCTAAGCCAGATCGACCAACACATCCTCCCCATCCACTCGAACGGGAAACACATCCACATGGCCCTTTTCTTCCGGGCAATTCCCCGTACTCACCTCAAAACCCCACGCATGCCAGGGACAGACCACACGATCCCCCTCCACCCAGCCTTCTCCAAGAGGTCCGTGACGATGCGGGCACCAGTTATCCAGGGCATGCAGTTCCCCACCAATATTTGCCAGGCAAACATCCACGCCCTGCGCTTCAAACTGCCCCACGGTACCCGGCTGCGGCGCATCTCCTGCCGCACACAAACGAACCCACTGCGCCATCCAATACTCCTCATCCCATCCTAGCGAAGCCCGGGCCTGCATTCCTCAAAGCCACAACCTGGGTCCCCGGATACCCGGAAGACAGCCAAAGAAAAAGGCGAGCCCGAAAGCCCGCCTCTCCTCCAAATAGCGCGATCTAGCTGCCGAAATCCACCTTCGGCGCAGATTTCGATCCCGGATCAGCCTGGTAATAAGTCGTCTTCGGCTTGAATCCTGCAATGGAAGCCCACAGACTGTTCGGGAACACCGCAATGGTGTTGTTGTAGTCCAGAATCGCGTCGTTGTACCGCTTGCGCGTTACGGCAATGCGATTTTCTGTACCGGACAGTTCATCCTCCAGCCGCATGAACTGCTGGTTGCTCTTCAGGTCCGGATAGGCCTCCTGCATGCGCGTCAGCGGCAGCAGCGAAACGGACAGGCGATCGTTCGCCGCCAGCTTCTCATCCGGCGTGCGCGCCTGCAGCAGGCCGCTGCGAGCCTCGGCAATCTTGGCCAGGACGTCTGTCTCCACCTTGGCATAGCCCTTCACGCTGGCCACCAGGTTCGGGATCAGGTCTGCCCTGCGCTGCAAGTCCACGTCAATGGCGCTGAACGCCGCATCCACCTGGTTGCTCTTCACTGCTATGGAGTTGCGTGCGGAGATGTAGCTCATCCCCACCAGCGCAACCAGAACCACCAGCACAATGATGCCAATCAGTCCCTTCTTCATCGTTCCCCCGTTCGTTCCTGCTGTTGTATTGCCTTCCAATGTCTTTGCCATAGGTTTACCAGCTACCGCCAGCGCCTCCTCCACCAGAACTGCCACCACCGCCGCCGCTGAAGCCGCCGCCGCCGCCACCCCAGCCACCGCCACCACCGCCGCCCCAACCGGAGTCATCACCACCCCAGCCGCCACGTCGGCCGCCACCCAGCAGGTTGCCCAGGATCATCCCCGTCAGGAAGCCACCGCCTCCGCCGCCGCCATACCGTCCCCCACCGCCGCCGCCACGGCCACCGCGTGAGGCCAGGAAGATGAAGAACAAAATGGCCAGGAAGATAAGAATGCCGGAAATTGGGCTTCCGGAACTGCGCTGTTTGCGGCGATTCGTCTGTAGAGGCTGCGAGGTGGTAAGAGTCACGCCCGCATCCCTGGCAATCACATCCGAAACTTCACCAACCGCCGTACGCAGCGCGCCGTTATAGTTCCCCGCCTTCAGGTCAGGAACCATATCGCGGCCAATGTCGCCGGTCTTGCCGTCGGGCAAGATACCTTCCAGCCCATACCCGATCTCGAACTGGTACTTGTGGTCATCCACGGCAAGGACCAGGACGACACCCCGGTCCTGCCCCTTCTGTCCCGGCTTCCACTTTGCCAGCAGATCATTCGCAAATTCCGCAGGAGAAGCAGCGCCTTCAATCTTGTGAATGACCGCAATAAACATTTGCGCATGCGCCTGCGTATCCAGCGCGCGCAGTTGATCGTTCAGGTCAGATTTCGTGGAATCACTGAGAACGCCCGCGTAGTCGTTCACATATGCCGTGGGCATCGGCATGTCTTTCACGGACTCCGCCACTGCGGGGAGAACCCACCCGATCAGCGCAACCGCAACGACAAAGCCCCAGTACCGCAGGAAGCGTCTAGCCATCACGGTTGATGATACGCCGACGCAGACCAAATGGTTCCATAAACAAGCAGGCGGGCGCATGAATTACGTCCGCCTCTCGTCGTCAATCGAAAAGGTAGTGTTTACTGCAGTCCCATCTTGCCTGCAATGCCATCAATCATCTTTGTATGCTCCGCAATCACAGAAGAAGCATGTTCTGTCAGCGTCTTGATATCCGGATTGTTGGTGGCCTGATTTTCCTGCTTCATCTTGTCCAGGTCTTCGTGGTGATCGCTCACCATCGACTTGACATAGCTTTTGTCGTAGGTCTCACCCGTAAGCACCTTCAGCTTGGCATACGTTGCATCCTGGCCAATCGACGGCGAAGTTGGCAAAGTTACACCGGCCTTGGCCGCCACTGGCTTCATACCGTTGTACAGAGCCCGATGGTCCGTGATCATCTTCTCGGCAAATGTCCTGATCTCTGGATTCTTCGTTGTCTTCACGGTCAGTTCACCAGTCTTGATTTCAGCAAGATTCGCTTCTGCGGCATCTTTCAGAAAACTCTTATCGTGATCACTGAAGGCCTGTCCGAAAGCCGCTGGGATGGTACATGCAAACAATGCTGCCGAAAGCGCAATCGTACGAATAGTCATGGTTATCCTCCCTGCGGACTGCTTCATCGCAGTTTCCCGCGCAAAATCTCAGGTCTTTGGGTGCAATCCATCACAAAGCCGTTGCCGCGCCACACCACGCCACTGTGTCGCATGGAAAGCACAGCGCTCGTTGCGTATTCTTGAAAACGATGAGCAACCTTCTGAACGCCGCACCGCAGGACGCCAGGCCCCCCATTGCCAGGCGCATACCGCACCCCACGCACATTCACAACACCACGCTGGAAGACGACTACTTCTGGCTCCGTGAAAAGGATGCGCCGGAAGTCCGCGAATATCTTCAAGCCGAAAATGCCTACACCGAAGCGGTGATGGCCTCCACGAAGGACTTGCAGAAGACGCTTTACGACGAGATGCTCTCGCACATCAAGGAAACTGACACCTCTGTTCCCTATCGCGACGGCAGTTACTTCTACTA
This sequence comes from Terriglobus sp. RCC_193, assembly GCF_041355105.1. Taxonomy (NCBI): domain Bacteria; kingdom Pseudomonadati; phylum Acidobacteriota; class Terriglobia; order Terriglobales; family Acidobacteriaceae; genus Terriglobus; species Terriglobus sp. RCC_193. The sequence continues at coordinate 760,834 of NZ_JBFUPK010000001.1, read as the reverse complement.
CACGCACACCGTCGAAGGCCTGCAGTATCCCATCTATTGCCGTCGCGCCGCAGCATCGGATCAGAGCTACGATGCGAACATCACAGAAGAAGTGATTCTCGACGTCAACAAGTTAGCCGAAGGCCAACCCTTCATGTCGCTCGGTGGACTTAGTGTCAGCCCTTCCGGCACCCTGCTCGCCTACACGACGGATAACAGTGGCTTTCGCCAGTACACACTGCACATCCGCGATCTCACCACTGGTAATGACCTGCCGGATACTGCGGCGCGCGTGGGTTCCATTGCATGGGCAGCCGACTCGAAGACACTTTTCTACAGCACAGAAGACGAACAGACCAAACGCCAGGATCGCGTCTTTCGACATACGCTCGGTGACGCGCAACCCGATGATGTGCAGGTCTTCCACGAAGAAGATGAACGTTTCAATGTTGGCGTCGGACGCACGCGCGACCGCAAGTATCTCTTCCTGGAATCCGGGTCACATACCACCAGCGAATATCGGTTCGTCGATACAACAACGCCGACAGCAGAATTCACGCTCATCGCGGAACGCATCAACGATCAGGAATACTATCCCGATCACCGCGATGGCTTCTTCTATATCCGCACCAATGACGCCGGGAAAAACTTCCGTCTGGTCGTAGCGCCGGTGTCTACACCATCGCGCGATCATTGGCAGGAACTACTGCCCGAAGACAAGGACGTCCCGCTGGAAGATTTCGATGTCTTCCAGAACTTTGCCATCGTATCGGAAACGGTTCTTGGCCTCGATCGCATGCGTGTCTTCCGCTATGAAGGCGAAAAACTTGCGGCCAATCCTGTGACGGTAGCCTTCCCCGAACCAACTTATTCTGCGGGCCTCAGCGTCAACCGTGTCTTCGACGCGGACAGCTTCCGCTATAGCTATACCTCACTTGTCACACCCGCATCGGTGTACGAATACAACGTCAACACCAACGAAAGTACGCTGCTGAAGCAACAGGAAGTGCCCGGCGGATTTGATCGCACACGTTACGCCGCGGAACGCATCTGGGCCACTGCAACCGATGGAGTGAAGATCCCCGTTTCGCTCGTCTATCGTCGCGATACCTTCCATAAAAACGGCACCAATCCACTGTATGTCTACGGCTATGGTTCGTACGGCTATGCACTGCCGGTGGGCTTCGGATCAAGCCGCCTGTCGCTGCTGGATCGCGGTATTGTGATGGCGTACGCACATATCCGTGGCGGCGGTGACCTGGGTGACACATGGCACGATGCTGGCAAGATGATGCACAAGCACAACACCTTCACCGACTTCATTGCATGCACGGAACATCTCCTCGCCCAGGGCTACGGTGCAGACGACAAGGTCATCATTGAAGGTGGCAGTGCGGGCGGCTTGTTAATGGGTGCAGTTGCCAATCTGCGTCCCGACCTCTTCCGCATTGTGCTTTCGCATGTCCCATTCGTCGACGTGATGAACACCATGCTGGATGCATCATTGCCGTTAACTGTCGGTGAATACGAAGAATGGGGCAATCCCAATGAACCCGAAGCCTTCACTTACATGCGCAGCTACTCACCCTATGACAATCTGGCAGCAGGTTCCTATCCTGCGACACTGATCAAAACCAGCCTGAACGATTCGCAGGTAATGTATTGGGAGCCGGCAAAATTCACGGCGAAACTGCGCACACTGAAGACCAACAACGAAGCCCCGCTGCTGCTCCACATCAACATGGATGCAGGTCATGGCGGAGCTTCGGGTCGTTATGACTATCTGAAAGAAATCGCTATGGATTACGCCTTCATCCTGCGCGAACTTGCCATCGACTAAATGAGTGCCTGTGCTGGTTACTCTACCGGCACAGGCTCTTCTCCCGGCGCAAGAAACAGGTTCTGCTCCAGCCCATGCTGGCGATCATATAATTCGCGATAACGCCCGTGCAGCACATACAACTCTGCGTGCGTGCCGCGTTCTACAATCTTTCCCGCTTCGATAACAAGAATCTGATTCGCATTGCGAATCGTACTGAGACGATGTGCAATGACAAACGTCGTGCGGCCCTGCATCAGATGGTTCAGTCCCTGCTGAATCATCGCTTCGCTCTCGGAATCCAGTGAGCTTGTCGCTTCATCCAGAATCAGAATGCGCGGATCGGCAAGGATGGCGCGTGCAATGGAGAGACGCTGCCGCTGACCGCCCGACAGCTTCACGCCGCGTTCGCCAACAATCGTTTCGTAGCCTTCCGCAAAGTTTTCAGCAAACTCATCGACGCGCGCGATGCGGCAAGCCGCTAAGAACTGTTCCTCCGTGGCATCGGGCCGCGAGAATTTCACATTCTCGCGAATCGTACCGTCGAAGAGGAACGTCTCCTGCAAGACCACACCCAACTGCGAACGGAAACTATTCAAACGCACTGCGGACAGGTCCACCCCGTCCACCAACACCTGTCCCGATGTCGCATCGTGAAACGCGCAGACCAGCGAGATGATGGTTGATTTGCCCGAGCCGGACGATCCTACTAATGCCGTTACAGAACCGGGTTGCGCTTCAAAGGTGATGCCATGCAGCACCTCCTTGCCGGGCTCATATTCAAAGTGAACATGCTGAAAAATCACGTCGCCGATGATGGGGCCAAGATTGATCGACCGCTGTGGCGATGCATCTTCATCGCGTTCATTCATGATCTCGGCGGTACGATCAAGCCCCGCCAGCGCCTCCGTAAGCTGCGTGCCGATATTCACCATGCTCATCAGCGGAGCCACCATGAACGTCAGGAACATGGTGTACGTAACATAACCGCCCGTGGTGAGGTGGCCTGAAGCCACCTGCCGCGCGCCCAGATACATAATCAGCGCGCCAACCACGCCCATCATGACCTGCGATGTGAGAGCCATCACCGACTGCGCCGTCAACGAACTGATCACATTCTTCAGCAGACGTTCCGCACCTGACGCAAACACCTTCGCCTCGGCTGCTTCCGCGTGATATCCCTTCACCACGCGTACGCCCCCCAGCGATTCTGTAAGACGTCCCGTCACCTCTGCGTTGATGGCGCCGCGTTCGCGAAAGATCGGACGAATTACCTTAAATGCGCGGAAGATCACCAATCCAAACATGCCCAGAATGGCAAAGCTCAGCAACGTCATGCCGGTCGACAGCCGCATCAGGTAAAGAAAGGAAAGCCCCGCCGTCAGCAGCGCGCCGACAAAATCCACAAGCCCCGTGCCGATGATGTTGCGCACACCTTCCACGTCTGTCATGATGCGCGCGACCAGCGCTCCCGAGCGGTTTGCATCGTAATACTTCACAGGAAGTTTGCCGATGTGCGCCTGCACCCGCACGCGCATCTCTGCAATCAGCTTCTGCCCTTCCTTGGACAGCATCTGTGTCAGCGCATAGGTCGTAATGCCCTGCAGGATCGTAGCCCCTGCTACGGCCGCAACGATCTTTGGCAATAGCGACATCTCATGTTGTCGCATGACGTTGTCAATGAGAAAGCGCGTGGAAGCCGGCAATACCAACCCGCAGACACGATTGATGATAAGAACACAAAAGCTGAAGATCAGCAGCGGAAGCCGCGGCTTTACCAGCTTCATCACCTCCGGCATCACACGCTTCATCGGAGGCAGCTTCTTTTTCTTTGTCATCTCCGCAGAGATGGTTCGAGAATGATTCCGTGTGGTGCGTTCCGCATTGTGAAGATGTCTTCCGCCTCCCAGCGATCCCATAGAACCCATGTGTCTCCGCCCCTCCTCATGGGCTTCTTTGCGATCGTTAAAAACAGACGCGCGTTACTTCGCGGTAAGTGCTTTCATCTTTGCGTAGACATCGGCCGGGTTCCATTCATTGCCCGGAAACCACTCTGCCACGTGTCCATCGCGATCAATCAGCACGGTTGAAAGTGAATGCGTCAGGCTGCCGTTGCTCTCCGGCGTCGCACCCACATTGAAAAACTGTTCCATCGCCTTCAGTGTTTTGTCATCCTTTGGACGAACAAACTGCCAATGCGAAAAATCATTACTGCCAACATAGTTCTTTCCATAGGTACGCAACACGCTCGGTGTATCAAACACAGGATCAAACGAAGCCGAAACAAAATCGACATGGTCGCGTACAGCGGCATCGTTCTGCATCATGCTGCGAATCGCCTGAAAATTGCGACTCATCTTCGGGCAGTAATCGCCGATGGGGCAGCGCGTATAGATGAACGTCAGCAACACCGCCTTACCTTTCAGTGAGGCGAAGCGGAATGCCTTCCCATCCTGATCCGTCATTTCAAAATCAGGGACCGCATCCCCTTTCGCGGGGACGTGATAATTCGCCGTCGGAGTGACATCAAGATGCTTTTGCGCCAGGATGGCAATCTCATTCAGCCGCGTGTGTTGATACACGCCGTCGGAGTCCTTCTCCGTCAACAGACGCGCACGGATGATATCGCCGGGATGAAACTCCTTCGCCATCTCAGGCCGTTCCAGCTTGTATGGCATGGTCATGGCTTCCATGAAGCCGGGAATAGCTTCATGCTGCAGCGTCAGTTCGCCTCTTTCCTGATTCACGGCCAGCACGGTGCCTTTGATCGTGAAGGACTGCGTCGTAGTGCTGAGCTGCTCCGTCGACTTACGGCATCCCGCCAGACCCCAAACTGCGATCAGCACAACGGCAAATACAGCATTCCGGAAAAACCACTTCATAACATCCATGATACGTTGCGAAAAGGTAACAGGCAGTCGAGCGCCACCGTGGCGACGGCCAGCCAGGAGGAACCATGTCTGCATTACAGGCTGTGCCGGCCGGGCACACGCCGGAGCCTTCTCCATTCCTTTTTCACGCAGCCATGCTGCTCTCCGGATTCGGGACAGTCTTTCTCGGCCCTGTTCTTCCGGCTCTCGCCGCCAGCGCCCACACCACCGACTCTGGCAGCGGCCTCTTTTTTACAGCGCAGTTCATCGGGGCGTTCTTCGGCGGCATCACCACATCGCACCGCCTTTTCTTCTGTCTCGTTCGTGGATTATCCGCCGCCACCGCTGGCTTTCTGCTTCTCGCGCTTTGCGCCGGGCTGCATGCTGGCGTTTTCTGGGATGCGGCAGCGCTCGTTCCGCTTGGCTTTGGCGTAGGGCAGATGCTCACATCGGTGAACCTGCTGGCCGCACAGCGTTATCAGGAACAGCGAAGCTCTGCGCTGTCTCTTATCAATTTCACATGGAGCCTTGGCGCGGTCACCGCCCCTTTCCTTCTGGGAAGCATCCTGTCGTCTGCATCACTAATGACAGTTCTTGGCGTTGTTACGATCCTCTTCGTCGTCGTCCTTACATGGGCTGCGTGGTCTGTTCGCGGCGGTCTATTACAGGAGCAACAACAAACCCGGCACACCGAAAGCCATCTTCCCCGCACCGCATTCCTGTCCTTTGCAGCAATGCTTCTCCTCTACGGCGGCGTCGAGACATGCCTCAGCGGATGGATTACCACGTTTGGCACGCGCTACGGCAATGCCACACTGCGCATTAGCACATTGGGTGCAACGGCACTCTGGATCGGGATCACCGGCGGTCGAGCACTCGCACCCCTGCTGCTGAAGTTCCTTCGTGAGCGCATCTTCCTTATCGCCACACTGAGCGCGGCTATGGCCATGGTTGCGCTTTTGAGCCGTTCCAGCGGCGCAGCGTCCATCACGCTGCTGTCTGCTCTACTCGGGCTCTCCCTTGCCGCATGGTTCCCGCTTGTCCTCTCGTCCATGCTCAATCGCGGCGCTTCGGCTCGGGAAACAGGCATCATCATCGCCCTTTCCGGAATCGGTGCTGCCATTCTGCCTTTGCTGCTGGGCGTGGTTTCGCGCAGCACCGGATCGCTGCGCACCGCCCTCGCCATTCCTTTCACGGGACTGGTTCTGTTGATCCTGCTGGCGTTTTTTACCCGCTCTTCCACACAGGCAAAAAGCGTATAAAAGGAGAATGTCAGTCGCCGCAGCGAATCTGGTACAAAACCGCCCCGGCGAACTGATGGCGGCCATGCTGCGCGGTGCGACTGTTCTTACACCGAACGTCCGGTCCGCACGCACGCTGACTCGGCTTTACGATTCGGAACGCCGCGCCGAGGGCCTGACCGCATGGCAACCGGCGCGCGTCTTCTCCTGGAGCGGCTGGACCTCCTCGCTCTGGAACGACGCCATCCTCCACGGACACGTTTCAGCAGTCCTGCTGAATAACCTGCAGGAGCAATCCCTGTGGATACGCGTACTGGAAGCCTCCGGCGATCTGGGCCTGCAATCCGCGCGTTCCGTTGCCCGCCAATGCAGTCGTGCTCTGCGGCTTCTTGGCGCATATGACCTGGAAGACAGCTTTGCCCGCACGCCCTCACACGCACTCTCAGACACGGCAGCGTTCCACGGCTGGTATCGCGATTTTCTAAGCGCCTGCCAAAGTGAACAACTGCTGCCCACCTCGCACCTGGATGCGGAACTCAGCAATCTCTACCGCAGCAGCGTTCTCATACCGCAGAAGGAATACATCCTGTACGGCTTCGACACGCTGCTGCCATCCCAGCAAGCTCTGCTGAAGGCGCTGGAACATGCGGGTGCGGCCATCGAGCATCTTCCCGCACACATGCCGCAGCAGGCACCGCCAACGCTTGTCCGCTGTAACGATCCGCATGAAGAAATCGAAGCATGTTGCCAGTGGGCCAGCGCTACGCTGACGAGCCATCCCGCCACTCAAATCGCCATCATTGCACCTGATCTGCAGGCATGCCGCCCCGTGCTGGAGCGTGCTCTCCGCACCACCGTTGCCCCCTGGCTGGAAGATGTCACGCAGCCTCACAGCAACTCTCCGTATGAATTCTCGACCGGACGACCGCTGCCGCAACTCCCCATGATCGCGGACGCTCTGCGGTTGCTTCGCTGGTGCTCTGTCGCAGTCTCTGTGGAAGAGGCCGGAGCAATCCTCCGCAGCCCTTTCGTTTCCCTTGCTCCATCCCCTGAGCGAGGAGCGGAGCTGGAAGCATGGACGCTTCGCAACACACGCAAATTTCGCAGCGCAACCGGTCTCAGCGGCACCATCACCCTGCGTGAAGCGCAGCGTCTTCTTCACAAAGAAGATCCCGAGACCTCCCACCGTCTGGAAGAACTCGCCAGAGCAGCGACCCCCTGGACACAGTCCACACACAGTTTTGCCAGCTTCTCCGACGGCGCTCGCAAGCTGCTGGAAACCGCGGGTTGGCCTGGAAACGACTGGAACAGCACAGAATTTCAGGCCCACCAGCGCTGGAACGAGGCACTGGATCGCGTCGCAACACTCGATCTCCTCGGCGGCCACACCACCTTCGCGGAATGGCTGGAAACACTCACCGCAACGCTGCATGAGACCGTCTTCGCTCCGGAAAACACCGCCGCGCCGATCCAGGTGATGACACCTTCCGAAGCCGCCGCCAACACCAGCGACTTCCTCTGGTTTCTCCACGCCGACGAACAAGCATGGCCGCAACATACCTCTGCCAGTCCGCTGCTTCCGGCCCCCTTGCAACGCGCGCTGAATATGCCCGGATCGGATGCTCTCATCAACGAGGAATCCGCCCGGCAGATAACGCTGCGCTGCCTCAATAGCACTGGCAATGCCTGCTTCAGCTACGCCGTCGCCCGCCCGGAAGGAGAATCGCGCCCATCGCCGCTGGTGTCCGCGCTTCCCAGTCTGCAACGCGAAAACGCATCTGTTTCCAGCGTTCCGACCTCAATCCCGCTGGAAGAATCCGTTGATCCGCTCCCGCTTCCCGAGCTTTCCGGCATCGCATCGGGCGGCATTGGAATCCTTACCGAACAGGCGCAGTGCGGCTTTCGAGCTTTTGCGCTCCATCGCCTGCAAACCCGCGAAATGGAAACCATTGAGGCTGGCCTCTCGGCAGGTGAGCGCGGCGACGAAGTTCACACAGCACTTCAGCTCTTCTGGGCTACCTGCAAGACGCAGGAGCAGTTATCAACGCTAAGCAAAACGCGATACACGGACGGTTCCACAGCGCGCGATACGCTCCTGGCCGAATGCATTGCGCAGGCGCTTCCCGCACGCCCCGCCGCCGGATGGGACAGCGCCTACATCGAAGTGCAGCGCAAACGCCTTCACCGCCTGCTGTCCGACTGGCTCGACCTTGAATTCCTTCGCAAACCATTTCGTGTCGATGGCATGGAAGTCGAGGTTGGTGAAGCCCGGATCGGCCCGCTTGCCATGCAGCTTCGCGTAGACCGGATCGACCGCATCCCGCTTGCGAATGGCAGCGAAGCGACTCTGCTCATCGACTACAAAACCGGAGCGGCCGAACGCAAGGACTGGTTCGGCGACCGCCCCGACGCCCCCCAACTTCCGCTGTACGCCATTGCCAGCGGCATCCCGGATGTTCAGGGCATCGCCTTCGGACGCGTTCGTGTCGGCAAATCTGGCATGAACTTTGAGGAGATGGTCTCCGACCGCGCGCTCATCGGCGAGCAGGCCTCAAAAGGTCGACGCTCCGAACCCACCTTTCAGGAACGCATGGAAGAGTGGCAGCGCGACCTGACCGCACTTGCTGAAGCATTCGCACGCGGCGAGGCCGCCGTCGAGCCCAAGGACTATCTCACCACCTGCAAACGCTGCCCCAGCCGCCTGCTGTGCCGCGTCGATGTAACACGCCTCGAACCCGATGATGATCTGCTGGACGAGACAGAAGAGGAGGGCGCAGCTTGATCGTTTCACAGGAGATCGCCGACCTCCGCGAACGCGAAGCCGCGTTAGACATCACCTCGTCCTGCATCGTGGAAGCACCCGCAGGTTCAGGTAAGACAGGGCTGCTGATTCAGCGCTTTCTCAAACTGCTCGGCACGGTAGACGACCCCGCGGAAGTCCTTGCCCTCACCTTCACCACCAAAGCCACCGCCGAGATGGTCGAGCGTGTACTGAAAGCGCTCCGCTCTGCCAGCAACGCCACCGAACCGCCAGTGGACGAGTTCGCACGACTGACCCACCACCTGGCCGAAACCGCACTCCAACGCGACCGGGAACGCGGCTGGCGCATTCTCGACCGCCCGCATCTTCTCAACATCCGCACCATCGACTCACTCTGCGCAATGATCGTGCAGGCATTACCGATCACCTCCGGCGGCATGTCCTCCGTCAGCCCCGTAGCCGACCCACGACCGTTCTATCTTCAGGCCGCACACGCCGTAATGATGCGCTTCGGTGGCGGTGACGCGGTGCTGGACGCTGCGATTGAAACCGTGCTGCTACACCGCGATGGCGACTTACCCTTCTGCGAACGCGTTCTCGCTGAGATGCTTGCCACCCGCGACCAGTGGGGCAGCCTGATTCCGCTGGGCGAACGCCTCACAGAAGAGCATCTCGAAAACGTCACACTTCCACGCTTGAACGCATCCCTGCGCCGGACGATTGAAGCCGCTCTTACCGAGGCGAGCGAAGGGTTCGAAGACAGCACGCTGGACGAGATCGCCCACATCGCGGAGCGTCACGCTTTCGAGCCCGGCTACAAGGACGAACCCAATCCGCTGCTGCCCTGTGCTGGTCGTCAGAATCGCCCCGGCAGCACGCTGGAGGATCTTCAACACTGGCAGGCCCTCGCACGCCTCATGCTCAAAGCAGATGGTTTCCGCGCTGCATTCAGCATCAATCACATCGGCACAAAACTCTTCAAGGACGACGCCGATCGACTCAAAGCCATCCTCGAAGAGATCGCCTGCGAAGAACTTTTCCGCCGTGTGGATGCAGTCCGGGCGTTCGCTCCGGAAGCCACCTATCCGGAAGATCAATGGCGCGTTTCCAAAGCGCTTTTCCGGTTGCTCGAACACGCCCTCGTCGAACTTAAATTGCTCTTCGCCCGTGAAGAGGTTTGCGACTTCACCGAAGTCGCCCTCTCCGCGCGCGCCGCTTTGCACACACAGGAAAGCGGTCTGCTCGAAGTCTTCGGCACGCGCCTTCGCCACCTGCTCGTCGACGAGATGCAGGACACCTCCTCAGGCCAGTACGACCTTCTGGAACAACTCACCGCCGGATGGGATGGCCGCAGCCAGACCGTCTTCCTCGTCGGCGATCCCAAGCAGAGTATCTACCTCTTCCGCCAGGCGCGCGTGGACCGTTTCCAGAAGTGCATGTCAGACGCACGGCTGGGCGATATCCCTCTCCAGGTGCTGCCGCTGACAACGAACTTTCGTTCTGGCAGCCACATCGTCTCGCAATTCAATGAGACCTTTCGCTCCATCTTCCCCGCAGACCATCCAGCCGATGGCGATGTCGTCTTTCACGACGCAACGGCAGCCAATCCAGCACAGCCGGGCGAAGGTATGGACTGGACCATCGAGGCAGTACCCACCTCTTCAGACCTCGCAGAAAATCGTCGCAACCGGCGCTTCGCCATCCGCCGCGAAGCCCGCGAAACCGTCGCTGTGGTCAAGTCTGCACGGGCCACATGGCTACAGGAAAAACAGCGGCGCATCGACGCTGGCAACACGCAAGACTTCCCCTTCAAAGCTGCCGTCCTGACGCGCGCACGCAACCACGTGATTGAGATTGCCAAGCAGCTTGAAAGAGCAGGCATCCCCTATCGCGCCGTCGACCTGAAGCCTCTTGCGGAGCAACAGGAAGTTCTCGATCTCGTCACCATCACACGCGCCCTGCTGCATCCTGCGGACCGCATTGCATGGCTGGCGCTTTTGCGTGCCCCCTGGTGCGGTATCGAACTCGCTCATCTGCACACACTCGCAGCGGGCGACCACCCGGAACACCGCAAAGAATCGCTGCGACACCGTTTGCGGGAACGCGCTGAAAACCTTCCCGAAAATGCAAAACACCGGGTTCTTCGTACGCTCGACATTCTGGACGGAGCGCTCCGCCATACCGGCACGGAATCGCTGGCAGATCGCGTGGAACGCACATGGCGCTCCCTCGGTGGCGACCTGTACCTGACGCCCACGGAACGTGAAAACGCTGCGGATTATCTGCGTGTTCTCGACGCGATGGAATCAGAGGGCGAAGCATTCACCGTGCCCCATCTGAACCGGCGCCTCGATCGTTTGTTTGCTCGCTCCGGCAACGCGCCAGATGCCATCGACATCATGACCATTCACCGCGCCAAGGGGCTTGAATGGGACACCGTCATCGTTCCCGGTCTGCATCGCATTCCAACACGGGACACTTACTCCGCATTGGAATGGCTGGAAATGCCTACGCGCGGCGAAGACGGTTCCGGCGACGTCCTCATAGCGCCGCTTCCCGGCAAAGGTGGCGAGCCGGGCACTCTATTGAACTTCATCCGCACACGCAAACGCGCGCGGACCTACGCTGAAATCAAGCGGCTCTTCTACGTCGCCGTCACGCGTGCGCGCACCTCGCTGCATCTTTTCGCCTCACCAGAACTCTCTCAGAAAGGCGAGATCATTAATCGCGCCGGTACGCTCCTGAAGGCAGCCTGGCCAGCCGCGCAGAACTACGTGGTCATCCCTGTCGTTACGGAAGCCGAACAGGCGGAAGAAGCGGAGGCTGAATTACTCGCACTCGCAGCGGCCGCGGAACTCATCCCATTTCCAGCGCCGACGGCAACGCGTGAAGTTCGCCTGCCGACCATTCAACGTCTGCCGTCGGACGTTCACGCTGTAGAACGTCTCCGTGCAACGATGCCCGCCAATGCGGACAATACTCCCGCAACGCAACCATTCGCTCGCCCAGCAGGGACCTTTGGAGCACGCGCCGTCGGCAATGCCATTCACGCGTTTGTGGACCGCCTCTCCGGCGAACTGGCGACGCGCATCACCACAGGAGAAACCGTCGCCGAAGCGGCGCACTCTCTGCTCCACATCGTGCAATCCTGGCAACCCGCCATCCGCGCTACGCTCCGTGCAGGTTCACTGCCACCATCGGTAGTAGAACGCGCTTCGGCAACCGTCCTCCGCGCATTGACGGCCACACTGCAAAGCCCGGAGGGCCGCTGGATTCTGACACCTCACACCTCTGCTTCCGGCGAATCCGCATGGCATACCGGCGCGGCCGGTTCGGAAACACGCATCCGCCTGGACCGCAGTTTCTTCGCCGGTCGCGAACCGAATCAACCCGGCGATGACGTCTTCTGGATCATCGACTTCAAAACCGGAGACCGCACCGGCCCCAACGAAACCGAAGCAACCCGCAACGCTTTTCTGGAAGAAGAACGTGCCACCTACGAGGGGCAACTCCGTACCTATGCCGAGGTTCGCCGCCTGACCTTACCGCCCGATACGCCAATTCACCTGGCACTTTTCTATCCGCTGATGGATCGTCTTATCTGGTGGCCGTACGAAACATCCACATCCGTAACGCCAGAGCAGCCCATCGCTGCCAGCGAAGCAAACACCGACGGCCAGTATTCACTCTTCGGGTAAAACGATCACAAAAGTGAATGCCTGCATCGAAAGGATGCAGGCATTCACTTTGTAGCGAGTTGTTCGTTAGAAAATCTGGAAGTTCACAGCCACGTTCAACTCCACTGGCACGGCCTGGCCACCCTTGCGAGCCGGGCGGAACTTGTACTGTGCCACCGCCTCACGGGCCTTTTCATCCAGTCCCATACCTACCGGACGAATGACCTTCACGTTCGTAGGCCGTCCCTGCGCATCCACGATCAGGTGCACCAGCACTTCGCCCTGGAACTTCGCCTTGCGAGCCTCTTCACTGAACTCCGGATCCACCTGGTAGATCAACACAGGAGCGGAAACATCGCCACCAATGCGATACGCGCCACCACCGGTATTGCCACCGCTGCCGGGTCCAAGGCCATTTCCGTTGCCGCTGCCCAGACCACCACCACTCCCATTACCCAGCGACGCCACGCCAACATTTGGCGCATTCGGAATACCCAGGTTCGGCATGTTGTTGTTGGTCATGTGCAGATTTGTCTGCACGTTAATGGCAGGGTCGACCGTCAACTTCGGTTCAATCTTCGGCGGATTGGAGGGCGGAACAATCGGATGTGCTTCGAACTTCGGCAGGCGCCCTTGCGTCACCGGAGCGATATCATGCGCTCCGCCGCCGCCGCCCATAGCCTGCTTTGCAGGAGCCTTCAGGGGTGGCTGCGGTGCGGGTTTGTCGAAAGTGATGTCCGCAATCTGCGGCTTCTTGGCCACCACCACGGTGATGACTTTCTTGCCGATGTACCAGATCAGCAGGAAGATAAGCGCGTGGACGACAACAGCCACCGCGGTCGACTTCGGATCGCGCTTGACGTCCATCGGATTATCGACGGCGATCGGCTGCGATTCAAGGACAAGCGGTGGAAGCTTCTCCGGAAAGAAGACGTCCTTAACGTTCTGCACCAGCGACGCGAATGGGCTGACGGATTTCAGCTCTTCCGGTTCGCCGAGGTTCGGCCCGGCGTCGGTGCGGCGGCTATGTTCGGTGGGCGGTTCCTGAAGTATTGTCGCCATCGCCTCTTGATCTCAATCACTCGGCACGCTTAAACCGCGTGCGGAAAACTTTCTGTGGCCCGTACTCCGGATTCTTTTCGATCCTCCGGCTCACGAACAGTGCCGGATTTCAGAGTACACAAGCCAGGGTGCGGCGTCTTTGGCTTCCGTCCGCATTGTACAAAAGCGAATACCCCGGCGTCAGGTTCCGGGCACACAACAGCGCCAACTGTCGTGTACCTGTTTGACGCGCGAAACCCTGCATAAGTCACAACGCAGAGGTACGAAGTGTGGAACGCAGAAGTTCCAATTGTTCTGGCAATGACAGAAGACCGCTTACAATAAGAGTTTGGGCGCTGTGACGGGAGCGACTGGCCGTAAGTGCCGGTACGTCAAAGCCGGGGCCCACGAGGAACAGGATGGATCAGGCGAATACGCCGCAGCAGTTGCCCGTTCAGTTGAAAGATACGCTGAACCTGCCCAAAACCGCCTTCCCCATGAAGGCCAACCTGCCCGGCAATGAACCGGCGCGCCTGCAGGGATGGAACGAATCCGATCTCTACGGTCAGATTCGCAAAAGCCGCGAAGGCCGCGAAAAGTACATCCTGCATGACGGCCCGCCGTATGCCAACGGCGCCGTCCACCTGGGCCATGCGCTGAACAAGTGCATTAAAGACTTTGTTGTGAAGTCGAAAACCATGGCTGGCTTCGACGCTCCCTATGTTCCCGGATGGGACTGCCACGGCCTGCCGATTGAGATCAAAGTAGACGAACAACTTGGCCGCAGGAAACTGGAGATGGACGCACTGACCGTCCGCCAGCAGTGTCGCGAATATGCGCAGAAGTACGTCGATCTGCAAAAGTCGCAGTTCGTCCGCATGGGCGTGCTTGGCCGCTGGAATGATCCGTACCTGACCATGAGTTTCGGCTACGAAGCGCGCATCCTGGAGACGTTCTACGCCTTCTTTGAGAAGAATTTCGTCTACAAGGGTTTGCGCCCCGTGTACTGGTGCATGCACGACAAAACCGCATTGGCCGAAGCGGAAGTCGAATATGAAATGCATACTTCGCCCAGCGTTTACGTGCGATATGCGTTGACCTCTGCACCGGAAAAGATTGATCCGGCACTCGCTGACCTGAGCGTCTTCGGCCTCATCTGGACGACGACACCCTGGACCCTGCCTGCATCGCTGGCCATCGCGTTTCATCCTGAGTTTGAATACGCGGCCATCCAGATTGCCGAAGACAACGCCACGTGGGGCAAGGGCAACGTATACATCGTTGCGATGGAACTGCTGGAGTCGCTGAGTGCTGCGGCGCAGTTGCCTGCGTTTGAAATCCTCGCTCGTTTCCACGGACAAAAGCTGGAACGCGCCACCTTTGCGCATCCGTTCCTGCCGCGCGAAATCCTCGGCGTGATGGCTGAGTATGTCACCACGGAACAAGGCACCGGCGGCGTGCACACGGCACCCGCGCACGGCCCGGACGACTTCGCGACCGGCAGGAAATATGCCCTGAGCCAGGCTTGCGATGTGGACGAGGCAGGACGCCTTCGCAACGGCCTGCCTGAATACGACAACCTCAACGTTCACAAAGCAAACGCGCCCATCATCGAATTGCTGAAGGATCGCGGCGCGCTGATGTCGCAAAGCGAAATCCATCACAGCTATCCGCACTGCTGGCGCTGCCACAAACCGGTGATCTATCGCGCCACGGAGCAGTGGTTCATCGGCATGGAAACGCAGATGCCCGACGGCCGCACCTTCCGCCAGAGCGCACTGGATGAAATTGCCAAAGTCACATGGGATCCCGCATGGGGCCAGGAGCGCATCAGCAACATGATTGCGACGCGCCCCGACTGGTGCGTCAGCAGGCAGCGCATCTGGGGCGTGCCCATCGCGGTGTTCCTCTGTCAGAAGTGTCATGAGCCACTGAACGATGCCGCGATCAATGCGTCCATCGTGAAGAAATTTGAAGCGGAGAGCGCCGACGCCTGGTACAAGTACAGCGCCGAAGAGCTTCTGCCTGCGGGTACAAAGTGCAAGTGCGGCAGTGCTGAGTTCCGCAAGGAGATGGACATCCTCGACGTCTGGTTCGAGTCGGGTTCATCATGGCACGCCGTGCTGGAGACAGAACCGGAACTTCGTTTCCCCGCCGACATGTATACCGAAGGCGGCGATCAGCACCGCGGATGGTTCCATTCCTCACTGCTGACTTCCGTGGCTCTCCGCGGTGTCGCACCGTACAAGTACGTCGCTACATCCGGCTGGACACTGGATGAACAGCGCCGCGCTTTCTCGAAGTCACTGGGCAACGGCGTCGATCCGGTCAAAGTAATGGATGAGCTCGGCGGCGACATCGTTCGCCTCTGGGTTGCCTCCGTCGACTTCCGCGAAGATGTCATCGCATCCGTACCGCTGATGAAGCGCCTTGCGGAAGAGATCTACCGCAAACTGCGCAACACCTTCCGCTTCCTGCTCGCCAACCTCGACGGCTTCGTTCCGGCAACGGACGAAGTGGCGTGGAACGAGATGGAAGCGCTTGACCAGTACATGCTGGCGCGCACTTCAGAACTCGTCGAAAAGGTTCGAAACGCCTATGACAACTTTGAATTTCATCGCGTCTTCCATGCACTCAATGAGTTCGGCAACTCCGAACTATCAGCGTTCTATCTCGACGTACTGAAGGACCGCCTCTACACGCTGGCTCCGAAGGACACGCGCAGACTGAGTGCGCAGACAGCGGCATGGAAGATCACTGAGACACTCGTGCGCCTGATCGCTCCCATCCTTTCCTTCACTGCGGACGAGGTGTGGGGATATCTGCCGGAAGTATCAGGACGCGCAAAGAGCGTTCATATTGCGGAGTTCTCCGCTGCTTCCGATCTCGCCCCTGCTTCGTCTGAACTGCTGAAGGACATGGCGCAAATCCGCACCGTTCGCGAAGCCGCGCTCAAGGTACTGGAAGCGGCGCGTGCAGCGAAGGAGATCGGTAAAGCACTGGAAGCACGCATTGAAGTGGAAGTGCCCAGCGGTGAAATCGCAGTCGCGCTGTCGAAATACGAGCGCCAATTGCCAGAGCTGTTTGGCGTGTCGCAGGTTGTCCTGAAGCAGATAGAGAACGCGCCGTTGCAGGTTCGTTTTGTAAAGGCTGAAGGAACGCGCTGCGAACGCTGCTGGCGCTACACCGATGATGTTGGCAGCGAAGGCCGCTATCCCACGGTGTGCGCACGGTGTGCGGATGCGCTGGAGAAAATTAGCTTTCAACCTTACGCACAGGAGTAGACGTTCTTGAGCGAGACGCATTCCAAATCCAGGACGTCGCGTGATGCGCGATGGTGGCTTCTGCTGATTGCAGTCGCCGTCATCGCGCTCGACCGCATCACGAAGATCGTTGTGGCGACGCATGTTGAAAGCGGCACAGGCATTGTCGTAATTCCGAAGGTGTTCCGCATCACGCATGTGCTGAACACGGGCGCGGCATTCTCCATGTTTGCAGACGCCGCTTCACCCATTGCGGTGCGTCTTGGCCTGGTGGTGTTTTCGCTTCTGGTCACCATTGGAATCACCTTCCTGCTGTGGCGCTATGGAAAGGCGTGGTCTTCCGCAAGCGTTGGCTTCGCACTGATTCTGGGCGGAGCCATCGGCAACGTGTATGACCGCGCCGTGCTGCATTACGTGGTGGACTTTCTCGAAGTGCACATCGGCTCGTATCACTGGCCGGACTTCAACGTCGCGGATTCGGCCATCTGCGTGGGTGCGGTGCTATTGCTGACGGAGATGATCTGGCCGCAGGAAGAAGCGTCGTCTGCCTCCGAAGGAGAAGTTCGTGGCGCCTGAGAAGAAAGCAGGTCCATCGACTCCGCTTCCATCGGCTCAGAAGGACGGCGTCGCCGTGGAACGAAAACCGGTTTCACCCAACGATCACATCGTGATTCGTGGCGCACGCACGCATAACCTCAAGGGCATCGACGTCGATATTCCGCACAACATGCTCACCGTGGTAAGCGGCGTGTCTGGATCGGGTAAGAGTTCTCTCGCGTTTGACACGGTGTACGCCGAAGGCCAGCGACGTTATGTCGAATCGCTTTCGGCATACGCGCGGCAGTTTTTGGAGCGCATCGAAAAGCCCGATGTAGAACACATGGACGGCCTCGCTCCCGCCATCGCCATCAAACAAAAGAATCAGACACGCAATCCTCGTTCGACCGTCGCGACAGCAACGGAAATTTACGACTACATGCGCCTCCTGTACGCACGCTGCGGCACGGTCATGTGCGTTCACTGTGGCGGCATCGTGAAGCGTGACACGGTTGACGAAATTGCCACTGCGGTTCTGGCGATGGAAGAGGGTGCGCGGTTATATGCGCTATTCCCTATCGTGCGACGCGAGGTCGTGTTGGAACCGATGCAGGAGTTTGCAACTCCTGTGGTGGAAGAAGCTCCGCAGCCGAAAGCGAAGAAAGTAGCTGCAAAAAAGACAAAAACCGCGGAGCAGACAGTTGTCGATCCTTCTGAACCTCTGAAAGAACGACTTGTTGAGCTACGCCGTAGAGGCTTCAATCGCCTGTTTCAGAACAGCAACATCGTTGAATTCTCCACGCCGGAATCGTTGCTGGAACTGAACTTCAGCGAACCAATCTACGTCCTTGCCGATCGCCTCAGCGTGAGCGCGGATGTACGTTCGCGCATCGTCGACGCCATTGAAACGGGCTACCGCGAAAGTGGCGAGATCGTCTTCCTCACCGCACCGCGCGATGAGAGCGAACCGCAGCGCCTGCGCTTCTCTGCCGCATTTGAATGCGTGAACTGCCATCGTGCCTATCGCGATCCCGAACCGCGCCTCTTCAGCTTCAACAATCCCTTCGGCGCTTGCCCACGCTGCCAGGGCTTTGGCAATACCATCGACTTCGATCCCGACCTCATCATCCCCGACAAGTCAAAGACGCTCGACGAAGGCGCGATTGATCCATGGACGAAGCCGAAGTATCGCGAATATCACGGCGTGATGAAGCGCTTTGCGCAGGCAAACAATATCCCGCTCAAGACACCCTGGTATGACCTGACACCGGCGCAGCAGAACGCAATCTGGGATGGCGGAACAGGCTTCCCCGGCATTCGCGGCTTCTTCCGACTATTGGATACGAAAAAATACAAGCTGCATGTGCGCGTGTTTCTTTCGAAATATCGGGGCTACGCGCCATGCCCGGATTGTCGCGGACAACGGTTACGTGCAGAAGCCCGCGCAGTCCTGCTGAATGAGAAGAACATCTGCGAGGCCGCAGGGCTGACGATCAGTGCTGCTCGCGCATTCTTCGATGATCTGAAGCTATCGCCCGCGCAAACAGAAATCGCCGGAAAGATCCTCGAAGAAGTACGACAACGCATCGGATTTCTGGAACAGGTTGGGCTGGAATACCTGACGCTGGATCGCCTGTCGTCCACGCTAAGCGGTGGCGAATCGCAGCGCATTCAGCTTGCCACATCGCTGGGTTCGCGTTTGGTCGGCGCTCTGTATGTATTGGACGAACCTTCCATCGGCCTCCACTCTCGCGACACCGCAAAACTGGTTAAGATTCTTCACGAACTCCGCGATCTGGGTAACACCATCCTCGTCGTGGAACATGATCCCGATGTCATCACCAGTGCAGATCGGCTGATTGACCTCGGCCCCGGAGCAGGTGAACTCGGCGGTCACCTGCTTGCAACGGGAACGGTAGCGGAAATCCGCAAGGACGACCACTCCATCACCGGCAAGTATCTCTCCGGACGTTCGCGGATTCCTGTGCCCGCAGAACGTCGTGAGCCAACACGCGAAATGTTGAAGCTCAAGGGCGCACGCATCCACAATCTGCGCGGCGTTGACATCGAAATACCGTTAGGCATGTTAACGGTCGTCACCGGCGTCAGCGGCTCCGGCAAGAGCACCATCGTTCATCAGGTGCTGCATCGTGCGCTGGAGTTTTCACTTGGCGTGGAAGGCGTAAGCAGCGACGTCCAGCAGCTATACCGCGAACTCACCGGGACACACTTCATCCGCGAAGTTGTACTCGTGGATCAGTCGCCCATCGGACGTACGCCACGCTCCAACCCTGTGACATACATCAAGGCGTTCGATGCCATTCGCGAATTATTTGCCTCACAGCCGGATGCGCGTCGCAAGGGATACACCGCCGGTTCGTTCAGTTTCAACGTTCCCGGTGGACGCTGCGATACCTGCGAAGGCGACGGCACCGTCACAGTCGAAATGCAGTTCCTTGCCGATGTGGAACTCCCCTGTGAAGAGTGCAATGGCACGCGTTACAAGCCCGGCATCCTCGACATCAAGTACAAAAACCGCAACATCCACGACGTACTGAACATGACCGTGCGCGATGCGGTGCACTACTTTGCCGGTAATCCGAAGATCGTGGATCGGCTGCAGGTATTGGAAGAAGTTGGACTGGGCTATGTCCGTCTCGGACAGTCGGCAACAACGCTCTCCGGCGGTGAAGCACAACGCGTAAAGCTCGCTTCGCACCTTGCCAACATTCGTTCTACCTCGTCACGCGGTGAAACGAAGAAGGCCGCAAGTCGCGTGCTCTACATCCTGGATGAACCAACGACCGGCCTGCACTTTGCCGATGTGGCAACGCTATTGCATGCCTTCCGCAAACTGATTGATGGCGGCGGCTCGCTGCTGGTGATTGAGCACAACATGGACATCATCAAGAGCGCCGACTGGATCATCGACATGGGTCCGGAAGGCGGCTCCGCTGGTGGCCAGGTAGTCGCCGTCGGTACGCCGGAAGAGATCGCACGTGTGCCCGAGTCATACACCGGACGCTACCTGAAACCAGTACTGGAAGGTGCAGTGGCATGAGAATTCTGGCAGCAGCATTGCTGCTCTCCCTTCCCGCAGTCGCACAGATGGATCTGCCTCCAGGCACTACGTCTACAGTGCCGCAGCAGCAAACTGCGCCTTCCGCTTCGCAGGCAACGCTGGCCAAAGCAGAAGACGCCATCGCGAATGGCAAGTATGCCGACGCCGTCACGTTATTAACACCGCTCGCCACAGAGACGCAGACAAACGCGCGCGTGTTTTACGACCTGGGATTTGCCCACGATGCGCTGAATCAGGATGCGGACGCGGCAGCAGCCTATGCAAAATCCATTGCGCTGAAGAACGATGATGCAGGCGCGCACGTGTCGCTGGGCCTGCTCTACGCGCGCATGGGCGAAACAGCAAAGGCACAGGAGCAGTTGCGCTCCGCAACCAAGATCGAAGGCGCAGGCAGGGATTTGCTGGCGCGCGCATGGCGTGCGCTGGCAGAACTCGATCTGAAGTCGAACCCGGAGATGGCGCGCAATGATCTGCTCTCGGCATTGAAGTATGCGCCCGAAACACCGGACGATGCTGCCTCCGCCGCGGAAATCGCCGAGGCTATGGGCGATGATGCCGCCGCCGAGCAAGCTTATACGCACGCGTTCTCGCTCAACCCTGCCAGCGTGGATGTGGCGATGGGGTACGCCCGGACGCTGACCCGGCAAAAGAAATTTGTGCAGGCAGATCAGGTGTTGACCAGCGCACTCGCCCAACATCCCGGCAACCACGCGCTGATAGCCGAACGCGCATCGGAACAGCTACTGCAGGGAAAACCCGAAGCAGCGGTACCGGCGCTGGAGTCGCTTCATACGAACGAACCCGGAAACGTCGCCGTGGCCATGCTTCTGGCACGAGCGTATTCGGCGGCAGGTGCCCCGGAAAAAGCGGAACCGATCTACACCGCCCTCCTGAAAACTTCGCCGGACGATGTAACGCTGATGACGGAGGCGGCGGACACGCTGATCCGGCTGCGGCGCTCACCGGAAGCGGAGCCGTTGCTGCAGAAAGCGGTATCCCAGCCGGACAAGTTCCCTTCCAAAACCGCTTTGGCGCAGGCAGCGGGCGAATTGGCGTTCGCCGCTTCTGCCAACAAGGACGCCGCCACGGTCCTGAAAGCACTGGCCATTCGACAGCCGCTGGCGCCTTCTTCTCCCCCCTTTACTTTTCTTGAGGCATCGGCGCATGATACTTTGCATCACACGAAGCAGGCGGCAGATGCATACCGCCAGTTTCTGTCAGAGTCTGGCGGTAAGTATCCGGATCAGGAGTGGCAGGCGCAGCAGCGGCTGCAAATCCTGACAAGAACCAGGTAGGCCTCGTATGTGCCCCGGCTTTGGGGAGGTGTGCTATGCATTTCGCAGTGCCCTCGCAGTTCCGGTCTCACGCAATTCTTCCTTCGCGCCTTCGTGCCGCAGCGTGCTGCGGTGCCATGATGGCGCTTATGCCGCTGGCTTTGCATGCAGCAGACAATCTTGGCACGATTGACCCCACAATGATTGCCACGCTGCAACTGCGCGCGGAACAGGCGCCGCCACGCGAGCAGATGCAGCTATTCGCCGATCTGGCGGACAAAATCAGCTTGCTGGCTACGAAACAGATTGCTGACGGCGATGAAGAACACGCACAGGCCACGCTGAAACAACTGGAAGCCTGCACTTCGCAAATGGAAATCACCCTGAAGCTGGACAGCAAAGGTCTGAAGAAGACTGAAATGCTGCTCCACACCACCAATCGGCGATTGAAGGATCTGGTGCGTGAAGCTTCCGGTGACATGAAGCCTGTGGTGCAGTCCGCGCTGAAGCGACTGGATCAGGCGCAGACGACGTTGTTGAGTGCCATCTTTGCCAAATAAGCAGATGCTGGCGAAACGCTTTCTCCGTCTATGTGGTTGGGTCATGCTGTGTGCCCTTGCGGCACATGGCCAGCGGCATTCCACGGCCATCTCAGAAGCAGAGGAAGAGAAAATTCGCGATGCCGCCGCTGACCCCGCGCAGCGCGTCGTTGTGTTTCAGGAAATCATTGAAACCCGCGTGCACCGAATGCAGTCCATCCTGACCGACAAACGCGCACAGGGCCGCCGTGAAGATCTGAAACAGAACATGGACGAAATTGCCGGGCTGGTCGATGAGTTTGAAGACAACCTTGTGGAGTATGACAAGGCACATCGCGATCTGCGGAAACCGCTCCCGAAACTGGTCACAGCGATGGAACGTTGGGAGAGCGTGCTGAAACAGCCGCCCGTAGACGACAGCTACGAACTGACGCGGAAACTGGCGCTGGAAACCGTTGCCGACGTCAAAGCCGAAGTGACGGAGATGATCCCCGCACAGGCCGCGTACTTCAAGGCACATCCACCCGACAAGAATGCGAACCCGGGTGGCGTGGGCGAAATTCATCGCGAATAACGCGCGCATTTACACTACTTGTAGTGACACCGTTGGAACTGCAGCAGATATTTCAGGTTGCGTATCGCGATCTTCGACCGCGTGCGCCCATGCCCCCGTTTGAGATCAAATTCCGCCGATTTGTCTCGCTGAATACCACAATCCGGCTACGCGAAGGCCGCCTGCATGTCAGCCTCTCGGACTTGCTTGAGGGCGCACCGCCCTCCGTCCTGCAGGCCATCGCACACATCCTTCTCGCCAAGCTGTACCGCAAGCCGATTGAAGCATTTCATGCTGATCGCTACCGTCGTTACACGCAATCCGACGCGGTGAGCAGGCAGGCGGAACAGGCGCGGCAGACGCGTGGCCGCAAACAGATTCACACGCATCTGGGCCACTATTACGATCTGGAAGAGATCTTTGAGACCATCAATCGCCGCTTCTTTCACGGCCTGCTGGGTCGGCCCGTACTGACATGGAGCGCGCATCGTGCCCGCAGAATGCTGGGCCATTATGACGCGGCGCACAACACCATCGTGGTGAGCCGCATCTTTGATGGGCCAAAGGTGCCACGCTATGCGATTGAGTACCTGATGTACCACGAGATGCTGCATCTGAAGCATCCGGTACGTGTGCGTGCCGGGCGGCGATGCGTGCACTCACGCGAATTCCAGGCCGAAGAACGATTATTCCCCGAACTGGAAGAGGCGAAGGCGTTTCTGAAGCAGCTTTAAACGGCTTCGGCGGTCTCCGTTACAGGCTGATGCTTTGCGATCGCAATCAGGATCAAGCCGATCACAATCGTCGCCAGCGCCGCCACCTGCGCGTTGCTCATGCCCAGATAGAGCTTCTCATTGCGGCGAATAATCTCCACCAGAAAACGGCCTACACCGCTGAGGGCAAGGTATTCGCCGGTGAGCTGACCGATGGGCAGATTCTTCCGTCCGCGCACCCACAGGTACCAGCCAAGCGCCACAGAAAACAGGAACTCATACACCGGTGTGGGGTGAACCAGCAGGTCCGGAGGATTGGGCTGCGGCGGGTCAAGCGCGTCATCGTGGATGTGGACGCCCCATGGCAGTTTCGTCGCAATACCGTAGTCGCCATCGCCGGAGGTAAGGCAGCCGATGCGGCCCACACCGTAGCCGATTGCGGCTGCAGGAGCTGCAAAATCGAGGATGCGGACGGCGCCGATCTTCAGTGAGCGCCCCTGCCACATGAGCGTTCCCACGCCGAACAGAAGGCCACCAAACCACGCAAATCCTGCCTGGAACCAGTGCAGGAAGCGCAGAAGGACCTGGCCGGGTTCGTGCCATCCGGGCAGGATGATCTCCTCCATCTGCATGCGGAGTGCGAAGGGGTTCTGCAGTTCGTGCCAGACTTTGGCGCCGATGACGCCGGCAATCATGACCGTGGCGACGACCACAATTGCGTCTGCCGTAACGCCAGCGCGAACAAAAGAGCGGTGCAGCACCCAGGCCGCGGTCACGGCCGCAAGCCACATCAGGATGCCAAAGGTGCCCAGGGTGACTGAGCCGAGGTGAAGATACGGAAACATGCGCTTCACCCAGTATATCGGGGATGCGCCCCGGAATGCCTCCATCGGTTACGCTATACCTCATGGCACAACCCACCACACCCGCAGTTCCCGCCTCCGAGTGCGAGATTCTCTTTTCCGCAGACCAGATTGCCGAGCGCGTCAAAGCCATCGGCAAACAGATCAGCGACGACTATAAAGGCGACAGCATCGTCCTTGTCGGCGTGTTGAAGGGAGCCGCGATCTTCCTCGCAGACCTGGCGCGAGCCATTGAAGTGGACAACACCTTCGATTTCGTCGCGGTGTCCTCTTACGGTAAAGGCAAGACCACCAGCGGCGCAGTCAAGCTCATCAAAGACCTGGATACTCCCATTGAAGGCAAGAATGTCATCGTGGTGGAAGACATTCTTGATACCGGCCTGACCTTGAGCTATCTGCGTCGCCTGATGCTGCAACACAAGCCCGCATCGCTGAAGATTGCCACCTGCCTCGATAAGCCGGAGCGGCGCCTTGTTCCCATTGAAGCGGATTACGTCGGCTTCAGCATCCCCAATCAGTTTGTGATTGGTTATGGCATGGATTACGCAGAGAAGTATCGCAACGTGGCGGACATCCGCCTGTTCCCCGAAGACAAGGCTTAGGTCGTATCCACAGATACGGTTTTGAAATATGAGGTTTTGAAGGGGCCCGGTTTCAGCCGGGCCCCTCTGCATGGAACTATAAATAATTTCTTTACCTCTCTTGTCTTTAGCGGGAGAGGTAAAGAAAAACAGCGGGGATGGAAGATGGATGACGGCGCTTTACAGATGTCCCCCATCTGTTACTCTCCCCTCAGCACCCATTCATCTCAGCGACACACGAGGAGCCGATCATGCTCTTGCGCCGCCGTATTCTCTCCGCTGCCCTCATCGCGGCCACCTGCCTCCCTGCCCTCGCACAGTCAAAGTACCAGCCGCAAAAGGGCTCAGAGATTCTCTGGGACAAGTGGGGCGTCCCTCACATCTTCGCCAAATCGACGAAGGACATGTTCTACCTCTACGGCTACGCGCAGACTGAAGCCCACGGCGAACTCCTGATGCACGTCATGGCCGGATCACGCGGCCGCTCCAGCGAAATTTACGGCCCGGGCGACGGCGATCGCAACCTCAAAACCGACCGCTGGGTCTGGCTCAACGAAGTGCCAAAACGCTCTGCCCTCTGGCTCTCCGAACAAACGCCAGAGTTCCGCGGTTACCTTGAAGCCTTCGCCGCTGGCATCAATGCTTACGCCGCCAAACACCCCGACAGACTCAGCGCCGAAGCAAAGCAAGTCCTCCCCATCACCGCGCTCGATGTCGTGCAACACACGCATCACTTCGTCAACTTCGAATTCGTAGCCGGCAGCCGCCTCATGGATGCGCGCAACACCGAAACCGCCGCACTGGAATCGCCATTCGCTCCCACCAACATGGACATGCAGGACGGCTCCAACGGCTGGGCCATCGGTCCCTCACACACCACCAGCGGCAACGCGATGCTGCTCATGAATCCGCATCTCGCCATGGCAGGCGAACAGAGCTACTTTGAAGCGCAACTCGTCGCGCCCGGCATCAATCTCTTCGGCGCATCGCAGATCGGTCTGCCCGTCATGCGCTTCTGCTTTTCCGACTACGTAGCCATCACCAACACGGTCAACACCAACAACGGCGCACTGCAATTCACCATCAAGGAGCAGGACGGCGGCTATCTCTACGACGGCAAAGTCCTCAAGTACGAAACCGCGCAATATCCCTTCCGCGTGAAGCAGAAGGACGGCAGCCTGACCACCGAAATCGTGCAGGTGCAGAAGACCGTCCACGGCCCCATCGTGCGCCGCGACAACGGCATCCCCATCGCACTCTACGCCGCGGGCCTCGACAAGCCCTTCTTCCTGGAGCAGTACTGGAAGATGGACACCGCGCACAATCTCGCCGAGTATCAAACGCAGCTCAAGCGACTCGAAGTCCCCATGTACAACATCCTGTACGCGGACCGCGATGGCCACATTGAATACCTCTTCAACGCCAACGTCCCGCGCCGCACCGGCGACTGGGCCATGTGGACCAAACCCGTCGATGGCTCCACCAGCGGAACCATGCCGCACGGCATCCTCAGCTACGATGAACTGCCCAAGCAGGTCGATCCCGCCAGCGGCTACATCCAGAACTCCAACCAGCCGCCTTGGGACGCCGCATGGCCCACCATGATCGACCGCGCAAAGTACCCGGCGTACGTCTCATCCTTCTTCCCACTCTTCCGCTCCGACCGCGCCCTGCGCATGCTCAGCGAAGACCAGAAGTTTACCTTTGACATGCTGTTGCAGAAGAAGTTCTCCACCCGCATGGAGATGGCCGACCGCATGATGGACGACCTGCAATCCGCCGTCGCACAGTACGGCTCACCCAAGGCGAAGAAGGCCGCCGAAATCCTCAAGAACTGGGACCACGCCGCCGAAGCCAACTCCCGCGGCGCATTCCTCTTCTACGTGTGGGCGCAGAAGTTCATCGGCCCCTCCGTCGGCATGCAGACTCCAAAATCCATGCAGAACTTCGCCGTGCCTTACAAGTACGACGAACCTCTGACCACGCCGAGCGGCATCAAGGACCCCAAACTCGCCGCGCAGATGCTCGACGCCGCCTACGACGAAACCGTCAAGACCTACGGCGCACCCGACCGCCCCTGGGGCGAAGTGATGAAGTTTGAAATCAACGGCCAGTCCGACGGCAACACATCCGCGCCGCGCGGCGAAGCCCTCAACGGCGTCAGCCTCCCCGGCAACGGCGGCCCCGGCAACCTCGGCATCTTCCGCGTCATCACCTGGGGTCCCCTGATCGACGGCAAGAAAACACCCGTCCACGGCGACGGCTTCACCGTAGCGCTGGAATTCAGCAAAACCGGCGTCAAACAGGCCAAAACCTTCGTCTACTACGGCGAATCGTCCCAGCCCGGCTCACCCTTCCACACCGACGAACTGCCCCTTGCTGAAAAGAAGCAGTGGCGCGACGTGTGGCGCATCCGCAAAGAAGTCCTCGCAAACCTGAGCTCCCGCGAGACGTTCTAGCTGGCATATCCAGGAACGAACGCAGCGCTCGCAGCGGTCCGCCGCGCACGCTGCGTTCGCTCTTTTCAGCAGTTAAACTAAAAGACGATGCGTCACTTCCAACTCAAAGCCCTCGCGGCGCTCCTTGCGCTGCCGTTCTCCGCCTTCGCTGCCAGCACCATCACTGGCACCGTCACCAACGGCACTGTCAACAAGCCGTCCGCAGGTGACACCGTCACGCTCATCCGTCTTGCGCAGGGCATGCAGGAAGCCACGCACACCACCTCCGACGCCAAGGGCCACTACGAGCTCAACGTTCCCGACGAAGGCATCCATCTCGTCCGCGTCACGCATGAGGGAGCGAACTACTTCAAGCCAGCGCCTCCGGGGACCACCAGCGTTGACATCGACGTCTACAGCGTCGCCGCCAAAGTCCCCGGCGTAAAGCTCGAAGCCGACGTCATGCGCCTGCAGACAGACTCCGACGGCAAGAACCTGCGCGTCGTGCAGCACTTCTTCCTCAAGAACGACTCCGCACCGCCCAAGACACAGTTCTCCCCGGAAGCCACCTTTGACTTCACGCTTCCTGAAGGCGCAGTCATTGAAGGCGGAGCAGCACAAGGCCCCGGCGGCATGACCGTCCAGTCGCAGCCCATGCCGTTGCCCAAGAAGGGCCACTACAGCTTCAACTTCGCCATCCGTCCCGGCGGCCAGACGCAGTTCCAGGTCAGCTACCACGTGCCGTACTCCGGCAGCATGAAACTCACCCCAACCACCGTCATGCCTGCGGACAACGTCATCGTCATGATGCCGAAGCAGATGAAGTTCGACGGCGGCAGCACCCCGTGGGCACCCGTGCAGGACGAGGTGGACGCGCAAACCTTCGTCGCCCGCAACCTCGGCGCGAACGACGTGGCAGAGTTCACCGTCAGCGGCAGCGGCCAGCTTCCCAAGCCCACCGAAACCACCGACGGCAGCCCGCAAGCACCCCAGGGAGCACCCGGTGCAGCACAAGGGCCCATGCAGGCTCAGCCCACCGGCGCATCTGCTGAAAAGCCCGGCGGCGGCCTCGGCAACCCCATCGACACCCCCGATCCGCTCTCCAAGTACAAGTGGTGGATCATCGCAGGCGTAGGCCTCGCACTCGCAGCCGGAGCAGGCTTCCTTCTCTCTCGTCCGCAAAACACGCCTGCAACAGCAACCACTCCCGACGCGACGACAAACAGCTCCACCCCGACCACCGTTGTTCCCTCTCACGCGAATATTGCTCCGACAACGCTCCTCAGCGTCCTGCGCGACGAACTCTTCCAACTGGAAAGCGACAAGCTGACCGGAAAAATCACCGAAGAACAATACGCCCGCGTAAAGCCCGCGCTTGAGATCGTTCTGCAGAACGCACTCGAGCGTCAGAAGAACGCGTAGTCACAAAGCACTTCCAAACAAAGCCCGTCATCCCCAACAAGGATGACGGGCTTTTTGTTGCGAACAAGAAACCATCGAACCGCGATCCCCTCTCATCGACGAATCCTCCTCAGCCACAAATCCAAACCAGCTTCGCAAAGCGAAGCTCTTGCGGCCAAAAGGCCGTCCCACTAGCGAAGCTCTAACGGCCAAAGGCCGTCATCCTGAGCGAAACGAAGTGAAGCCGAAGGACCTGCATTCCTCACACCCTCTACGACGCAACAGGAAATCGAAAACCCACAAACAGCGCACGAATCAAACGCCACGGCCACCACGAAATAGTCAACGTCGCAACGAACCAAGCGCCAGAACCGCGACGAATAGCCAGCGTGGCATCGAATCAAACACCATGGCCACGACGAAATAGCCAGCGTGGCAACGAATCAAGCGCCAAAGGCGCGACGAGATATTAGCCTAGGCCGAAGGCCTAGGTAGCAAGCCCGCGAAGACAAAGGGCCAAAGGCCCGCTCTATCGGACCATCGACAAATCCAAATCAGCTTCGCTTACGGCGAGGCTTAAACGCGCTCCGCGAACTTATTACTAGCCACGAGATTCAGCGGATAATTCAATTAGATAAAAATTGGGTTGTCTATTCCCAACTGATATAGGTCACACGGGCGAGCAATACCATGCCATGAGATATGGCCTTCTCCGGATCACGGTTTCGGCTTATCGGGGTCTGAGCGGAATACGCTGCCAAAAAGGAAAAAGGAGCATACCCTCAACCCCGCGCGCCTCGCAGAACCACGCGGCTGGCCCACGCCGAAGGCGTCGAGAACCACCCAAAGTGCTGTCAAGCCCCAAACCATCCAACCCCAACAAACCAAAGGAAATAGAGTTGGCATGGTATTTCCCCAAAACCAACTAAAATAAAAACAAAGGAAAGCAAAAAGCCAAGAGCTAACAGCTAAAGGCTTTAGAAAGACGATTTTGCCCCTAACCCCAGCAGAAAGACGATTTTACAGCCACTAAAAACCGTAACCCATTTAGAAAGAAGATTTTAGAAAACATAGGGGAGGGGTCCCCCCGTACCGGCGCGATACCATGGAAAACGAATGGCGAAGTCAAAGAAAAAGCAGCAGAACCCACCCAAAACCGTCCAGGTCATCGATCCGCGCTGGCTCCTCAAAATGCTCGGCCTCACGATTGGCGCGGCCTTCGTCTGCGCCTATCTGGCAATGGGAGCGATGATCTACATGGGTTCCTGGCAGCTTGTCCTTCACCCCACGCGCAAGGCCAACGGAGGAACCGGGTTAGCCTCGGAGAAGCTCCGCTTCGGCACCGACGCCAGCGGCCAGCCGCAGCTCTCCGGCGAATGGATCACCGCCGGCGCGGAATCGCCGCGCGCCTCCTACGCCGTCCTCTACCTCCGCGGCGCAGACGGTCAGCTTGATGCCGCGGACAGCACACAGATCGCTGCCTTGCGCGACCTCGGCCTCAACGTGCTCGCCTTCGACTACCGCGGCTACGGCGACAGTGCACAGCGCCCGCATCCCAGCCAGGACCACATGCTGGCCGACGCCGTCTCTGCATGGGAATACCTCACCGGAACGCGCCACATCCAGCCGGATCATGTGCTGGTCTTCGGCAGCGGTATCGGCGTCTCCATCGGCACGCAACTACTCCAGAACTACGGTCCCGGCGCAGGTCTGATCGCCTACAACGCCGACCCGTCAGTGGAAACCCGTGTCCGCGCCGACGCCCGAGTACTGCTCTATCCCATGCACCTGGTCTTCCACGATGGCTTCCCGCTCGACGGCCTGCAGCACCTGGCTACACCCAAGCTGCTCTACACCGTCGGCCCACTGGATAAGGCCCGCACTGCCACCTATCAGGGTGCCGCCGACCCCAAGCTGACCGTCGAGGTACCCACCCACGACGCCGTCGTGGAAAGGGCTGCGCTGGCCCGCTTCCTGGACAGCATCCTGCCCGGTGGCCCCGTGCCGGTATTGGCACCCACAACGAAATAGCTACAAGGAATACAGCGAAAACACCTTAGCCTGACTTTGAGAGGTGTGTTTTCATGGGCCGATTTTTCGACCGTCTGCAACCCTTTACCCTGTTGATCCTGCGTCTTGTCTTTGGTGCGGCGCTCATCTCCGCAAGCTGGCATAAGGTGATTCCGCACGGCGGTCTGCACGGCAATAACCTCTTCTCCGCCATTGAGAAGTGGAACCACTACGTGATGACGCTGGGAATGCCCGCATGGCTCGGCACCATCTCCGCACTGGTGGAGTTTCTGGGTGGCTTCTGCATCCTACTGGGACTGTTTACACGCCTCTTCGGCGCGCTGATCACCATCACCCTGATCGTCGGCATCGCCAAGGTCACCTACCCTGCCTACGACGCCTCCAAGTACCCGCTCGCCATCTGCGTACTGGCCCTCGTCGCAGCCGCCTTCGGTGCCGGCATGCTCTCCCTCGACCGTCGTCTCAGCATCGAGTAGTACATACTTGACAGTCACGCACGCTGACAACAGGCATCACCCACAGCCCATACCGCCCTATAGAAGTGAAGGCTCCCGATACTCTGGGAGCCTTACATAAAAGGTGGGAAGATTTGTTGCGGATAGGTGAAACCGGTGTCGTAGAGGGTGACCCCGGCTAATTGCTGACTACATCCAATAAGACGCAATTTTCGACTAAAGGTTGCGCGGTCCAAAGGATGCTTTCACAGGAATCTAAATGGATACGTCGTGACATATCAGATGACGACATTTCCGTGTCCAAACGTGCGTTTGAAACCATCCTTAAACAAACTGCAGATACTGATCCTGCCCCAGTTTGGCGCCCGGAAACACCTGGGAAAGATCGCGTGTTCCCAACGCATGTTGCGTCGCTTCGGCCAATACCTGCCGGAAGTCCGTGGTGATCGCCAGATCGCGTCCCTCATTCAACTGGTGGTCTTCCAATCCGGGCCATTCACCATAGACCTTGCCCCCGCGAATAGTGCCTCCCAGCACAAACATCACGTTGCCATGCCCATGATCTGTGCCGCCGGTACCGTTCTGTCGTGCAGTACGACCAAACTCACTCATCGTGACCAGCGTGATGTGCTCGGCATCCTGCCCCATGTCATTCCAGAAGCACGCAATCGCCTCGCTGAACTCCTTCAGCCGATTCGCAAGACGTCCCTGCACTGCTCCCTGCGCCTGATGTGTGTCCCAGTCGTTGATGTCGGCAAACGCCGCTTCCACGCCGAGATTAGCCTTCATCAACTGCGCCACCTGCTTCAGGCTGTTGGCGAAGGAAGTGCTCGGATACACAACGCCATTGGCAGGCTGATAATGCGCAGGATCAGTTGCCTTTAGCATCCGCACAGCCTCAAACGTCTCCTGCCCTTCACCACTCAGGATGCGATCATGCGTTCCGGCATACATCTCCTGAAACGCGTTGGAGACAGCCGTGGCTTGCGCACCCTGGCTGTTGCCCACGGAGAAGTTCGCCACGTTCGACACAGCAACTGCAGGCAGACGCCCCTGCAACGTACGAGGCACCTGGGTTCCCAGCGCCACAGCACGAAATGCTCTTGCCGCCTTGGGATCGACACGCTCCGCCTGCAACGCACGATTCAGCCATCCATCCTGCGTACTCTTGATGCCGGGCGTGCCGCTCTCCATGTAGTCCTGCGCATCGAAGTGTGACCGCGTGGTATCCGGCGAACCCACGGCATGTACCACAGCCAGATGTCCCTTCTGATACAGCGGCAGCAGCGGAGCCATGGCGGGGTGTAATCCAAACTGCCCATCCAGATCCAGCACTTCATTCGGTTGAATGGCAATGTTCGGACGCATCGCATAGTAGTTCTTCTCGCGATACGGCACCACGATGTTCAGACCGTCCGCCGCGCCGCGTTGAAACAACACCACAAGCTTCTTCCCGTTGGCTTGTGCAGTAGCCTGTTCCGCCATCACGGAACGCACCAGGAACTGCGGAACTGTTGCTGTACCGACTAATGCAAGAGCGCCGTTCTTTACAAATGCCCGCCGTGAAAACATTGTGCTACCTCTCGCCTTACTGTTGCTTCGTTACCGCCGTTGAAACTCCGGCGCACCAAGCAGGAGTCCTGCCATTGCCGCAGCCTGTTTATCCGCAGGTGGCGGTCCCATCTTTGCTGGTGTTGCACCCAGACCGCGCTGCACAACCGCCTGCCCCTTCACTGCGCCTGCTGCTTTCGTGGGTGGCGGCATTCCGTTGCGGTGGCCCATCATCATCTCGTCCAACTTGTCCTGCTGCTGCGCATCTCTCTCAGCCGGCGTTAGCACTCGACCGTTGTTCGTCTGAGAGAACTGCTGCGAAGCCTGCGCTGCTACATTGTCATTGCCTTGCGAAATAACGGCAGAGCGTGTCTGCGCACTAACCGGAACCTCAAAGAGCTTCGCCTCCAGCAACGATTCCTTACGCATCGCCTCCGGATTAGACAATGCAGTTGAAGTCATCGCCACAGGATGCGTGGTTGCTGCATTCGAATCTGCGATCACCGGCGTCCAATCCACACTCACACCGCCAACGCGATTTGTTGCCAGCGTCAGCGAAAAGTTCATGCGATTGATCAGCGCCGAAGAACTTAACCATGTCTCTTCATCCCACTTGTAACCAGTCGGTGGCATGCATCCATACAAAGGCATACCAAGCTGCTGTAGCGATTGCACCAGTGGCAATGGATTTGTCACCTCTGCGCCGCTTGCACGTACTGCACTGGTGACGTATTCCAGCGGCGTCTTCAACTTTGCATTCACGGTCGCTGTGGTGAAGAACTCCTGAGAATGCACCATCGCCAGCAGCACCGCTTTGATATCGCCGTTCGATTTGAGAAACGTTTGTGCCATGCGATCTACCATCGCCTTCGGCGGTGCGTCACTTACAAATCGCTGTGCAAGCTCGGTACTGATGAAGTGAGCTGTCGCAGGGCTGGTGGCCAGCATGTGCAGTACTTCACGGCCTTCATCTTCGCCACCAGACTTAATCGTTTTGCCCAATACCGTCTTGCTTCCCGGCTCATGGCGATTGGGATTGAAGGAGTAATCACCACCGTCGTAAGGGCGTTCCAGTGTCCATCCCGTGAACACTTTTGCCACTTCGGTGACGTCTTTCTGTGTGTATCCCCCATTCACACCAAGCGTGTGTAGCTCCATGAGCTCGCGCCCGTAATTCTCATTCAATCCTGAATTCGATTTGTTCTTTGGGTTGCGTCTTTCACGCTGTGCTGCCAGCGAATTCGGGCCGGTACTGGTGGCGTTATCCAGATAACGAAGCATGGCTGGACTCTGCGCCGTGGCCACCAGAAGGTCTTCAAAATGTCCCAGTGCGTGGTCGCGGATCGTTTGCTCATATTGCGGAATCAGTGAAGGCTCCTGGCCGTCTTTGCCACTGAAAATGTTGAAGTGATTCAGCCAGAAATCTGTCATCACGGCTTCCAGTTGTCGTTGCGAATAGATATCACGTAACAGCCGCGCGCCCTGTGTTTCCGCGTTGATCATGCGGTTGGTGCCGGAAAGAGCCAGAAGCGTTTCCTTCTGCAAAGGAGACATGCCATCGACAAGCTTCGCTTCCAGAGGGCCACGTGCGCCTTTGCGCAGCGCAATCAGTTCTGCAGGAGGCATGTGCAGGAGTTGCACGTAACGGTCATTCGGGGAGAGGGCGAGAATGGCATCCACCTGCGGCTTTTCCATCGCGGGTGTGGTCTGTTCCAGATTGACAACTGCGGCCTGCGCTTGCACCTGCGCTGCTGTCTGCGCAGTAGGCTTTTCTGCTGCGCCGTTCATCATGGGAGCAGCCATGTTGTTGCCAGCAGGCTGCGCCTTGGCGGCTTTATTGTCCTGCACCATCTGGTAGAACTCCACCTGATCGCTGACAATAGCGCGCAACTCCGGATCGGCAGGCAATTTCCCGCTGCGTGCCAACACACGAACCGTCGCTGGTTCCGGATAGCGCTGCAGTCGCTCTGCCTGTGTCATGCGCAACGCGGGATAGACGTCCATGCGCGTTTCAAAACTCGAGTCGGGAATGTTCTCTGGATTCAACTGCTGCTGGAACCATGTCTCAATACCGACGCTGCGAATGCTTTGAAGATCCGATGCCGTAGGACCGAAGGTGAAGCGTTGCAGCATCAACTCCGCACGTGCGTTCCGATCCAGCGGTCGCACAGGATTGACTCGCGGCGCGGCGGGCATAGCCGGTGCCGCCAGGGTGCCACAGAGAACCGCAGAAAGACCGGCACGAAAAGCATTCGAGGCACGCATCGGGCAACAACCTCCGGCAAGCACGCAGGCTCGCTACATCCCTACTGACACGCGTGTTCTTGAGATTGTTGCGCGGAAGGTAAAACTTTGTGAGTCCTGGCGCATGTTCGCCGGCAATTTTTCGTTAAGACGAATATGTTCTGCGGTTTAACGGCGAGTGGCAATCCACTGCATCAGTCCAGATGCCTGTGGCTCCTGGGCAAGAAAACGCATGTTCTGACCAGCAGAAACACTCAATGCCTCTGCCGCAAGACGTCCGCTGCGTACCGCGCCTTCCATAGTGGAAGGCCATCCTGTAGCAGTCCAGTCACCCGCAATGAACAGGCCGGGCAGCCCCGTATCCTGCTTCGGACGATGTACGTCAAGCCCCGGTGTAACGGAGAACGTGGCGCGCGCTTCCTTCAGGATGCCGCTCTTTACCAACTTCGCTTCGTTCACCGCGGGGAAGAACATGGCGAGTTCGCGCAATGCGTTGGAGAAGATAGCCTCGCGCGTCTGGTGAAGCTGCTCAAATGATGCGGAGATCACCAGTTCGCAATAGCTTCCGCGCTCTACGGTCCAGCGGCGGATGCGCGATTTGTGAAAGAGCCACTGGATGCCGGTATCCAGCAACACAGCATGATCCAGCTCTGTAATCTGACGATCAAACCACAGATGAACCGTTGTGATGGGTGCGTTCTTGAAGTGCTGAAATGCGTCATTCGCCTGTGGTAACAGGCTTGCTGTCTGATGAAAATTCGTCGCCAGAATTACGTTATGCGCAACAAAATCGCCTTCAGACGTACTCACCCGCCACGCGTCTTCATTCCTGCGCAGCGCTGTTACCGACTGCGATAGACGAAGCTCCGCACCCTGCCGCACACATTGTTCAGCTACGTAGCCGTAAAACTGCGACAGCGGCAGAGTCGGAATCCCCAGACGTCCACCTTCTGCAGATTTCAAAAATGATTCGTGAAAGACCTGCCCGGCGTACTTCGTAGAACAGTTTTCAAAACTATCGTTTAACGCACCAACGATCACCGGTTCCCACAGATGCTTGATCGCGCCTTCTGTTTGTCCGGTGCGCTTTAACCATGTGGCAAAGCTTTCGCTGTCATCCTGCGGATAGCCACGCAGAAACTCCATCAATCCGCGCGCAACCGCAACCTTGTCCTTCATGGCCAGCATGGGTGCGCGCAGGAAATCAAACGAAGTATGAAACGGCGCAGGCATACCGCCGGGTTTCAGGCGTGTGCGCGGCGCATTTCCCGGCTGCAGAAACGTCAGTTCGTCATACCAGCGGATACGATCCGCTACACCCGACTTCGCACATAAATCAATCAGGTTTGTGCAGCATCCCAGCAGCACGTGCTGGCAATCAATCTCTTCGTGCAGAACAGGATGTTCATAGGAATATGCACGACCGCCGACGAAGGGCTTGCGCTCCAGTATGAGTACCGATGCACCTGCCGCGGACAACGACGACGCTGCAGCAAGACCAGCCAGACCTGCACCGACAACGATAACGTCAAACGACGGAACGCTCACGCCGTTCCTCCGCGAGCCAGCAGTGCACGCACCATGCCGCCCGCCAGCACACGCAACTTGCGTCCTGTAGAGACGCTCACACGCTGCTGCAGCACGTCATAGTTGCGTGCAACGATCTCCTTCAGCAACAGGTGATAGATCGTAATGAGAACGCGCATCGCGGGCCGGCTATCGCGGTCGAGCAGCGGGATCAAATCCTCCGCAGCAGCGTAGTATTTCTCTGCGCGAGTGGCAACTTCCGCAAGCAATGTGCGCAACTCCGGACGCATTGAGCCGCTTGCAGACGCTGCCAGAACATCCTGTGCTGTTAATTGATGCTTTGCGAGCAGGTCTTCCGGAAGATAGACACGGCCACGTTCTGCATCTTCCTTCACATCGCGCAGAATATTCGTCAGTTGAAACGCAAGCCCAATCTTCTCTGCATACTCTTCCGCAACGTGATCGCAGTAGCCGAAGATACGGATCGTCGTAAGCCCCACGACAGACGCCACAAGGTAGCAATAGCCTTCCAGCGCCTGCATCGTCTCGTAAACATCTACCGTGCGGCTCTCCAACTGTATGCGGCGAACACCCTGCGGCGGCTCCACCTTCAGGTCCATCGTGGTGCCAACGATAAGCTGTTCCAACAGATTGTCCGACACGCCGAAACTCTGCTGCACGTCCGCAACCGCAAGAAAGACAGCATGATCACGCTTATCTTCCGGCAGCACGGGCGACTCATCATGAAACGCCGCGCGGCGAAACCCGTTCCAGGAAGCCAGCCATCCAGCCATTTGCATGCGGCGCGTTTCGAGCGTGAAACTTTCATCGTCGCTGATGTCATCTGCACGACGCATAAACGCATACACGGCGCACATGGCTTCGCGCTTGTGTTTTGGCAACGCGAGGAAGCCATAGTAAAAATTCTTGGCTTCGCGCTTGGCAATGGCGCAGCACTCCGCATACGCGGCTTCGAGTTGCACTGTGCGACGCATCTTCAACGGAGACCCCGCGATCCACGATGCACACCAAGCTTACTCAGTCCGGCGCCAAACAGCAGCTTTAACTTTGCACTCTTGCTGACTTCAGGGCGCTGACTCAGCGTGTTGTACCCAATGGCTGCAATTGCATCCAGGATGGCAAGGCCGCCCTGCGTAAAGAGCCGCAGCGTCGCCGCAAGTTCGCGGTCCACGCGATCAATCAACGGTGCGCCTTCCAGCAACATCACGCGCGTCTCTGCGCATAGTTCCTGCAACATCGTGCGATAGCCAGCCGTCTCGCGTCCGCTGCGAAGGTCCGCTTCCGTCACGCCAAACTTCTCCATCCGATCCTGCGGCAGATAGATACGGTCGCGTTCGTGCAGGTCTTCGCCCACATCCTGCCAGAAGTTTGCAAGCTGCAGTGCCGTGCATGTCTTATGGCTCAACGCATGAAGCGCAGGATCACGATAGCCGCACAGATACAGCACCAACGAGCCAACCGGATTTGCCGAATACACGGAGTATTCTTCGTCCTCGCGCAACGTAGCAAAACGCGTCTTCACCTGGTCTAGCTCAAACGCTGCAATGAGATCGGTAAATGGTTGCTTCGGCAAATCGCAAGCCACGATCGTTGGCCGCAAAGCAACAAAGACAGGATGCCGCGACAATTCCGGCGCGTCGTAGCACTCATCCAACATCTGGCGCCACGTAGACAACAGGCGCGTGGCTGTTGCCGTGTCCGCGACTTCATCCCCCAGATCATCCGACACGCGGCAGAAGGCATACACCGCATGAAAGTGTGAACGCAACGGCTTCGACAGGAATGCCGTGGCTACATGGAAGTTTTCGTAATGCGATTCAGCCAGCGCCTTGCACCATGCCTGCGCCTCCTCCAGCGTGGGACGCGTGGCTGGCTCCAGTAATTCCACTGGAGCGCCTTCCAGCCGCTGCTCTGCCACGGACGTCATGCCGCGCTCCCGGGCAGGATGGCCGTCTTGATGTCGAGCATGCGGTTGCCGCTGCGTACCAGCATCTTCGCGAAAACATCCGGTACATCACTCAACGATGCGGTGGCAGTAATGAAATCTTCCGCATGCATGCGTCCGCTGGTGATGAGTTCAAAAGCACGGCGATTCGTGGCCGGTGTGTGATGGAACGTGGCCTTCAGAGTGATGTCGCCGTAGTGCAGCCGATTGGTATCCAGCGCCACGACCGTACCGCTTGGTGGGCCGCCGAAGAAATTCACCGTGCCGCCCTTACGCACCATGTCGACGGACTGCTCCCACGTGGCCGGTGTGGCAACACATTCCACCACAATGTCCGCGCCTTCATTTTCAGGCGTCAGAGCACGCACAGCCGCAACGGTATCGACGCCATCCGCAATCTGAACCACTTCATCCGCGCCAAATCTCCTCGCGCTGGCAACCTGGTCATCACGCTTCACCACGGCAATCACACGGCACCCGCTAATGTGCGCCGTGCGGATGAACATGAGTCCAATCGGACCGGCTCCGATAACCACCAGAGTGTCACCCGGCTTGGGGAAACATTGCTCCAACCCCAGGACCACACACGCCAATGGCTCCATCAGAGCAGCTTGCTCAAACGGAACTCCGTCCGGGATGTGCAGTGTATTCTTCTCCACGATGCGCGCCGGAATACGGATATATTCGGCATAGGCGCCGTTATTAAACATCAAATCGCTGCACAGGTTCGGCTGATCGCGACGGCAGAACAGGCAAACGCCACAAGGAGCCGAATTCGACGCCACAACACGATCACCGGGCTGAAAACCGGCAACTCCCTCACCCATAGCCACGATGGTTCCGGCAATTTCATGCCCGAAGAGCGTGGGAGGGACCAGCATTTTCGCGTGGTATCCGCGGCGGAACACCTTCAGGTCTGTCCCACAGGTCAAGGCCGCGCCAGCGCGAACCAAAAGCTCTCCGGGACCAATTTCTGGAACAGAAACCGTCTCCAGCCTCAGGTCTTCCCTGCCATGGAGAACTACGGCTTGCATCGTCTTTGCCATTCGTTACTATTTTCTCACCTGTTGCAGTGTTGGGCAGACGATCCGAAACGGATGATCCCTTCTTCGCATCTGATACCTTGACCGGGACTTCCAAAACTTTTAAGGACAGGCCAGCGACCACGGATGAAGTTTGTTTCGCCAACCGAATTTACAAAAGACAAGCTGTGGTCCGTGCAGGAGTATTCCCTGCTCTGCGGTCGCTCCATCGCCTCTCTCTTTTCGCGTCCCATCTACTTTTCCGACATCTTCACGCAGATGGATTCCATCGGCATCGGATCGTTGCCCATCGTGATTCTGTCGGGCTTTTTCACCGGATGCGTTCTCGCCCTGCAGTCTGTGTCTTCCCTGAAGGAGTTCGGCGCCGTCTCCATGACCGGCACACTCGTTGCGCTCTCCATGGTGAAGGAGCTTGGCCCTGTGCTGACCGGCCTGATGGTCTCGGGCCGTAACGCCTCGGGTATGGCCAGCGAGCTTGGTTCCATGAAGGTGACGGAGCAACTCGACGCCATGCGTGCCCTCGGCGTCGACCCCATCCGCAAACTCGTCGCGCCACGCGTCTCTGCAACGGTCTTCATGCTCTTCTGGCTTACGGTCATTTCGGACGCGGTAGGTATGCTGGGCGGCGGTCTTGTCGGCGTCTTTATGCTGGGGCTGAACGGACACTCCTACTGGCGCACCAGTTACCGCGCTCTGAACTACGGGGATGTGGTCCAGGGCATGACCAAGCCTGTCTTCTTTGGGTTCATTATTGCCACGGTGGGCTGCTACTTCGGCATGAGCACCAAGGGTGGGACCCAGGGTGTGGGCAAAGCCACCACCCAGGCCGTCGTGGTGTCCTCTGTGTTGATCATCGTGGTGGACTTTCTCATCAGCCGCCTGACCATCGGCATTTTCGGGCGGTGATCGCGATGCCAGAAGAAAAAACCAAAGAACCGGTGCTCGAGGTTCGAAACGTCAGCATCGCCTTCGATAACAATCACGTTCTCGACGATGTCAGCTTCACGCTGTACAGCGGCGAAACCTGTATCCTGCTGGGGCCCGCGGGCGGCGGCAAAAGCGTTCTGCTGAAGATCATCAATGGACTGATTCCACCGGACAGCGGCAGCATCCGCATCTTCGGCCAGGAGATCACCACCATGACGCAGCAGGAACTCTTCAAGATGCGGCGTCGCGTGGGCATGGTCTTCCAGGAGTCTGCCCTGTTTGATTCCATGAACGTGGAAGACAACGTGGCCTATCGCCTGAACGAAGAGGGTGTTGACCCGGCAGAAGCGCATAAGCGAGTGGAAGAGTCACTGGAGTTCGTGGAACTCAGCCAGGCCATCAACAAGTTTCCATCAGAGCTTTCCGGCGGTATGCGGCGTCGCGTCTCCATCGCGCGTGCGTTGATCACCAAGCCTGACTTGATCCTTTACGATTCGCCCACGGGCGGCCTGGACCCCATTACATCCACGACGATTGTGGAGTTGGTCCTGAAGCAGCGTGATGAATCCCACACTGCCTCCCTGATGATTACGCACCGCCTGCAGGACGCGTTCTTCCTGGCCACGCATCATTGGGATAGCGCGACAAAGTCCGCACAACTCATCCCGGATGGCGGTGTGGATCAGAACACAAAATTCCTGGTCTTGAACGAAGGGCGAGTCGTCTTCGACGGGTCCACGCTGGAGCTGACTCACAGCGAAGACCCGTGGTTGCAGAACTTCCTCTCGTAACCCTATCGGTCTCCCTGTCCCAGTCGTCGCGCAAAAAAGTCCAGTGTCTCGCGATACAGGTGCAGTGCAAGTGCTGGATCGTAGCGGGCGCCTTCATCGCGCATGAACGCATGTGCTCCGTTTACTTCATGCCATGCAAAGCGAAGGTTCAACTCATCCAAACGCGCAAGGATCGTACGACGTCCTTCCAACGGAATGTGCGGGTCCTGTCGCCCCCAGATCATCAGCAACTCACCTTTGATCTCTGCAGCACGGGCTAACGAATCATCGTTCTGCCCCTTGCCCAGCGAACCTTTGTGGATGTCCGTGCCATAGAAGCAAACCGTGGCACGCACGTCTGGCTCAAAGGCAGCGCGGAACGACAGATGACCACCAAGACAGATGCCAATGGCGCCAAGCTCGCCTGTGCAATCCTCGCGCGATTTCAGGTGATCCAGCACCGCGCGCGTATCCGCGTCATAGCTGGCCAGTTCCTTTTCATACTTGTGCTTGTTGCCCACGTCGCTGCCGGCCTGATCGTATGCCAGCACTTCACCCACGGGCAGAAACTCATGGTAAACCTCTGGCATGGCAACGACATAGCCGTGCCCTGCAAGCAACGCAGCCGTGCGACGGATGGGCTCGGTAACCTGAAATATCTCCGAATAAAACACCAGTCCCGGATACTTGCCAGGAGCTGCCGGACGCACGATATGCGTGCGCATGGGGCCATAAGGAGTTTCAAGGGTTACATATTCGTGCGGTGCAAGGATCACAGTTCCATCTCCATTTCTGTCTCAGCGAAAACTCACCGCAAGATGCCAGCGCACTCCGCGGTCCGCAGCTTTGCGAAGAACTGTTTCATACTCCTCCAGCTCTTCGCGAATGAACTCACCCTCGCTGCCGATCAGCGCAGGATCTTCTTTCAATGCCTGCAGCATGGGCGACACCGTGGCCAATCCTTCGTATCCGCTGAACCACTGCGGTGGAAGCAGCCTTCCCTGTAACTCAGGATCGCCAGCGCCTTCTTCAAGCAACAGCGCCATGGCGTTGTCATCCGCGGAAAAGAAATCAATGAGAGGACGCACGCCCAGGTGGATCGCCAGACGTTCCAGCGGATCTTCGTTACGCGCCAGTGCGCGACCGTTCACAAACGTATCGAAGCCGGGATCGTCTCCCTCAACGACGATGTACATCGAAGCTGCCATCTGCGGCCTAGTGTAAATAAAACAGGCTTGTGCAAGGCTCGCGTTCGCCGTTTACCGGCGACGCAGACCCAGAAGGCTAAGGAAGAAGCTACCGAAACAAACCTGCGTTCCCAACATCAGGCACAACATGGCAGGCAGCGTGCGACGCATCATCTCTACCGGAGGTAGTGGGCCATAGCCCGTATGCGCCCATCCGACAACCGAAGAGATGGCAATTCCGACACCCACCAGCAGTAGCAATACGCCTGCAATCAGGCCGGTTTCCAGCGTGATGTACCGAAACCAACGGT
Source organism: Terriglobus sp. RCC_193 (assembly GCF_041355105.1). Lineage (NCBI taxonomy): Bacteria > Pseudomonadati > Acidobacteriota > Terriglobia > Terriglobales > Acidobacteriaceae > Terriglobus > Terriglobus sp. RCC_193. Next base: position 718,190 of record NZ_JBFUPK010000001.1, on the reverse strand, counting down.
CAAAGCTTTCGTCTTCCGGCAGAAGTCCCTCGGTGATGGCAAACACTTTCGCCGCAACACCAAAGAAGACAAGTTGGAAGCCTAACAACACAGCCGCAGCCGCATAGGCCAGCGTATCCACGCCCAGGTTGACATGTCCCAGCGGACGCTCCGCAGGCAGCAGCCATGCCATCAACCCAAAACCGCCAAGCATCAGCGTGAGACCAGGAAACAGGAAGAGCCAACGCGGCGAATACAACAGGAGAAAGCGGAAGTGACGCCATCCGTCACGCCACGTTTTCAGATGCGGAGGACGGCTGCGGCCATCCTTCTGCAACGTCGTCGGCACTTCGACAATCTTCTGTTTCTGCAGCGACGCCTTCACCACCATCTCGCTGGCAAACTCCATGCCCGTGGTGCGCAGCGCGAGAGACTCATAGGCGTTCTTACTGAAGGCACGGATGCCACAATGGAAGTCGCCAACGGGTGTGTGGAACAGCGTGCGTCCCATCCAGCTCAGGACCGGATTGCCAAGATATTTATGCAGCGGCGGCATCGCTCCCGGCCCAATTCCACCGGCGAAGCGATTGCCCATAACCAGATCTGCGCCATTGCGAAGTTGTTCCAGGAACCGCGGAATATGCGCGAAGTTGTAGCTGTCGTCCGCATCCGCCATCAACACATACTTGCCTTGCGCGGCGAGAATGCCCGCGTTTAATGCAGCTCCGTAACCACGGATAGGTACGTTCACTACCCGTGCGCCGTGGTCTGTGGCAATCTGCTGCGAACCGTCGGTGGAACCGTTGTCCGCAACCACCACTTCCCCTGCGATGTTGTTCTCGCGCAGTGCCGCTATCGCTTTGTCTACGCAAACGGCAAGTGTTTCTGCCTCGTTCAGGCAGGGCATAACAACTGTGAGTTCCAACGAACCTGTATGTGCGGCTTCCTGTGAGCTCATTGCATTCATCATGGCATGACTTAAGACTTCGGGCTTAACCGGAGAGCGTAATACTTAGTCTCACCAAGCCGTTGCCACCCTTCTGTGGCGGGATGGTTGCTGTTCATCTCTCCCGGGTCAAACGCCCCCACGATTACCTTCGCTCCCTGAGTGCGAAGGGCTTCATATGCCTGCTGTCGATTCGGCATCGCATCCAGTTGCATGGCCAGATGCTTCGCTTCAGGCGCATATATTTCATCGACGATACGAACGCCAGCCACACGCGCCCAGTAGTGGTCATTGACGCAGGCAATGGTTCCAATACAGGCAATGCTGTCACCGGTCGTCAGGCCCATCTTCTGCAATCCTTCTGCGGCACCAAAGATCTGCGCGTCACGCCACGCTGGCACCTGTCCCATGATAGAAAGCTGCCGCCGACTTTCTGCCGCCTGGCGCGCCATCGCTCCCAAAGGCAACAGAGCAAACAGAAGCAATACCGCAGACGGCAAAACCAGCAAAGTGCTTTCATACGGTTTGCGCTTTTCAAATGCAGCGAAAACCGCAATTACAATCAGCAGATATCCCGCCGTTACGTAACGCTCTTCCACATTCACGAGAGCGTAAATCGCCCAGATCAAAATGCCCAATCCCACGGAAGGCCATGCGTAACGGCCACGCCAATTGAGCCTGCCGCATGTCAGCAACAGAACAAGGAGCAACAGCAGCGGCTCCGGATGATTCAACAGATAGCGGAAGACGAGCACTACATTGCGCTCGTCACGCGAGACCAGCCGGGACAGCGAAAATTTCGCCGTAATGTGATCGTTCCAGTAGGTCGGATCAAACCACGGTGCATACGTTCCGTGCTGCATCTGCGTGTAGCTATAGACACCCGGCGTCCGCATCAATTCCTGCTCAGGATGCTTCAACTCGACCGTCGCCGACCCGAATGAGTCCGTCATCCGCTGCTGCAGATGCATCTTCTCTGTGCCGGAGACATACCAGATGTAGTTCAAACTGCCGGAGTCGCCAAAATCAAATCGATGATGCTGACGGGAAAGCGCTGCAACATAAGGCCCAGCGACAACCCCAAAGGCGACGAATGCAACGATGCTTTGCACAAGCACCGCAGGTATACGCCGTTTACACACCAACACTGAAAACGACACAAGCGCGGCGACACACAAGAGCATCAGTAAGAATGCAAATGACTTGGTCAGATAGGCAAAACCCAGCGTGAGCCCCATCAATCCTGCATACAAGAATGCCGCGCTGCCCTCCGCAGCCAGTGCTTCCAGCAACAGCCCCACACCAGAAAGTATCAACGCCTGCAGAAGACTGTCCGTTCGAACTTTGCCCAACGAGAGCTCACGCGTGGTGGCAATCACCAGCAGCGAAAGACCAAACAGGGAAAGCAGCTCGGCAGAGAGCAGGCTCTCCACGGCGGGTGCTAACCGTTTACGCAGACGCACCAGTCCATGCACCAGAAGTAGGATGCTGCCCACTTCCAGAAAAAAGATAAGGACATTCACCGCGTAATACGCGCCCAGTTCATTCCAGCGGTTCACATGGAATATCGCCTGCGCCGCAGCCAGAAACGCCGGGTATAGCGGGTGCCAATAGCCATTCACTGCCGCGTGCAGGTTGTGTCCGCGGATCAGATCGGCCAGATCCATATAGGCTACGGCGTCTCCATCGATGCCGTAGGCATCATACCGCGCAGAAAACCATGCCAGCGGCACCAGCAGCAGCAGGTATATCCAAAGGACTTTTCGTATCGCTGAAGCGTTCACGCGCCTTCCAGGGTCAAAGAGATGGGGGAGCACAGTGGAAGCACCTTCAGGATAGCGTATGCTGCGGCGCTGGCTGTTGCGACAAGGTCAAAAGAAGAAGACCGCGGCATTTTTGCCGCGGTCTTCTTCTTATTCCAGTAACAAGTGTTACGCGCGAGGAGCACCGCTGTTGCCACCAGCACCAGGTGCACGACGTCCGCCACGACGACGGCGACGACGACGCTGTGCCTGAGCTGCGTCGCCTGCATTCTGCGACGGCGCATCCGGGTTCGCGGCATCGGGCTCATCACCTTCGTCCTCGCCCTCATCGTCCAGATCATCGTCCTCGTCGTAGTCATCGCCACCTTCCAGCGTGATGGTCTCCGTCGGAGCAGGAGTTGCCGGACGCGGAGCACGCGGCGCAGGATCGCTACTGCCCTCTTCTACCTGCGGATCAGGCAGACCAAGCTTCGCGCGCTGCTCCTTCAGAACAGCCTTTCGGCTCAGCTTGATACGGTTGCCTTCAATCGCCAGTACCTTCACCAGGATCTGATCGCCTTCGCGCAGTTCGTCCTTCACGTCCTTCACACGATGCTCTGCGATCTCCGAAACGTGGAGCAGGCCATCCGTACCGGGGAAGATTTCGACGAACGCGCCGAACTCTGCCAGACGAACCACCTTACCCAGGTAGGTCTTACCGGGCTCAGGAACCGCAGTCAGATCGGAAATCATCTGGATCGCGCGTGCCAGACCATCGGGATCGCTCGACGAAACATCAACCTTACCGCTGTCGTCCACGTCGATCTTCACCTGCGTGGCTTCGATAATGCCGCGGATCACCTTACCGCCAGGTCCGATCAGGTCACGAATCTTGTCCGTCGGAATCTGCAGGGTCTTGATCTGCGGAGCGTAACGCGACTTCTCTTCCGACGCCGACGCGATCACCGCATCCATCTTGTCCAGCAGGAAGATGCGAGCAGCCTTGGCCTGTGCCAGAGCCTCACGCATGATCTGGGCGGTAATGCCCATGATCTTGATATCCATCTGCAGCGCGGTAATACCCTCGCGCGTTCCGGCTACCTTGAAGTCCATATCGCCATAGTGGTCTTCCGCACCGGCAATGTCAGTCAGGACGGCGTAATCATCGCCTTCCTTTACCAGGCCCATTGCGATACCGGCCACAGCAGCCTTCAGAGGAATGCCCGCCTGCATCAGCGACAGCGAAGCGCCGCAGACCGAAGCCATGGAGGAAGAACCGTTCGATTCCGTGATGTCCGACACCACGCGCAGCGTGTACGGCGAGGACTTCTCGTCCGGCAGAACCGCCTCAATCGCACGCGACGCCAGCGCGCCGTGGCCGATTTCGCGACGACCGGTGCCGGTCATACGTCCAACTTCACCAACGGAATACGGCGGGAAGTTATAGTGCAGCATGAAGCGACGCTTCTGTTCGCCTTCGTAAGTCTCCAGACGCTGTGCATCGTCGCCGGTGCCGAGCGTTGCGGTGACCAGAGCCTGCGTCTCACCACGGGTGAACAGAGCCGAACCATGCGTGCGCGGCAGAACTCCCACTTCGATGTCGATAGCGCGAACCTGATCGAATGCGCGACGGTCGGGACGGATGCGGTCCTTAAGAACCTGATCGCGGAAGATGTTTTCGCGAAGCAGTTCGTAGACCTTGCCCAGGCGCTTGGCTGCGGCAGCATCGCCTTCAGGCAGAGCCTTCTTCAGGCGCGACTTGATCTCAGCGATCTTGCTGTAGCTCTCGGTCTTGGCGTATTTCTGCGTGTTCAGAGCGTCGGCCAGTTCTTCGCCGATCTGCCCCTTCAGTTCGTTGTAGTAGCCGGAAAGGTCTTCGGCTTCTGCAACGGCACGCTTCGGCTTGCCAGCCTTCGCGACCAGTTCATTGATGGCAGCGCAGATCAGCTTGATCTGCTCATGCGCAAACTCGATTGCCTCAACAGCCTTGTCTTCCGACACTTCCTTCGCGCCGGACTCCACCATCGTGATGCCGTCCTTCGTACCGGCCACCATGATGTTCAGAAGACTCTTCTGACGCTCCTCATAGGTGGGGTTCACGATGAACTGGTCATCGACAATACCAATGCGAACCGCACCGATGGGGCCGAGGAACGGAATATCCGACAGCGCCAAGGCGCACGATGCACCATTGATCGCAATCGCATCTGGATCGTTCTGCTTGTCTGCGGAGTACACGAACGCAACCACCTGGGTTTCGTTGCGGTAAGTCTCTGCGAACAAGGGACGAATGGGGCGGTCAATCTGGCGCGAGGTGAGGATTTCCTTCTCAGAAGGGCGTCCTTCGCGCTTGATGAAGCCACCGGGGATGCGGCCACCAGCATAGCTGGTTTCACGATATTCAACGGTTAGCGGAAAGAAGTCGATGCCTTCCTTCGGCTCCGGAGCGCCAACGGCCGTTGCCAGAATAACCGTGTCGCCGCTGCTTACGAAAGCCGCGCCGGATGCCTGCTTGGCAATGCGGCCCGTCTCAAATTTGATGGACTTGCCACCGGCAAGCTCAACGATAATCTCCTGCTTCATAGCGGGTTTTCTCTCTTTGTGATGTATGGAAATGGATTTGCGCAGACAAGCGCATGCGCACGCACGGCACACTGGCCTGCGTGGCGCGAAATTCTTGAAAATAACGATGCGGGGGTAGTTCCGGACGACATCCGGAACGGAACACAGGATGTGCCGAAGAGTAGGCTCAACCGTTCACGCTCCTGTGAAAGAGCGTGTGGCCGGGACGAAAACGTCCCGGCACAACAGATACGGTGCTCCCGATAAACGAATGCACGAGAAGCGGCCCTCGGAATAACTTGAAGGAAGATTTACTTACGGATGCCGAGCTTTGCGATCACTTCGCGATAGCGGTCGGAGTCGTTCTTCTTCAGGTAATCCAGCAGGCTGCGGCGCTTGGATACCAGCATCAGCAGGCCGCGGCGCGAACCATGGTCCTTCTTGTGCGTCTTGAAATGCTCGGTCAACTGACCGATGCGCTCGCTCAGAATAGCGATCTGCACTTCGGGGCTGCCGGTATCGGTATCGTGCACACGATACTTGCTGATGATCTCGTTCTTTTTAACTGTTGCCAACACTGTCTTGTAGTGCTCCTAAAATTCAATCAAGCCGATTTGGTCTATGAAACAGGATACCACCGGGATTACGATTCGCCAAAGGCAACCTACAGTTTTGGCAATGGTTTCTGCGACGGCGGAGTACCCTGCAAGGCACCCGTCGGTCGCCGGGTGTCAAAAGCGTCCCGTACTGCCGCAAATGCCGGTTTCGCCTTCAGGTGACCGTCAAACAGCAGAGGTCGTTGGGGTAAACCGTCTTCCCTCGCCCGGTCCTTGCCGTTGTTGAGCCATGTCCCCGCGTCTGAAACGCCCCATGTCAGCACAGCAGTCACATTTCTTTCCGGCAGCAGCAGATCCAGATAGCTGCGATAGCGATTGGCCACGCCAATATCCCGCGTTGCAACATCGGCAGGCAGCGTCCGGTCGTTCACATCCAGTTCCGTAATAAAGACTTCCAGCCCCATCTCACGGCAATCCTGCACAAACCGCTGCAAACCAGCCCCATAGCCATACAAGGGTTGCGCCTGCAAATGGGACTGAATACCAACGGCGTCCAACGGCACATTTCGTTGCTTCAACCGCCGCAGCATCAGCAACACCGCCGCCCGCTTCCTGGCGGCTTCCTGCGTTTCCTGCTCAATCCCGTACTCGTTATAGGTCAACAACGCCGACGGATCGGCGTCTCGCGCCACACGAAACGCCATTTCGATGTAATCCGTGCCGATGAGTTGCAGCCAGGGAGTGTTGCGAAGACCATCTGGACGGCCATCCTTCACCTCGATCGCCTCGTTCACAACATCCCAGGAATGCATCCGCCCGGCATAACGACCGGCAACGGTGCGGATATGGTCCCGCAGCAACTGGCGCGCATTCACCTGCGTCACCTGTTTCGAGAACCACTCCGGCAGCGCCTCATGCCAACAAAGGTTATGGCCGCGCAGACGGATGTGACGCCGGGCAGCAAATTCCACCAGTGCATCCGCATCTGCAAAGGAAAATTGGTCGATAGCCGGGCGTAGCGCACGCCATTTCATCGCATTCTCCGCGACGATGATGCTGCACTGCTGTTCTATAAGAGCGCGATAGGCCGTATCATCGCGCAGCTTCTGCGTATTCACCGCGAAACCAAAGAGCATACGCGCATCCATCGCGTGTGCCTTCAAAGAGTGAGCCCCGCTCACGTCCACTCCTGGCAATCCATACCTGGAGCCAGTCGTCCTCTTTGGGCCGCATCCAGTCACCGCAACCATAGCGGCAGAGGCCACTGCACCCTGGAGCAACTCTCTACGGCTCAAGGAACGCACCTCAGGCATGTGGGGTTTTGCTCTCTTTGCGGATCTCTTCTGTCCAGCGAAGAAACCGCAGGAACTGCCACTTCTCCTGCCAGAGGAAGCGCATCACATCCTTCGCACCAATCTCCTCGGCATGCATGCCTGAATAGGTCTCAATACGCCATAGCAGGTAAGGACTGCGCCACGGACGCAGTCTTGCACCGCGTGTGCTGTTCCATAGAAAACTGAGCGCGCCCATCACATGCCGAGTGTACCGGATATCGGCATCACGCCGCTGTTAGAGATAGTCGAAGAGGCTTCCCTTTTGCACCACCGCGATCGTACTCAGCAACGCGGAGCGCTGCGTGGTCACTGCCGAAAGCTCCGTTGCGAGCGTTGGCGTATCGGCAGACAACAGCGACGATTGCTGTGCCAGGAGATTCGTCTTCTGGGCAGTGATGTAATCACTCTCGCCCGAAAGCCGGCTCTGCGCGGAGTTCAAAGTGGCACGTTGCGAAATGACATTATTCAACGCATCCCGTAGTCCGCCCACAAGCGATGCTGGATCTGTCGATGTTCCGCTCTGCAATGCCGTAATGATGTTGTTCAAAGCGTCAAAGACCGACGCTCCGGATGCCGTGAAAATACTACTCCCTGCAAGAGAGGTGCTCACCGTGCCGCCCGATGTCAGTGCGACACTTGTCGCGTCGTTATTTCCGGTATAAGTTACATTTCCCGAAGCATCTTCCGTAAAAGGAGTTGCGGTAGAAGATCCGGAGAACAGATAAGCTCCGCCATAACTGCTATTGGCAAGTGAGACTATCGTGTCGCGAATAGAAGCCAGCGATTGCGCAGCTACGGCACGCGTTGTTGCATTTCCAGTGCCGCTCAACGCGCCTGTCGCGGTACTGATCGCGGATGTTAGCTGCGACACAACCGACCCCAAAGCAGTATCTGCAGTCTGCATACGATTGGTAGCGCTGTTGGCCGTGGACAGAAATGCTGCGTCCTGCCGCAATGTATCGGCCATCGTTACCGCCTGGCCCGACGCTACAGGATCATCTCCCAGTGACGTGATACGAAGTCCAGAAGACATCTCCTGCGAGATGCGAGTCTGTTGATCGCTCAGGTTCGATAGGGATGACAGCATCTGCTGCAATGATGTGGTGCTATTCAACATGGGTCATTCTCCTGCTGGCCGCATTACGACACCGTCGTCTGCTGGCCGAGATTAATCGCCTGTGCCATCAGTTCATTCACAATGGACATAACCTTCGCCGCCGCTTCATACGCCCGCTGATACTGTGTGAGATTGGCAGCTTCCGTATCCAGCGAAACACCCGACACATTCGCCACCTGCGTCGAGGTTTGTGCCAGCACGGCATCGTTCGCGGATTTGGTTGTGCTGACAGAGGATACCGTTTGCCCCAGCGATGTGATCATTGAGGAGAAAGCTCCAGACGCCGTCAGCGATCCTACAATTGCCTGCGATGCAACTGCCCCAATCGCCGCGGCATTGCTCCCATCCGAAGATGTGGCAATACCATCGCCACTGCTGATGGCCAGCTTCAGTGTTGCCGCAGTATTGCCAGAGAAAATATCTCCTCCAGCATTCCCGCTTGCGTCAGTTCCGCTGGCGTTCTGAGTATTCACCGCAGATGCAATCGCCGATACGACCGTGTCCAGTTGTTGCTGCACGGCAGGAATATCCTGATCACGAACCTGCAGCAAACCACCGATACTGCCCGACAGAATCGAACCGGTAACGTCATTTCCATTGGAAAGAATGTGTACGTTGCCATTCACCGTAGCTGTACTCAGGTTGATCGCTTGCGTTCCGTTCAACAGGGGCGTCCCGTCTGACAGTGAAAGATTCACCGTGCCATCCGTTGCCGTGACCGTATTCACATCCACCAGCTTTGCAAGCGAGAGAACCGCCTGGTCGCGCTGATCCTGCAAGCCACTCGTATCCTGGCCGCCCGTTTGCTGAATCTGTTTGTTCAACGATGCAATATTGCTGAGAAGACTGTTGACCTGATCCACAGACGTACCAATCTGTTGATTGAGCGATGCCGTCTGCGATGCCAGTTGCGATGCCGTCCGATTCATCGTCGTTACCAGCGCCTGCGCAGCGGTATAGGCAGTCTGCCGAGCATTCGTGTCTGAAGCCGACGATGCAAGCGACGTTACGCTGTTAAAGAAGTCACTGATCGCCGCACCAATCCCGGATGCGTCAGCACCGGAGCTATCGATCGTGAACAGCGACTGTACATTATCCAGCGCAGTAGCGCGCGCGCTGCTGGCACTCGAAGCTTCCGTAGCCTGCTGCAAAGATCGTTGCAGAACACGGTCTCGCTGAGCGGTCACGGTCGCAGTCACACCAGAACTGGTCGAAATGCCGCTCACATTCACCATATCCGAGCTGGAAAAGCTGGCAACACGGCGCGTGTAACCATCGGTATTTTGATTGCTGATGTTGGATGCAGTCGCAGAAAGCGCCACCTGGTCTGCAGCCAGCGCGCTTGAGCTGAGATGCAGAAGACCAATTAAAGTGCCCATGGGTTGTGCTCTTTCTGCGTGGGTAGCTGTGATGAGATCCCCAGATGCACTTCCGCCACACGCACCTGCCGTGCAAGAACATCCGTAGCATTGGATAACTCGCGTAAGTTCAGACTCAATGGATGAACGCTTTGTGCCAGGGCAGCCTCTACCAGACGTTCCAACTCGTCCGCATCCTGTTGGACAAGAGCGCGTGATGCTGCCTGAATCAGTGTGTGCATACCTATTCCAACATTGAACTCAAGAGCTTATCCGCCACAGCATCGGCAGGAACGTTATAGTTGCCGGAATCGACCGCCGCTTTCAGAGATGCCACGCGATCCGTACGTACATCGTCGGTATTGGCAGATGCCACAGCCAACACACTGCCTGCGCCGCTGAAACTGGCCACATCCTGCGATGCCTGTGTTTTCGTAGCATCCACAGCGGTTGACCTGGACGGTTTATCCGTTTGTGGCGTGCGGTCCGTCCGGTCAACCACTCCGTTCGTCAGTGCATTGCTTCCGATCCCATTCATCTGCGCCATTGCGAGTCCCCTTTCTCCTGCATATCGGCTCCTTGCGAAAGAACTTTAGGTGGTTGTGGCAACATTTTTCTGCTCGTGCGATTCCACGGCTTTCACCATCTTGTCCGCAAAGCCCAGCGCTCCAGAACGCGCCAATGCCCCTGCCATCGCTTCCACGCCATAGCTCTGCATAGGATTGGACGAGCTTTCATCAGCATCCTCTCCGATGGCCGCACCGCTCCCCAGCGGCTTCATTAACTCGCCCATCATCACTGCTTCAAACTGCTGTGCCGCATGCACCAGCTTCGTATGGCGTATCGCATTCGAAGCAGTGTCTGTTTGTGTATTGACGACCGACCCCCGTGAAATCATCACAGCACCTCGATCTCTGCTTCCATCGCTCCGGCTGACTTCATCGCCTGGAGAATGGAAATTACATCACGCGCTGACGCGCCGATCATCTGCAGGCTACGCACCAGGTCCTCCACGGTGGACCCACCCTTCAGGTCGATGCGATTCACCGGCTTATCCTTCACATCTACCTGCGTCTGCTGCACCACCTTCGTCTGTCCCTGCGAAAACGAATTGGGCTGCGACACTTCAAATTCGCTCACGATGTTCACTGCAAGACCACCATGCAGAATCGATGCCGGCTGCAACACCACGTTGCCTCCAATGACCACCGTTCCGGTGCGTTCATTCACCACAACCTTCGCTTTGGGATACAGTGCGACCTCAATCGCTTCCACGCGTGAAAGCAGCTCAGGCACATCTTCTCCAGATTTCACCTGCAGCTCCACGCTGCGACTGTTGATCGCATGTGCCGCGGTACGGCCCAATTCTTTGTTGATCGCAGACGCAACCGACTCCGCACTGCGAAAATCCGCATCCTGCAGCAGGAACATGAAACTTGTTTTACCCGCAATCTCCAGAGCAACACCGCGTTCCACCGAACCTCCCTGCGGAACACGTGCCGTCGTTGGGTGATTCATCGACTTAGTGTTTCCATTGGCAGAAACGGAGTAACCACCAAGCACAAGCGGCCCCTGTGCTTCTGCGTAAATCTTGCCGTCAGCGCCATAAAGCGGTGTCATCAAAAGAAGCCCGCCCTCCAGGCTGCGAGCGTCACCAGCAGAAGAAACAGTCAGGTCAATCCGCGTTCCCGATCGAGCAAATGGTGGCAGCGACGCCGAGATAAAGACAGCCGCCATATTCTGTACGCGGATCGAAGTCGCCGGGATACTGACCCCCATGCGCAACAAAGTCGCAGCCAGTGTCTGTGCGGGGAACGCCGTCTGCTGACTATCCCCCGTCCCATTCAGGCCCACGACAATGCCATAACCCACAAGCTGGTTTTCGCGGATCCCCTCAATGGATGCAATGTCCTTAATGCGTGCCTGCCGCTGCACCGCAGTGGGAACGGGATCTGCAAGGAGGCAACGCTGCATCATCAGCAGCAATGCGAATGTTGCGATAACTCGGAATGTACGTGAGCAAGTCATAGGTTCAGAAAATGAGTGCGCGCTGCAGCAGACGCACCAGGACGTTTGGCCGATGTGTGTAATCTGTGACAATACCGTGACCGCGCACCTGCAACGTCAGGTCGCTGATGGAAGTGGAAAGAACACGATTCGCCTGTGAGATATCCTCCGGTCGCACCAGCCCACGCAATACCACTGTCTGCGTCTGCTGACTGAACTCCACCTGGCGAGCTGCCTCAATCAACAACATCCCATTCGGCAGTACCTCCACCACTTCACCACCAAGCACTGTGGTTAAGGAGGAGTTGTTCGCGCTCTGTCCCTGCGCATTCAATGCAGACTGCGCATTCATGTTGACTAAATTCTGCGCCGCCGAGGCAGCAGATAGTTTTTGAAAAAGCGACGAGACTGCGGAACTTGCAGAAGACGACCGGCTTCCCTTTACCGTTCCGTCCGTCGATGACTGCAGACCTTCTGAGACCACCACCTGCACCAGATCATGCGTCTGCAGCGCACGCACATCTGCGGCAAGCCGAGAAAAACGACTTCCCTCTGTCCAGATAGCGCCAGCCGCAGGCTGGTTTGCCATCGATTCCGCGTGCACCTTTCGCAGATATTCATCCAATGAGCCAACGGCCGGATCTTTTGCGGAACGCGTCGCATTGGCCGCAGTAATCGGCTTCGCCTGCCCATGCATAAGAACTGCGCCCAGCAGCAGCAGAACGCCTGCACTCATCGCAATAAACCGATATTGCAACACGGGCATGGATACATTCGCGGGGTTCACGGCGTTACCTCTACGGAACCATCTGCACGCACCATGCCACGAATTCTGTGCTCTGGCTCATCTGCAGGCGCACCCGGACGACGCTTCAATAGAAGCGAGATGGTTTGTCCCGCGCTCCCGGGCTGCAGCGCCTGCGCCGCCACCTCCATATGCATGACCGGCGAAGTAAAAAAAGCATGTACGGACTGCCCTGCCTGAACAAGGATCTGGTGCGAGACCTCAGGCGCAAGGCGCTCGATCGCAACGTCCTTCGGCTGTGCGTCAGGCGTAATAGAAGCTGCCATTCTCACAGGCGCCGAGATCGGGACCAGCACAGCAGGCGCATTCGGCATATCGCAACGGCGCACACGCATCCATGCACGCCGCAGCACAGGATCCACCTCAACCTCTTCCAGTCGATATCCCGCGTTCCCTTCACTGCCGCTTGCGTGTCCTCCCAAAGCAGCTTTCGCTGCCATCTCCGGCGTAGCAGCACACTCAGCCACCAGCGGTGCGGGTATCCAGCAACAGATCAAAAAGAAAACCCACCGCAACCGCATCAACGCACCATATTGTTGACCTGCGAATACATATCATCCGCAGTCTTGATCACCTTCGAATTACTCTCATACGCACGTTGTGCCAGCACCATCTGCACAAACTCTTCCACCACATCCACGTTGCTTGCTTCCAGATACCCCTGCTGCAACGTGCCCAATCCTGTAGTGCCTCCTGGGTTGTCGACAATCGGAGTCCCAGAAGCTCCCGTGGCAACAAGCAGGTTGCCACCAACGGAACTTAGACCTCCCGGGTTGGCGAATGTCGCCAACTGAATCTGTCCAAGCGTGGCCGCAGTCGTCTGCCCCGGAATCGTCGCAGTCACCACACCATATTGCGAAATGCTGACATTCGTTGCATTCGTCGGAATCGTGATGGATGGAGACAGAAGCTCGCCATTCGCATCCGTCATCTGACCGGAAGAATTCAGATGGAAGCTGCCATCGCGCGTATATGCCGTGGTGCCATCCGGCCTGGTTATCTGGAAGAAGCCAGTACCACTAATCGCAAGGTCAAGCTGATTGCCGGTCTGATTGAAATCTCCCTGCGTGTTTATAACTTCGGTTGATACGGCATGGGTTCCAAGTCCGATCTGTAAACCCGCCTGCGTTGTGCTTGTGGTCTGTGCCGCACCGGGTGTTACCAGATTCTGGTAGTACATATCTTCAAATTGAAGGTTGCGCCGGCGAAATCCGGTAGTGGACGAGTTCGCCAGGTTATTGGCAACCGTGTCCAGGTTTGCCTGCTGCGCGCTCATACCACTGGCAGCTGTGTACAGTGCACGAATCATTGCCTCACCTCTTTGCTATTGCGCTAAACCTTACCCAGCTCTTCAGCCGCGGTCTTATCAAACTCGTTATGGAAGACGTTCAATGCCTTCTGCATCATCTCTGCCTGCCGTTGGATCAACATGAGTTGCATCGTTCCTTGCACGGCATCCTCGTTCGCACCTTCAAGCTGCCCCTCACGCACCTCTGCACTAGAAGCCGTTGCTTTCGCACCATCGCGCACCGTGAAACGATTCCCACCCACTGCCGCCAGATCGTCCGCACTGTAGTTCACGATCCCCAGACTTCCGGCAATGGAGCTGACGCCATCCGCCGTGCTGACGGAGATATCTCCACCACTGCCGATGTGGACCGCACCCGTGGGTAACACAATCGGTGCACCAGCAGCATCCAGAACAGGCTCCCCCTGCTGCGTCGTCAGCGTTCCATCACTCGCGCGCAGAAACGCTCCGTCCCTTGTCAACTGAGTGCCATGCGCCGTCTTGATCTGAAAAAAACCATCGCCATTCAACGCGACATCCAGAGGGTTTCCCGTTGTCGTTAGTTGTCCCTGCGCCAGGTTGAGTCGGCTTCCTGCCAGCATGGAATACTGATTCACCGCGCTGCTTAAGCCATCGCTCTTTGCCTCAGGGCTATAAGCCGCCAACACACCACGGAAATAGTCCTGCTGCGCGCGAAACCCATTGGTATTGGCATTCGCAAGATTATTAGCAGCAGTTTCCAGGGCCTGCGTTCGTGCAAGCAGTCCGGTGTACGCCGCATAGAGTCCGCTATCCATACTCCACGACAATGCACGCACGCATCCAATAAAACGTCGTTGAGTTTAGAACGATTTAACGCTTCGCAGCATCCGCATTCCCGCCGGGAAGATGAAAGATAAAATCCATCACATCTTCCGTTTGCTGCAAGCCTCCGGCAAGCGCCGATAGCTCCAGCCACATGCGAACCCACACCATGTCACGCACGCGGGCCCACCGGCTTTCGACAGGCGCCTGGCGCTGAATCGTCCGCGTGAGTATCCGCACCAGATCCGCTTCGTCTTCACAGTAAAGCTCCACCACCGGAACTGCGGCCTGCCTCTTGATGTGATCCACCGCGGAAGCAAAGTCACTTACAGCAGCAATGCCCGCATCCACCGGCCGATCATGAATCCTGCGTACGGCGAACACGGCCTGTGCATCCGGTGCAGCCGCAAACGCTACGCTGATCGTTCCATCGGCATGCATACGCAGAGGCAGCATCTCTGCCGCTCGCAATACGGCATACGGAGCGATACACGCCATGCCATCCGGAATACTTCCCTTGATATCCCAGGCGGTGCAACCCCATTGGGCCGCAAGCCCTTGCACCAGCCGTTGTTCTGAGAGTCCGCAATGTTGAACAAGAACTGTCCCGATACGTTCGCCGGTGTATTCCGCATGGTCACGCGCAAATCGTAGTTGTTCCTGCGTAATAGCGCTCTGCGACAACAACAGAAGTCCCAACGGAACACGGTGCTGATGTTCTTGCCGCAATGAGTGCTTCGGTAAGCCTCGACGCACAAATGACGCCACACGCGCCCGCAAACACTGTTCGCTGCAGCACCAGCGGCCTTCTACAACAGGACGCGTGCGACTTCTCAGACCGAAGCGCACCTGCAGCGGAAGGCGTGAACCGCAAAGGCATGCGCCAGCAACCAATTCACGAACCTTCAAGGCAGCATCTGGTGACTCCAAAGAAGTCGTCGGGACAGAAAGTACCTGTGCTCCTCTGCCATGCATTAATGAAGACATCTGACACTCTCCAGTCGCAGGCGAGGCACAGCAACCTCTGTCACCTGCAGTGCAAAATTGCCACCCACTATTACGACTTCGCCACGTGCAACGATTCGGTCTCCAACAAGGAGGTCGACTGGGTCAGATACAAGACGATCCAACTCCAGAACATCGCCTGGGTTTAACTCCAGCACTTCGGAGAGCAGCATCTCACGACTTCCAAGATGAATGCGTGCTTCCACCTCAATATCCAGGAAGGCATCTCTATCCCCGGTAAGGAGTGATTCCACGGAAGGCTGTTCAATCTCCTGCTCCATAGCCGGTTCACCTGCTCCATACATTTCGTTCATTCGGTTCCCGCCTCCGTTCTGAGCGTTTCTACCAACTGCATCAACTGGGCGCCACGCTGTTCTCCGTAACGTACCGGGCGCGCGCGATAGACCGTTACGTTACCTACCCTCAATTCCGCAGTAGCTCCGCTCTGTAACGGCAGGCCAAGCGTGACACCCGGTTTCAGTGTCCGAAGATCCTGCGCATAGAGACGCATTGCGGGTAGAAGAAGCGCCATCCGCAGCTTCGCATTTCCTATGCGTAATTCCATGCGAGCTCGCTCTTCTGTCGTTCGCATCCGTTGTCGATCTTGACGATGCGACATGGCTTTCATCGTCGAAGTCACTGCCGACGACGGAAGGCAGAACAGCAGGTCGCCTGTAACATCCGCCAGCGTGATTGCAAACCGCACAAACAGGACTTTCTCCTGCAGCGGCATCAATCGTTGTCCATGACTGTC
The DNA here is from genome assembly GCF_041355105.1 of Terriglobus sp. RCC_193. NCBI lineage: Bacteria > Pseudomonadati > Acidobacteriota > Terriglobia > Terriglobales > Acidobacteriaceae > Terriglobus > Terriglobus sp. RCC_193. The sequence goes on along the minus strand of NZ_JBFUPK010000001.1, from coordinate 701,932 downwards.
CCGTTCGCGCCGTTCGCCAAGAAACTCCACCCCCATGGCCGTCCAGGCGCTTGTCCATTCCCGAAGCACGATATCCAGAACCGACCCGAGGACCGCTTCTTCAATCTCCGTGAGTTCACGATCGATGCGAGTCGTCTTTCCACTTCCACCCAATAAAAGATCAATAATCGCCGGGGCCAGTTGAATATCCAGCGACAGCGCGGCGCGTACATGCATCGGATCCATGCGAAGCGGAAGCACAAAACATCCTGCGGACGTCTGCTCCATGAATTGGCTGAAAGTCACCTGCGAGGCCGGCTGAGGTGCAATGGTGATGGTAGTTCGCAACCACGCTCCAAGCGTGTGTGTCAGATTGCGTGCAAACTGTTCGTCCAGCGTGCGCAGTGTGCGCAACTGATCATTGGCCACCAGCCCTGCACGACTGAAGTTAAACGCTGCCGCGTCGGTTGCAGGAGCGGAGTCAGCGGCCATGTGCCACGCTCTTTCTGCGACTGCGTGCAGCGGCCTTCTCAGCGCCAAGGTCGGTCAGCGCAGCACGAAGCTTTACCACGGCCGAGGTATGAATCTGCGATACGCGCGATTCCACAACCCCCAGAACAACACCAATTTCTTTCATCGTAAGTTCTTCATGATAGTAGAGAGACACCACCATGCGCTCCTTCTCCGGAAGCCCCTCGATTGCATCCACCAACCGCTGACGCAACTCACCTTTCAGGCAGCGAAAGAGCGGCTCATCACTCTCCGAACCCGGAAGATACGATAACTCGTCGTCACCGCCGTCTTCATTGCGCTCCAGGTTAAGACTGCCAATCTCCAGCCCCTTCAATTCACCAAGCAGTTGCTGATACTCCTGAAGCGACATCGCCATCTCATCCGCGACTTCTGTTTCGACAGGAGAGCGCCCCAGGCGCTGTGTAAGTGTGCGAACCGCATCTTCCACCGCACGCCCTTTTCTGCGAAGCTCGCGCGGACTCCAATCCAGCGTGCGTAACGAATCCAGAATGGCGCCGCGTATACGAAACTGCGCATAGCTTTTGAATTGGACTTGTTTGGCGTGGTCAAACTTGGCAAAGGCATCCATCAATCCGACAATGCCTGCTGAGACCAGATCGTCGATATCCACATGCTGCGGCAGGCGCTCATGGATCCGTCGCGCAACAAATCGAACCGTGGAAAGGTGCTCCACCAGCAACTGGTCTCGCACAGCCTGATGCATTCGCAGTGGTTCGATGCCTATGGATCCATAGGCATCCACCCCGGCAAATGATCCCGCATTTCCACCAAACAATACACCACCAGGAATGTCGCCTATGCTTCGTTCCTCTGAATGTCCAGGCTGCTCCATGTACATTTCTCCTGTCGTACGGCTGCGTCTCGTAGCCACGTTAACCACCTGCCAACTGCTGTCCTACCGTCCCCAGACTGCGCACGCGCACCTCTGGAGGAATCTCGCCCGGTGAAAGTACAGTTACTTTGGGCAGAAACGGTTCCAGCCAACGCCGCAGGTGATAGCGTGCCGGCGAAGGACAAAGAAGCACGGGAATTGCCATTGGTGTGGCATCGCCTGTTAGGCGTTTCACAGAGTCCAGCAACGGACGAAGAAAGTTGGTACTCAACGGAGCGCTGCGTGTATTGCCACCCAGTAGCCGCACAGCGCCCTCTGGATCAAAGGTCCGTATGATCTGCTCTTCCAGTGAGCGTTCCAGGGTCAGTACATTCAAACCGCCTTCAGCATCCAGAAGAGGGCGCACAATATTCCGCGCCAACACCTGCCGTATCTGCTCCGTTAGGAAAACCACATCTTTCGATTGCGGAGCGTACTCCACGATAGTTTCCAGAATTGTTCCCAGGTTGCGAATGCTCACTTGTTCACGCAACAACTGCTGCAACACCTTTTGAATCTCGCCCAGCGTCATCAACTTGGGCAGCAACTCTTCCATCAACTTCGGATAACTCTCGTTCACCGAATCCAGCAAACGCTTTGTCTCCGCACGCCCCAGCAACTCATACGCATTCCGGCGGATCAACTCCGCCAAATGCGTTCCAATGACCGCGGTCTGATCCACCACGGAATATCCAGCGGCCAAAGCTTGCTCTTCTAATCCCGGATCAATCCATCGGGCAGGCACACCAAAAGCGGGCTCGCGTGTCTCCATTCCCGGTATCACGCGTGCCTTGGGGTCGCTGTTCACGGCAAGCATGCAATTGCCTTCCGTCTGCCATCGTCCAATCTCATTGCCGCGAAGCTGCACAACATACTCTCGCGGACGAAGTCGAAGATTGTCCGTAATATGAACTGGAGGAACAATGAACCCAAGCTCCGTGGCGAGATGTCGACGCAGTGCTCGCACACGGTTGAGCATCTGGCCATTTTGTTTTTCATCCACCATTGGAATGAGTTGAAATCCGATTTCGAGAGTTAATTCATCAACCTTCAGAAGGCCCGTGAGGTCCTCTATTGCTGGTGCACCCGCAACAGAATTGCCTGTTGCTCCTGCAACCGCATCCTCAGCCACCTTCAAACTCTCTGCAGGCAGTGCGCGGCCAAAAAAGAAGACACCTAGAGCTACCAGCAGAAATGGGATCTTCGGAATTCCTGGGATCAAGGCCATCGCAGTCAACACACCGGCAGTAAGAAACAAAACATTCCTCTGCGAGAAGAGCTGCGTGTTGATCTCTTGATCAAGCGTTCCCGAACTGGAAGCGCGGGTCAGCACCAGGCCACCGGCCATCGACACCAACAGACTCGGGATCAGGGTTACCAGACCATCCCCAACTGTCAGGATCGTGTACGTTTTGACTGCGGTCAGTAGATCCACACCTTGCTGCAATACACCAATCAGCAGTCCGGCAATGATGTTGATGGCGGTAATTAAAATCGTTGCCATGGCATCGCGTTGATTGAATCTGGCGGCTCCATCCATGGCGCCGTAAAACTCCGCCTCTCGCGCAATGTTTTCCCGGCGCTTTCTGGCAGTCTGTTCATCAATCAGGCCAGCATTCATGTCCGCATCAATGGCCATCTGTTTACCGGGCAACGCATCCAGAGTGAAGCGCGCCGTCACCTCTGCCGTACGCACCGCACCATGCGACACAACCAGAAACTGAATCGCAATCAACGCGAGAAACAGCACGAATCCCACGACATAATTGCCACCCACAACAAACTGCCCAAAGGCCTGGATCACATCGCCAGCGGCAGAGGTGCCTTCACTTCCATGCAGCAGAATGCGACGACTCGATGCCAGATTCAGCGAAAGCCGGAACAGCGTCAGCAATAGCAATAACGTTGGAAATACAGACAGATCGGTAGCTTTCCTAACCTGTACCGCAGTCAGGAAGACAAGGAGCGATGCTGTAATTGACACAGCCAGAAGCAGATCCAGCAAGACCGCTGGCAGCGGTACCAGCATCACAAAGATGGCACACATTGCGGCAGCAGGTAGAAGGAGTGGCTTCGCATGAACCAACATGCCGAAGCGCTTGCTTTGAACCATCTCACTCATGAAGACTCTCCGGTTGTGTCTGACGCTGCAGAATATTCAGTCAAGCCCAGCATCATGCGAGTGGGTGCTGCGTATCCATAACTGCGGTGATGTGTTGCATGGGACGACGCGCGCTGACGGCTCTCGCGGAAAAGGAATGCAAGAATCGCTGCCACCGCGGAATACAGTTCAAAAGGAATGTCTCTGCCCTCGTCCACACTGCGATAGAGCGCGCGCGCCAGAGGTGGATTTTCCACGATCGGTACACCAGCCCATCGTGCTTCTTCACGAATCTCCAGTGCATGCAGATCGCGCCCTTTCATCAGCACCTTGGGCGCAGTCATCGTGGCAAAGTCAAACTGAAGCGCAACGGCATAATGCGTAGGGTTAGTAATCACCACCGCGGCCTTCGATAAATCGGCCTTCACGCGACGTCCCCGCATGGCGCGCTGAATCTGACGAATCCTGCCCTTGGTTTGTGGGTTCCCGTTTGATTCCTTCACCTCTTGCTTGACCTCTTCCTTGGTCATCTTCAGTGAGGTATTCCACGATCGCCATTCATTGATGTAGTCGATGGCAGACCAGCCAAGTGAGATCCACGCCGCCTCCAACGCCACTCCATACGCAGCTGACAATGTACTGGGAAGTCTTGCCTCACTCATCACGGGCATAGGCAAAACAGAGCGACGAAGCGCCATCGATGCAAGCGCTGCCACTGCAGCCGCAGGGATCAACGACTTTGCAAATCGCAGAACGGAACGCGCCGAAAACAGATTTTTAATGTTTGTTGCCGGATTGAGGCGACCTGGCTTCCATGCAAGCGCAGCGCCATGAATCTGCACTCCTCCCGTCTGCATGGCACCAACGGCAATCGCAGCAAACAACGCGCCTGCAAGTACCACCGCCACAGGTGTAACGCCAGGAAGAAGTAGCTCGGGAAGAGCCCGGCTCATACCTTCCGGTGTGTCATAGGAGCGCATACCAAGGTGCACCGCAGCCGTGTACGCATTACTCCAGCGCATCGCAAACTGTTCTGCAGCACCGCGCAACAGTAGTAACCCACCTACCATCGCAGCAGCATTCGTCAACTCTCGACTACGGACACCTTCGCCCTTCTCGCGCGATTTTCGTTTCCGCTGCTCGGATGCCTTTTCTGTGCGCTCGCCGCTCATAGCCGGATGTTCCTTTGAGCTGTATCCAGTAACGCTGCGAAACGATGCTCAATCCACAACGGCCACAATGACAGGCCACCGATGAGTACGATGTACGAAACAATGGTCTTCACTGGAACAGAGGCGATTTGCGCAGGCATCGCAGGTGCAAGTCGACTCACCAATCCCACCGCTACTTCGACAAGAATGGCTGCAGCAAGAACCGGCGCAGCCAGTTGCACTCCTGAGAGAAATATCCCGGAAGCCATCGCGGCAAAAGCCTTTGCAGACGCAATCCCCGCAGGCGCATGTCCCAGCGGCACAGTTGTCAGCGTGCGCAGCAGGGCTGCCAGCATCGTGCGATGTAGGCCAGCAGCAAGCATCACAAGCATGCCAAGCCAGTTCAGCACGGTACCTAATACTTCTGTTTCAACCTGCGAATTTGGATCAACCAGATTTGCAAGAGAAAAGGAGAAAGCCGATCCCATCAACGCAGCACTGAACACTAAGGCTTCCGAGAGCAGCATCAATGTCAGACCGAAACACAATCCCACCACGACTTCACTGATAAGCGCAGGACCCGAGAGTGTTAAATGGGCATTCGGCTGGAGCGCCGCCACGGGTGTAATCACAATGGTCAGCACAAGTATCAATACCGCTTTCACGCGGGCAGGAATGGCAACCGAGCTAAACACCGGCAGCGTCACCATTGCACTCCCGAAGCGCAATAGAACCAGCACGCCGGCTTCAAGGAGTGGTTTCAGCGCATCTTGATCTGTTACCTGCATGCTTATCCGAGATACCGATGAAAGTCTGACCACAGGTGCAGCGTGTAGGTCGTCGCGTGTCGCAGAAACCAGGGCAAACTAATCAATCCAACAGCGAAAACAACAAGCAACCGTGGTACCGCCGTGATGGTCTGTTCCTGAATGCCAGTTAATGTCTGCATCAGCGTAAGCAATACACTCACCATGCATCCCACGATCAACAGAGGCGCACTCAACAACAACGCTTCCAGCAGAAGATGCCGCATCAGTTCCGTCACCATATCCGGGCTCATCGCGTATCTCCTGTCAAAAACTCTTCAAGAGTGAACTTGCAAGCAGATGCCATCCATCCACCATGACGAACAACAGAATCTTCACGGGCGTGGAGATTACAGTAGGCGGCATCTGCAACATACCGATGGACGTGGTCACACTGGCAACCACAAGGTCCACTAATAGAAATGGAAGAAAAAGTATTGCCCCGATCTGGAACCCGCTCTTCAATTCACTCAGCATGTATGCCGGAACCACCACCTGCATCGGCGCATCCTCACGTCGATGCAAACGTGTCGGCTGCGATGCCGCCGCAAACAATTCCAGATCTTTATCGCGTGCATAGCGCAACATGAATGTCTTCACAGGAACCGTGGCTTTGCTAAGTGCGTCTTCCCCAGACATCACACCGGCACGATATGGTGCAACCGCCACATCGTTCACCTGCGTAATCACGGGTTGCATCAGAAACCAGGTCATCATCAACCCCAATGCCATCAGGACCTGATTCGACGGGGCTGTTTGCGTTCCCAGTGCCTGTCTCAAAAAATGGAAGACAACCAGGAGCCGAATCAATGGCGTCATCGCCAGAAGAATCGCAGGCGCCAGTGTCAACAGCGTAAGCCCAACAACAACCGTCCATTGCGAACTATGTCCTGTCGCAAGAGCCTCGGCAATACTTTGAGCTCCGGCAGGCTCTGCGACTTTCGTCGCAGGACGATTCGACGTCGCGGCCCCTCCTTCTTTGCGCTTCCCAACAGCCTCTGGCTTCGCAATTTTCTGCGGAGAACGAGCAACATGCACAGCGTTTGCCGCGCGCAATGCCGGCGCCGGTGGGTGCACCCAGAACGAATGCGAGCTTTGTCCCATCAGCGACACATGTGCGACAAGCAGAAGTGCAAGTGCCACCATACGAATGGTTCGTATCAACGCCTGTCCTCCGCGGCAAAGCGCTGGGTTAACGGAACAGGTGCACTTAGACCATCCGCAACAAGAAAGCGCTGGCCTTCACATTCCAGCAGGTGAACACTTCGCTTTGTTCCAAACGAAAGTGTTTCAATATGCCGGAGTGATTTCTCCCGCGACCGAGTTTTGGCAAGTGCTTTGACAAAGCGCCGCAGCTGATACATCCAGGGCGACACGGAGATAGCATCTGCTTCTGTCGATACATCAAAACCGTTTTCAGTACGGATAGGGAGGACCATGCTGTTCCAATCAGTCCAGACGCGTGAGTCGAACAGCCATCTGTCCATCAACGTTATCCAGTTCGGCATGCCCCAGTAAGGCATCACCAACACTGACCGGAACATCCTCCGCGGCCGAGACACCAGTGAGAAGCAACTGCCCCTGCCGCAGGTCTCGCAAACCGAGCAATCTCCAACCAAGCAATGGAATCGTCACCGACAACCGAAACGGAATGTTACGTACCTGTCCTCGGATCAACGAGCCGCCCGATACGGCAAGCTCCACGGTCTTCTCAGCCGACTGCTGCGCAGCCGTATTTTCAAAGTCGTTCATCCTCGCTGCACCAGAAAATCCGTAAAGTAGACCTCAAGAACCGGTATCTCAATATTGCGTTGCTTGTATTCATGCTCTAACGCCTTCTTCAACGTTTCCCTGCCGTCTGGAAGCAGTAATTCGTCAGAAGTTTGCCGACTAAGTATTGCCAGCGTCGTATCTCTTAATTCAGTAGAAACGGTATCGATTGCCTTCGGATCCTTCTTCTCTTCTTTCTTCTCAGCCTTCTCTTCGTCCTTAATCCTCAAACTTACCGATGCACGTAAATACGCATGGCCACCTGCGTCGGAAAGATTAACGATCATCGGCTCCAACGCAAGAACGTGCGATGCAGGTGGCGCAACCACGATGATGGGGGCAACGGCCGATTGAGTAGGCGCAGCCTGAGCTATGGCCCCAAGCTTGCCCGAGCGAATCAGATAGAAGCCCCCGCCGCCCACAACACCCAGGGTTAACACCGTGGACAGGAGCACCGGAATCAGGATCACTCCAAGTCCCACCTTCGATGGGGTTGGAGTAACGATTTCTGTGGTTGTTGTATCAACAGTTGCTGCGTTGGACATGCCCAACGCGATGCATGTCGTGGACCAAAAAGAAGAAGACCGCATTAGTCGAAACTAAGGCGATCTCATCTCAAATGGAGTCACTGCTTACCGAATCATGTTGATCGTGTCCTGTGTAATTGTGTCAAAGGCGGTGACGGTCTTCGAATTTGCCTCGAACGAACGCTGGGCAACGATCAGGTTCGCAAACTCCGTAGAAATATCCACGTTGGATTGCTCTAACGTGCTATCCGAAATGCTTCCACGACTTCCTGCTCCAGCAACCCCAATATCCATCGCTCCCGACGCCTGATTTACCGAATACAGGTTACTCCCCAGGCGTCCTAGTGATTCTGGGCTTGCGACGGTCGCAATCGCGATTTGCCCTAATACTTCCGTGCCACCATTCGTGTAGGTCGCTCGCATCACGCCCTGGGCATCCACGGAAAAGCTCTTATAGGTTCCAGATGGATAGCCATCCTGCAAGCTTGAATTTGTGCTGGAGGTTCCGGCGCTTTGCGTTATCAGACTGTTACCGTTTGCATCGCGCAGCGACCAACTCAACGTCATGTCACCAGCGCCTCCAGCAAGTCCGCTAAAGCTGATCCCCGCTACGTCTCCAGTGGGTGAAGCAAGTGTTCCGTCCGAATTAAACTCAAGCGTTCCAGTGTTATTCGATGTCGTCGCAGCATCCCCGCCCGGCATGGCAATGCTATAACCCCATTCGTTATTCGCCGTTTTCGTAAACGTCACACTCACATTATGAGCTGTTCCCTGCGAGTCATACATCGGCATAGAGGAGGTATACGTAGCACCCACGTCAGAACTCGAATTGAGACTCGTCGTGAAAGAAAATCCAGTTGTTGGGTGTGCCAATTGTGTCTTTGCTGTCGGCACATTCATCTGAATGAGAGCAGCATTCGTATCGAGAACTCCATTCACTACGGGATATCCCATAACCGAATAGCCTTCGCTCGTAGTGAGATTTCCCGTGGGACTCAACTGAAAGTTCCCGGTCCGCGTCAACTCATTCGTTCCGCTCTGCTGGACAACGAAAAACCCGTTTCCATTAATCGCCATATCCGTTGCGTTTCCGGTGGAATTCAGGTTCCCCTGGGAGAAGTCGCTACTGATAGATGAGACACGAGTACCGATGCCGACCTGCATGGGAGCGCTTGACCCGGACGTGCCGATTGTTTGATAGAACATGTCGGCAAAGTTAACGGTCTCTTTTTTGAACGCCGTAGTATTCAGGTTGGCCAGGTTGTTTCCGATCGTGTTGAGTGCGGTAGAGTCCGCCTGCAATCCGCTGAGTGCAATAGAAAATGAGGGCATGACAGTATCTTCCTTTCTTCGATAAGTAACTGTTGCTACGACGCGCTCGTCGTAGAAGTGGATCCGCCGAGAGAAGTAAGTTGCTTATTCACATCGATAAGCTGCTGCAGGCTATTCACACCCACTAATTGAGAAACATACTCAGTTGGGTCTGAGGGCTGCGTAGGATCTTGGTTCTTGAGTTGGGTGACCAGAAGGGTCAAGAAATCAGTAGAAGTAATCGTTGTCCCATCCGTCGTGGAAGAATCGCTATTGCTGCTTCCACTCCCCTGGGTAGCAAATGCCGTTGCGACTGCGTGGGCGCTGTTTGAAATCGTATTCATTTCACCTCTCAAATATGGATACTTAAATGGCTTAGTTCTGTCTGTACTGCTTGCGTCATCGGAGCCGATAAGACAGCTATCGGCTTCTCTTCGTCTTCCTCGTCAACTCTGTTGTGCGGATCGTGATTGCGTGCAGAAGAACCAGAGCTTTCATCACGATAAGAAAGCGAGGTCTGCGCTCCGGTTCCGGCTGAAGTATTCGCATCGAAGCCACCAACTTCTGAGATATGCTTCACCCCCTCCACGCCGTTTATCTGGAGGGAATGCACAGGTATCCGACTTTCTTCCAGAAACTGATGTAACTCGGCAGGACTGACGGAGGAACTTACATGAGAGCCATTCACGACGGCATGCAGAACGCCTTCCCTCATTTCGGCACGCACTGAGATATCCCCCAGCATTCCATCTTTCCACTGCAAATCAAGATGGCTCACCGGAGCGCTGACAGTCGATGGCGTTAATGTTTCCGCAGCCGTCAACGTCGGCTCATCGTCCGAAACTATGAACGACCCATTCGATCTCGTCTCCCGCAACAGGGACGCATGAAAAATAGCAGCGGGCTGCGGAGAAGAAACAACGAAGGATGGCTCCCGGAGACTCGTAGTACGACCAGCCTTCGTGTTACTTTCTATCGCAATTGCATCGTGGGAAGAGCTCTGGTCGTCCGCGGAAGATAAGACACTCGCTACAACCTTATCCACCTGGTCCGTGGGCTCATTTTTCTGAGACGCCACTTGCGCCATCGCCACTGGCCACTTAACAGAGCTTGATGGTGCAATCTTCTGAGAAGACGTTGCTGCGCCTCCTGCAACCGGGGAGTTTACCAACGATACTGCCGGTGCAGGAGGTGCTTGCGTATTGGAATCGATGGCGGCACTACTCACGTTCACCACGGTTACTTCTGTCGAAACAGGAGGGATTGTCTCCGAGGCCGCGGTTCGTTTAGACGGCAATTTACTTTTTATGGGAACCTCGGCATCCGTCTTTCGGTCGGGCTTTCCTGTCACCGATCCTTTGGGCATGGGAGGCACAAGGATCACCTGCGGTTCGTCGTCACCGGATTGCGGTACGGCAGGACCATCTGGTTGCAGTTCACTGCCTGGCGGTGCTGCTGCACTGTTCTCTGTGGAGTTCGATGAGACCTGCTGAACAGCAGACTTATCAAGCGCGTTGGGTGCTGGCTGCAGTACGGGCAGAACCACACTATCGTCACTCACAACCAAAGAAGAAAGGTCTGTCGACTTTCCGCTACCCGTTACTACTGTCGCAGCAGTATCCACAATATTTGGCAGCGGAGGAGTTACTTCCCCTGCGGTTTGTAGCTCTAGTAATAGGTCCTTGAAAGGAAGTGAAACAGGTAAACCGTCACCTTTAAACGCTGCCTCAGATGTCACACCTGGCATCGTAGTCGGTATACCGGAAAGAGGAATCGTATTCGGCAGCATCACACAGAGATAGGCATTCGTAATGCCTATCTCGATAAGCATTTCTATGTAGGTTCTAACGGGAGACTTATTTTCCCTCGCGAATTTCCCACCAGCCGCGCTACTTCTTCCAGTTGCTGCTGCTCCTTGCGGCTCGTGAACACACGTTCTTCGCGGACTGCACGTGCCATCACCTGCTCCACCTGGCGCAACTCGCGCCTTAGCTGCACCTCGTTCTGCGCCACAACTGCCACTGCCTGCTCCCGTGTGCGTTGGTGTTGAAGCATCTGCACGGATGCAATCGACGACAATGTCGTTCCTGACCGCGCCATGAGCCACTGCTCGTGATCTCCATCCACCATCGCCGTCATTTGATCGGTGCGGTATGCGGATATTCGTTGTTGCCCGTCGGTGACCGCCTGCATTGCCACAGCGACTTCCGCCTGTGCCATTTTCAGCACAAGAACTGACCGTTGGTGCAGTTGGTCCCGAAGAGACACGATCCTCTCCAGACGCTTCCTGCGCACACTCATGCCATCTCCGGAAGTGCCATCAACCGATCCACTGCATCGTTAAATGACGATAATTCCAGCGGCGTTTGCTCCATCAGTGACCGGAAGCGAGGACGCAACGCAATCGCACAATCCAGCTCAGGATCGGCTCCGGGTTTGTACGCACCCACACGAATCAGGTCTTCACCTTTCACATAAGCGCTCATCAATCTACGTACCTCACGCGCTCTCTCTTGATGTGGGGCGGTTGCCACCGCAGGCATCAACCTGCTCAGCGATCGCAGAACATCGATGGGCGGGTACATCCCTTCACCTGCCATCTCACGCGAAAGAACAAAATGACCATCCAGAATGGAACGAGCACTATCCACCACGGGATCCTGCTCGTCATCGCCCTCCATCAACACCGTATAGAAACCCGTGATGCTTCCATTCGCAAAGTTTCCAGCCCTTTCCAGCAAACGTGCCAACTTCGCAAATGCAGACGGAGGATACCCCTTCGTCGACGGTGGCTCGCCTGCGGCAAGGCCAATCTCTCGCGCAGCCATGGCAAAACGCGTTACGGAATCCAGGATCAGCAATACATGTTTCCCCTGCGACGCAAAGTATTCCGCAGTGGTTGTCGCCGCCAGCGCACAGCGCATGCGCATCAGCGGTGATTCATCCGATGTTGCAATATGAACCACGGAACGTTGGCGTCCCTCTTCACCAAGAGAGTCTTCCAGAAACTCAATTAGTTCTCTGCCTCGCTCCCCCACTAATCCCACAACGGTAAGATCTGCGGCAGTATTCCGCGTCATCATACCCAGCAGAGTGCTTTTACCAACACCCGAACCACCAAAGATGCCTATCCTCTGACCACGCGCAACGGTCAACATCGTATCGATGGCACGCACGCCTGTGCCAAGAGGTTCAATCATGCGAACACGTTCTAAAGGGGCCGGCGCATTGCGATCCAGCGGTAGCTGCATACTCCCATTCACCGGTGGCAGACCATCCACGGGCAATCCATTTGCATCCAACACCCGCCCCAGCATGTCCTCGCCAACACTCATACCGGCACGATGCCGACTGACGCAGACGCGATCACCATAGCGAATCCCGGCACCGGATGTCAGAGGCATGGAAAGTACATGCTGGCCACGAAACCCGATCACCTCTGCCAGATGCCGCTTTCCTTCCGCCGTCTCAATCTCACAGCAGTCGCCGACAGAGCACGGCGGCCCAACAGACTGCACATAATTTCCGTTCGCCTCCACCACTTCGCCATAAAGGCGAACCGGTACGGCATCTCGAAGCTGGTGAAAAAATGTTTCCAGCGCCATCAGCTTATACAACCATGGCGGGTCTGCAACGGAGCAGTTCAAAGAAGCCCCGCTCAATTTCCGCCAACTGTGCCTTCAGCCCAAGCTGCACGCTTCCGCTGCGGGTCTTCAACACAGCTTCACCTTTTGTCATATGCTCATCGGGTTCAATCTGAACGGCTGTTGCCACCTTTTCCAGCATTTCGTTCCAGCACTGAGCTTCTTCTGCGGCAACCCGCAACACCGCTTCGCTTCCATCCGCTACCTGCTCTAGCGCAACACGCGCCGCACCTGCCAGCAGCGTAGGGTCCATTGCTGCCTCACGATGGAGAACACGCTCTGCAATCGCCAGGGATAGACGGACCACTTCACTCTCCACTTCGGTGAAATAGCGTTTCTTCTCCTCCTCGAACTGCTGAACCATTCGCGAAACCGCTGCGCGTTCTGCCGCAACCTTTTGTTCCATCTCCGCTTTCAAACTTTCCATAGCCTCACTCCGACCGCGTTCATGAGCTTCTCGGAGCGTCTGATCCAGTGATGGAATTGGATCGGCCACAACGGTTGGTTCCATCGCCATCGCAACTTCCGATGCCGCCACGCCCTCCTGCACATTGCGAAATGCAAGAGGTTCCACCTTCGGGTCGCACCCGGCTTTATCGTCCCAGATCACCGTCAGCCTCCACCTTCAGAATCATCTTGCCCTCAGCCTCCAGCTTTCTGGCCAACGACAGCAGATCATGTTGCGCCTGAGCGACATCGCGTCCACGGACAGGGCCGAGAGTCTCCATGTCCTCCTGCAACATCTCCACGGCGCGCGAACTCATTGCGGCAAACAAATGCGCCTTGAGATTCTCATCGGCAGATTTCAGTGCCAGCGCGAGCATTCTTTTATCGGCTGCACTGACAAGCTCACGAATACTTCCCGGCGGCACCGTCAACAGGTCCTCAAACGTGAACATCAGGTTGCGAATTCCCAGTGCCAGCGTGGGTTCCTGCTGCTCAATACTGTCCAGAATGCTGCGACTCGCATTGCCCTCCATCCGATTCAGCAGATCGGCCACTGCCTTGAATCCCGCATAGGATTGCCGGCCCGTTGAGCCCAGTGCATGGATTCGCTTGTAAAGAATCATGGCGACACGTTGCGCCATCTCCGGTGAAAACTGGCGCATCTCAGCAAGACGGCGTACAGCCTCCACGCGTAGATCCTCTGGCAATTGCATCAGTACCAAAGAGCCACGTTTCGGGTTCAGATGCGCCAATACCACCGCAACGGTCTGAGGATGTTCTCCCTCCAGGAACTTGCTTAACTGCGTGGGATCCATCTTCTGCAAGGCCGCAAGGTCACTCGCCTTATCTTCCACGCTTGCACGGTTGGTATCGCGAATCAGTTCCTGCGCGCGCTGTCTGCCAAATGTCTCTGTGAGCAATCGTGTGGCATAATCCATGCCCCCACGCAACATGTATTGCTGCGTCTCCTGCAGGCCATAAAATTCCAGCAATACCTGCGTCTGCTCTTCCGGGCTGATATCACCCACACGAGACAGCTCTTCGGTCAGGCGCTGCACCTCCAGTTCACCCAGCTCACGCAACAATGCCTTCGCAGTTTCCTCGCCCAGGGTCACAATCAGGATGGCCGCCTTGCGCAGGGGTGAAATATTCAGCAGCGGCATCTCCGGCAAAGCCAGGCGAGACGAAGGAGAAGGTAATGCAACCGGTGTCGGAGTCATTTAGTCCAACTCCTCGCTACCAGCCCTGATCCAGGAACCGATTAATCTCGTGTTGCTTTTCGGCTCTGCCTTGATCTGTTCCGTCACACGATCAAAGATATGCTGGGTGTTCATGTGGGCGCCGCTTCTTCCTAACACGGCTTCATTCGCAATCGCCTCTTCCGCCGAAGCTGCCGCCAACATTGGACGTTCCGGCATAGGCGCCCGTAACAGGCTTTGTGTCTGTTTCGTCAACGGTCGGAGTACCAACATCCCCAACAGCACAATACCTGCCAATGTTGCCAATGCTCGTGGCAGCGTAGGCTGTGTTCGCAACAGCTCCGTCGTCGACGTTGTAAATCGTGACCAGCCCGACACCTGGGCATCGTCGTTATTCCCGGAAAATGCCAGATTCTCCAGCACCACGGAGTCTCCCCGTCTCTCGTCATATCCCACGGCTGCCTGCGCCAATTGCTGCAGTTGCTTCATCTCCTCCGCGGTGCGATGCTGCCATGCTGTGTGCAGTTCTTTCCCACTCATCTGTCGAATCTCGCGGTCATTCACCACAACCGCAGCAGTAATACGTCGTATACGTCCAGGTGACTCGGCAGTATGGCTCACGTGTCGTGTCACGGCATACTGCGTACTCTCTTCATGCGAGTTCTGTGTCTGACCAGACGTTGCAGTCGATGGGGATGGTCCTGCAGCAACCGCCGCGGTCGTACCGTTGAGTGGAGCATTTTGCGCCGTTGGTTGCGCTGCGGGTGTGTTGCTTCCCGTGCCGGCAACACCACCGGGTCGCGATGCCTGCGCAAGCTGCTCCGTCCGCTGCATACTTAGCGGAGCAGAGAGTTGCGGATCATAAACCTCATCGGTGTGTTCTTCCGATCCCTGCACATAGCTGATCGAAACCGTCGCATGAACATTGCCTGCACCCGCCATCGGCTCCAGCACCTGCGTCAACTTGTTCTGCAGCGCAATCTCTTCTTCGCGATCATTGGCGGACGCAGCATTTGCAGCGAAGTCCATGTGTCCGTCCGCGTCCACCAGCGTCACGGCTTCCGGCTTTAAACCCTCAATCGAACCTGCAATCAGATTACGAATCGCATCACTCTGCTCCCGTGGCAGATTCGATCGCCGCAACTTCAGCACAGCCGAAGCCTTTGCAGGCTGATCTTCCGACGCAAACGCACCCTGCTTCGGCAACACCACATGCACCCGCGCTGAACGCACCGATTGCAATGTTCCAATCGTGTGCTCCAACTCTCCTTCCAGCGCACGCTGATAATTCACCTTTTCATCGAACTCGCTTCCGACCCAGTTCGGCTTATCAAAAAGCTCAAACCCCATGCGCCCGGATTGCGGCAGCCCCGACGACGAAATCGCAACGCGAGCCTTGTCCAGTTGCTCCACCGGAACCTGCAGCGCCGTTCCATCCGGCGTGATCTGATAGCGAATCCCTGCCGCGCTCAATTGCTGTTGCATGGTCGCAGCATCTCTGCCATCCATCCCGCTGAACAGGACGCGCCAATCGGTACGCGTACTCCACCACACGGAAATACCGGACAGGACCAGCAACGCTGCGACACTTCCCACCAACAGATGCCTGCGGGCAGGCTCCATGGCACTCCATCGTTCACGGAACGTCGCCAGCATCGCGTTGCTGCGACTCATCGCCGTTCCTGGTTCCATCGTCGCTGCCATCGTTCCTCGTCCGTCGCGTTAAAACTGCATCTGCATCATCTGCTGGTAAGCAGCCACGGCTTTGTTACGCACCTGTAGCGCAAGTTCAAAGGTCAGGTCCGCCTGCTGCGTTGCGATCATGGCCTCGTGTACATCCACACCCTGACCACTCAACAATCCCGTCACCGCCTGCTGTGCCTTCGTATCGGTAGCGCGAATCTGCTCCTGTGTCGCCTGCACCATATTTCCGAAGACATTTGAAGACGAAACGCTCTCCGCAGAGTTTGGCCCCGCAGCCACCGGAATCCTGCTCTGCAAAAGAGCTTCACGAAGCAATGTGGGATTTTGAATCGGCAACATCTTTTTCTTTTCCTTCCGTTTACTTCAGTAAGTCAATCGAAGCGCTCAACATGCCTTTTTCGGCCTGCAAAGCACTTGCATTCAAGCCATACGAGCGACTGGCGCCCATCAGATCCACCATCTCCGTCACTGGATTAATATCCGGAAAAGAGACATAACCATCTGCATCTGCATCCGGGTGCGAAGGCTCATAACGTCGCAATGCCGGCGCCTCGCTCTTAAGTATCTCTGCTACTTTCACACCACCTTCCGGCGTACTCGCATCGTTCACACCAAAATTTTTCATCGCGGAAGCAAATGGGTTTTCTCCCACGCTCTGCAACACAACACTCTGCCGCTGATACGGAACTCCATCTTCGGTTCGCGTGGTCTCGGCATTCGCCATATTTGCAGCCACCACGTCGGCCCGCACGCGCTGTGCCGTCAGGGCCGAACTCGTCACCTGCATCATTCCAAAAAGATTCATTTAGTTAGGCTCACTTACCATCTGACTTGATCGCTTCCATCATTTGCGAGTACTGATGCCGAAGCAGTTCCACACCGGTTCGAAATTGCAATTGTGTCTGCGCCATCAGCGTCGATTCCCGATCGAGTGAGACATTATTGCCATCCGGCCGCGATGTCAGTCCACCAACATCACTTACCGTCGGATCACCAACAACACTGTGCGCATCCAGCGCCTTCCCAAACTCACCCTGAAAGTCCAGGCCCTGCGTGCGGTAGCCAGGAGTGTCTACATTGGCCATATTCTCCGCGGTCAGCTTCATCTGCTGTGTCGCAAGCGTTAGATAACGCTCCAGTGCATCCGCTGTCGGCATCTCAAGCATCAAAATCTTCCCTTCGCTCAAGTCAGAACGACTTACTGACGATGAAGCAAGCAGAAGACCAAGAGTTAAGCCGCTCCTGTGAGCGGCCTAACTGCAATAGGAAGGTTGATTGCGAATCTTCTAATGTTGCATAGCGGGCATACACCCCGGCAGCCGTATATGTTCCGGCCGAATGCCCGCTTCCTCGCCGCAAAGAATCACTGCGCGATGGATCATGTGACCAAGCTCACGAACATTGCCCGCCCAGTCAAGATCCATTAACAGTGAAAGAGCTTCGCTGCTGATGGATTTGCGCGGCATAGTGTCGCCAAGTTTGCGCAGTGTATGTTCCACCAGCATGGGAATATCCTCGCGCCTCTCACGCAACGCGGGTATCTCCACGGGAAATACAGCAAGGCGATAGTACAGATCCAGCCGGAATCGATGATCATGCGCGAGCTCTTCCAAAGGCTGATGCGTGGCCGCGACAATGCGCACATCCACGCGAATGGGCTCATTTTCGCCCACCTTCTGAATCTCGCCATTCTCCAGGAAGCGAAGCATCTTCGCCTGGAGCGGC